>NZ_ATVI01000006.1:0-322690 GCF_000420645.1 Nevskia ramosa DSM 11499 | reverse complement strand
GCCAACGATCTCGTCCAGTACCACTTTCTCGAAGGCGAGCTGCCGCGCGAGGTTGCCGTGCCGCGATCGCTGGCGCTGCTGCGCGCCCGCGCCGCCACCGGCGAGAAAGGCGGCAAGGTGACGGTGCCGACGCCGGACACCGATCCCACCGGCGGCCATGCCACGCAGCGCCTGATGCTCGGTGCCCAGGCACGCAGCGAGGGCGGCGACATCGCCACCATCGACTGGCGGCCGGCGTATCACGACCTGCTCGATCCCGCCGCGGGCTATGGCGAGGGCCAGCAGATCAACTTCGTCGACCTCGGCCTGCGCACGCGGCTGGCCAACGGCGCGACCACGCTCGACCATCTGGCGCTGCTCGACATCCTGTCGATCGCGCCGCGCAGCAGCCTGTTCCAGCCGATCTCCTGGCGCGTGCGCCTTGCCCACGAGCGCCCCGATCTCGGCATCGGCCGCGATCCACGCACCACCGTGCTGGAGGGCGGCCCGGGCCTGGCCTGGGGACGCTTCGGCAGCCTTGTCGCCTACGGCCATGCCGAGTTGCGTGCCGAAGTCGGCAATGTCCGCAACAACGGTTATGCCCTGCAGCTCGGCCCGCGCCTCGGCCTGCTGGCGCAGCCGCTGAAGCTCTGGGGCGTGCAGCTCGAAGCGAGCTGGCTGCCCGGCTTGGCGGGTGACGATGCCGATCGCCGAGCGATCAGCCTCGAACAGCAGTGGCAGCTCGGCAAGGACTACGGCCTGCGGCTCGGTGCGCGCGCGCTGTGGCTCGGCTCCGAGGAAACCCGGCAGCTCGATCTGCGTCTGATCCGCTATTTCTGAGCGCTGCCGAGTTGGAGTGGCGGCTGTCACGCCGCGCTGCCTACACTCGCTGAGAGCAGTGCCTTCGACACTGCCATCACCAGCGGTTCAGGGGCATCGCGATGATCCTGCAGCTACTCGACGTGCTGATCGGCCTGACCCTGGTCTATCTGATCTTTTCGACCGCCGCCTCGATCGGCGTCGAACTGCTCGAAACCTGGCTGCGCCGGCGCGGCAAGCTGCTGGAGCGCGGCATCGGCGAAATCCTGTCGCAGATCGTTGGCGGTGCCGGCCAGGATGACAACGCTGCGGCGAAGGCGATGGTGCGGCAGTTGTACGACAGCCCCTTTGTCTATTCGCTCTACGAAGGCAACTATCAGGTAGGCGGCTCGAAGCTGCCATCGGCAATTCCGGCGGCGCGTTTTGCCGGTGCCGTGATCGCGCTGGCCGCCGAGCACGAGGACTTCCGCAAGGCCGCGAACACCATGCTCAAGGTCGTCGGCCTGAAGCTCGGCGATGACGATGCGAAAGTGCGCGCCGCGCTCGCCGCCTACTTCGAGGAGTCGATGGAGCGGGTCACCGGCTGGTATCGCCGTCATGTGCAGCTGGTGCTGCTGGCGATCGGCGCGGTGTTGGCGATCGCGCTGAATGCCGACACCCTGAACATCGTCCGTACCCTGTCGCAGGACGATGCGTTGCGCGCGAAGATCGTCGCGACAGCGGTCGGCGTCGCGGGCGAGGGCCAGGTGACTGCGCCGGTCTGCAAGGAAGCAACAGCGGATTGCGAGCGCCAGCTGGCGCAACAGGTCAACAGCCAGCTGGCACTGGCCAGCAACCTCGGCCTGCCGCTGGGCTGGAATGGAATCACCGGCCTGCCGGCCTGCGCGCCGACCATCGCTGGCCAGGCGTGCAGCGACAGCCGGGCCTTCCTGACCGGCGCCTTGTTCGTGCTCACCAAGATCCTCGGCCTCGCGCTGACCGCACTGGCCACCACGCTCGGTGCGCCGTTCTGGTTCGATCTGCTGAACCGATTGATCCAGACCCGCAACGTTGCCGCGCAAGCACGGGAAGCGGTCGACGAAATCAGCTCGCGCAAGCGCCCGCCGGCCAAGCCCGTTGCAGAGCCCAAGCCCGAAGCCGAATCGCAGTCCGAACCTACGAATGCCGCCAACGGCGACGACAGTTCGGACCTCGATCCCGGTCCGAACAAGCCACGTACCACGCGGACGCCGCGCCGCCGTCGCAGTTCGCCCCGGCCACCGCGCGCGCCGGCGGCCTGACACGGAAAGCCTGTTCCAGCATCTTTTCCCTAGAACAGCAGACCGTCGTTCGATACCACGGGCAGAAGCAAACGCGACCCACTGTCGCCGCCCACCTCCACGCGGTTGATGCCCAGGCTTACCGGCAGCGAAAACGCGGATACGCCGAGCACGTGCAGGCGCAGGCGATGACCTTTCTGAAAGCGATTGCCGATCGGCCAGAACTCGACGTGGTACAGGCGCGCGGTGCCGATCGGCGCGAAGTCCTTTTCCGAGTAAAGGCCATACGGCTGCACGACGTTGCCATCGGCATCCTTGAGTGATTTGTCGGGGTCGATGAAAGGGAAGGAGCTGCGCAGCCGTCCGGTCGCTACCGGATGCGCGCTGCCATCCGGCCAGACATCCGAGATCACCGCGTAGATGTCGGTCTGCCGCACGGTGCTGGCCAGGCGCAGCTCCAGACTCGCGGGCCCCACCGCCAGCAGATCGTCAGGCAGCGGCTCACTCGTGTAGGCAAGGCCCAGCAGCTCGGCCAGCGTCATGTCGTCCAGCTGCGGGATCGCGGTCAGCAAGGTGTTGAGGCCGGCGCCACCGATCACGGCCGTGGTGTAGGGGTCGGTCGCGGTGGGCAGCGAGGGAAGCTCCAGGTACGACTGCGTGGCGGCTGTCGTCGGCGTGCCGCTGCTCAGCGAGCCATCGTTGAGCGAGCGGGAGGTGCCGCTGCGGGCGGCGTCCAGCGCCAGTGCCTGCCAGCGTGTGCCGGGCACCGGCCAGTCATTGGCGTCGTAGCGCAGGAAGCCGCCGTTGAGCGCGTCGATGCGATCGCCGTCGGACAGGAACAGCTGCACTTTCGGATCTCGATCGACACCGTTGTCGATGCCCGCCAGATAGCGGTCGTACCAGCGTTTTCCCTGCTCCTGGCGCAGACCCTCGGTGCCCGCCGGCGCACCGTCATGGCCACCGATCGCCAGCAGATGGGCGCCGCTGCCGCGCAGTTGCTGGAAGGCTTGGAACGGGCCGCGCGGCTCCACATCGTAAAAGCTGGTGATCATCATGATCGGCACGTGGTTGGCATCGCCGCGATTGCCGCGCTCCTGCCAGAAGCTGTCCAGCGTCGGGTGCGCGAGATAACTCAGCACTGTGTCGAGCGTGCCGACCAGCGGCGCGACGATGCTCTGCAGCGGATCGCGGAACAGGCGGCTGAACGTCTGCGTGGCGGCCAGCGTGCCGATGCCGACCAGCACGACAGTGCCCGGCACGACGTTCTGGATGCCACCCGGCACCAGCAGATCGCGAAACAGCTCATGCGTGCCGGTGCCGAGCACCGCGGTCTTCAGACAGGACAGCGGCTGGTGCAGCGAGTTGTAGACCATGATGGCGCTGGCCGAAAAACCATACAGGCCGATGCTGCCGTTGCTCCAGGATTGCGCGCAGGCCCATTGCAGCACTTCGGCCACGTCCTGCTGCGTGCGCGGCCCCAGTGCGTCGAACTGACCATCGCTATTGCCGGTACCGCGGATGTGGACCTGCAGGTAGTTGTAGCCGGCGCCGCCGTATTCCTCGCAACAGCCCGGCGCGTAAGGGCTGAACTCGACGATCAGCGGCCGCGGCGAAAAGTCGCCACGGCCGCCGAGCTTGACCGCCAGGCTGATGCCGTCCGATGCCGTGAAGCGCAGATCCTGGCTGATCTGCGCCGGCTGTTCGGCAGGCTCGGTCGGGGTGCCGGATTCAGGCACGGTGCTCGATCCGCAGCCGTTCAGAAGCAGGCACCCCAGAAGAAGGCCGGCGTAGCCGATCCGTTCGATGCGATGCATGTCACGTCCCTGTGTCGAAGTTCGCGGACAAACATAGCCAATGCGACCTGTCTTGTCGGTTTCTCCTGTCGGTTTCCTGCCAGTTCGACGGCGGCGCGGACCGAGCCTAGGGCGCGGCGGACAGGGTCAGGATGGTCTGCAGTTCGTGCAGCGTGCTGCTTTCCGTGGCGTCAGTGAAGGTGGCGGCGAACTGGGTACAGGCGGTGGCTACCGTGTAGATGCCGGGCTGCAGCACGCCGCTGCGGCTGCCGAACTCCTGATTAATGCCCGAATCCGCTTCGTAAATCACCACCAGGGACAGCGGATTGCTCGGGTCGACTGCCGTCGGCGAGCCGCCGTAGAGCCGGGACTGTCCGTCCTCTTCAGGTGGCAGCTGATTGCCTTCGGTCAGGCCGACGCTGACTGTGGCGCCGCCGCGCGTGCTGAAGTTGACGACGTTGGCTTTCGGGATATCGATCCGGTAGCTGACCGGCTGGCTGACGGCGAACGCGAACTGGCTCAGCGTGTGGCCCGAGCTGGCCGGCGTTCCTTTGCCGTTCTGCGGCAGGTAGCCGGAAGCTTCGGCATCGCCGTTGCAGCTCAGTGAAATGGTCGAGAACAGGCTGCGGCCGTCGAGGCCGATCTCGGCGTCGCTGCCGATGGTTCCTCGCGTGGCCGTATTCACCGAACGGGTGATCAGTGTGTAGCGGGCCTGGACGGCGCTGCCGAGCGAATCCTCGATCCGGATTTCCTCGTCGTCGGGGTTGTTGCAGGTTTCGCTGCTGCAGTTCGCGGAGCCCGAAACGGCTTCGACACGGGCTCGCAGCAACTCGCCAAATCCTGCAGCGCGCACTTGGCCGAGTTCCAGGGACAGCAGGTCTGCCGGCAGCAGACGGGTGAGCACGAAGGCGAAGAAGTTGCCGGTGGTGCCGCCCACCGCGGCCACATACGGCACCGTGAAGCGGGTGGCGCCATCGGTGGCCGTCTGGCGGGCGCGAATCACCGCGGTATTGTCTGCCAGCTTTTCCACGATCAGCACTTCGGCGATGTTGTAGATGCCCAGAAAACTGGTTTTCGCGGCATCGAGATCGATCGTGAAGTGGGTGGTTTCGCCAGCCAGGAAGTCGTTGCGGTCGGCGCTGACCTTGCCGGTCGGCGAGTTGGCCAGTTCGGTGTCCACCTTCAGCTCCAGCTTGGCCAGTGATTCCAGGCCCAGCAGGGTCAAGGTCAGTGCCATCTCGCTGCCGGCCTTGGCTTCGGCGCCGAGCTTGAGCTTGTAGTCCGACTGGTAAGGGCTGGCGAGCATCTGGGTGATCTGCGGCGCGAAGCTGCCTTCCAGCGCGGCGCCGACCTTGGCTTCCAGGGTCTTGAAGCGCAGCGACTTGAAGAAGCGGTTGCCGATCGCGACCTCGGCATAACCGAAGACTTCGAGCTTCGGCTCCACGCGCAGGCTTTCCAGTGTGCGCAGCACCAGGGTCGGCGTGTTGGTGACCGTGAACTCGCCGAACGAGCGCTGGAAATCACAGACGCCGAAGTTGCAGGCGAGGCCGAACTCCAGCTCGGTGCCGACGGCGCTGCTGGTGCCGACCGTGACATCGGCGACGGTCAGCTTGCCGCCGGCTTCGACGCCGACGCCGACCGGCACCATGCCGCCGACGATCAAGGACAGTGGCCCACCGATCGGCAACGGGATGTTGAACAGCTCGGCCTTGCAGCTGATCTTGCCTTCGAAAGCGGCGGTGAGCTTGGCCTGGACGTTGAAGGTGAAGGTCGGCGTCGCGGTCAGCAGCAGGTGCTCCAGCCCGCGGTTAGGCGTGTACAGCAGGTCCAGCGCCGGCTTCAGCGACACGCTGAACGCGGGCTGGGCGGTCATCGAGATCGGCGGATTCTCGGCCTCGAAATCGGTTTCGCAACCCTGTTCGAAGGCGCGCGTGCCGATCGGCGTCCCGACCACGGATGGCCGCGCGCGCGGCTTTGCCGTTTGCGATGCCGCCCGCCGCGAAGTGCCGGCCGGTCGGCTGGCGTCCGCGGCCTTCGCGGTGAAGTGCAGGGTGTCGCCATCGCGCCGGATGTCATAGGCGCTGGCGATTTCCGGCGCGATTTCGGGTTCCACCTGGCTCAGATCGAATACCTGATCGATGTCCAGATTCGGCAGCAGCTCGGTGGCCGGTGCCAGTTGCAGGGTCAGGCGTACACCACCAGCCGCGGCCTCGGTGCCGACCACCCGGCCGGCGATCGGCTGCGAGCCGTTGCCGATGACCAGCGTGCCGACCGTGGGCGCCGCGATGCCGGCGACGACGACGCTGTAGGTGTTGTCGAAGCTCGGCGTGGAATCGGGATTGATCTCTGCCGGTGGCGTGATGACCTGTTCATCGGCAATCACCAGCGTGCCCGGCGCCAGCTCGGTGACCACGGCGAGCAGCGGCACCGAGCGGACGGCGCCGACGGCAGCGACGATCTGGGTCGAGCCGCCGCGACCGCTCGCCGTGGCCAGGCCCCCGGCGCTTACCGCGATGGCGCCGGTATCGGACGAACTCCAGCTCACCGGCAGCGGGATGGCATTGCCGGCCGCGTCGAGAACGCGCGCTTCGAGTTGCCGGGTCTGGCCAGCTGCGGCGAACAGCAGGCCGGTCTGGACGATCTCGACACGTGCCGCTGCTGCCGTTGGGACCGGCGGCACCGTTGGCGGGGGCGGTTCTTCCAGCGGCGCCCGGTTCGAGCCGCCACCATCGCAGCCTGCGAGTGCCGCGAGCATCAGGATCGGCAGCGCCAGTTTCGGGGAGAACAACTTCAGGGTGCGGGACATCGGCCAACTCCGGCTTCGGATCAAGGTGACGATGGTGGTGGCCGACCTCCGCCAAGTCCTGACCGAATTCCGACGATTTCCCGACTGTCCGCTTGCCGCCGGGCGCAGGTCACAAAAAAGCCGCCCTAAGGCGGCTTTCTTGATGCAGCAATGGCGGTTTAGTGACCGCCGCCATCCAGCGACTTCACCGCCTGGATCATCTGCACCAGCACCTTCTGGGCGTCGCCGTAGACCATGTTGGTGTTGTCGGCGAAGAACAGTTCGTTCTCGACACCCGAGTAGCCCTTGCCCTGGCCGCGCTTGACCACGTAGACCTGCTTGGCGTGGTCCACGTTGAGGATCGGCATGCCGTAGATCGGGCTGCTCTTGTTGGTGCGGGCGGCCGGGTTCACGGTGTCGTTGGCGCCGATGACGATCGCCACGTCGGCTTCCTTGAACTCGCCGTTGATGTCTTCCATGTCGTAGATGATGTCGTACGGCACGCCGGCTTCGGCGAGCAGCACGTTCATGTGGCCGGGCATGCGGCCGGCTACCGGATGGATGGCGAACTTCACGTCGACACCGGCGTCCTGGCAGAGCTTCACGAACTCGTAGAGCTTGTGCTGCGCCTGCGCCACCGCCAGGCCGTAGCCCGGGGCGATGATGATCTTCGACGAGTAGCGCATGTTGATGCCGGCATCGCCCGCATCGACCGGCTTCATCGAGCCCTTGATCTCGCCCTGCTCTTCGTTGCCGGTGGCGCCGAAGTTGGAGAAGATCACGTTCGACACCGAACGGTTCATCGCCTTGGCCATCAGCAGGGTCAGCAGGGTGCCGGCCGAGCCGACCACCATGCCGGCGATCATCAGCGCGGGGTTCTGCAGCACGAAGCCTTCGAAGCCGACCGCGAGGCCGGTGAAGGCGTTGTACAGCGAGATCACCACGGGCATGTCGGCGCCGCCGATCGGCATCGTCATCAGCACGCCGAAGATCAGCGCCAGGACGAAGAACGAAGCGGTCATCCACACCGGCGCATGGCCGTGGGCACCGAAGGCGATGTACAGGCCGAGCGCCAGGGTGGCGACGAAGAACGTGCCGTTCATCACCTGCAGGCCGGTGAAGCGCCAGACGCCGTTGATGCGGCCATCGAGCTTGGCCCAGGCGATCACCGAGCCGGACAGCGAGATCGCGCCGATCAGCGAACCGATGATGGTGACCACCAGCGGAATCAGCGTGTGCTCGGCCGAGGTGCGGAACAATTCGACCGCGCCGATCGCGGCAGCAGCGCCACCGCCCATGCCGTTGTAGAGCGCGACCATCTGCGGCATCGCGGTCATCTCGACCTTCTTGCCGCTGGTCCAGGCCCAGCCGAGGCCGATGGCGAGTGCCACGGCGCCGAGCGCGGCGTTGACCATCAGATGCGGCTTGGCCGCTTCGTTGACGTTGAACACGTACAGGAAGCTGGCGAGTACGGCGACCAGCATGCCGAGGCCGGCGACGCGAATGCCCGAGGCCGCCGTGACCGGCGAGGACATGCGCTTCAGGCCGTAGATGAACAGGAACGCGGCAGCCAGAAAGCTCGCGTCGATGATAAGTGATGGATTCATTTTCTTAGTGTTCCCTGTTCCTGTTCAGCAGCCGACTCGGCTTGCCGTCGCTCCCGCGCCAGAAGCCGCGCGGGTCCCTCGCCGGGTGCCTCGCGTCTGCACAGACGCGGCAGCCAGGAAGCTGGCGTCGATGATGAGTTGAGCGGTCATGTCGGTCTTAAGCCTTCTTCTTGTCCGAGGACTTGAACATCTGCAGCATCCGTTCGGTCACCACGTAACCGCCGGCGGCGTTGCCGGCGCCGAGCAGCACGCCGACGAAGCCGATCACCTGTTCAGTCACCGACGTGGCGTTGAGCAACGCGAACAGCGCGCCGACGACGACGATGCCGTGCACGAAGTTCGAGCCCGACATCAGCGGCGTGTGCAGGATCGACGGCACGCGGCCGATGATCTCGTAGCCGGTGAAGGCGGCGAGCATGAAGATGTACAGCGCGATGAATCCGGTCAGCATGGTTTAGCCCTCGACAGCTTTCTTTGCCGCTTCGTTCTTGATCTCGCCGGCATGCGTCAGGCAGCTCTTGGCGATGATCTCGTCGTTCCAGTCCAGCGCGATCGCCTGTTCCTTGAGGAACAGTTCCATCAGGTTGTACTGGTTCTTCGCGTACAGCTCGCTGGCGTGTTCGCCGAGCAGGCTGGGCACGTTCAGCGGCGCGACGATGGTCACCTGGCCCACCGTGGTGGTTTCGCCGGGCACCGTGTACTCGGTGTTGCCGCCGCCTTCCGCCGCGAGATCGATGATCACGCTGCCGGCCTTCATGCCATCGACCTGCGCCTTCGAGATCAGCTTCGGGCTCGGACGGCCCGGGATCGCGGCGGTGGTGATGATGATGTCGGCAGCCTGGATGTGCTTGGTGACGACGGCGGCGATCTTCGCCTTCTCGTCGTCGGTCAGCTCGCGGGCGTAGCCGCCGGTGCCGCGGGCGTCGACACCGGTGTCGATGAACTTGGCGCCGAGCGATTCGACCTGCTCCTTCACCTCCGGACGCACGTCATAGCCTTCGACCTTGGCGCCGATGCGGCGCGAGGTGGCGATGGCCGACAGGCCGGCGACGCCGACGCCCATCACCAGCACCGTGCCGGGCTTGATCGAGCCGGTGGCGAAGGTGGTCATCGGCATCATGCGGGCGATGCTGGTGGCGCCCATCAGCGCGCCGTAGTAGCCGGCAAGCGCGGCCTGGGACGACAGCGCGTCCATCGACTGCGCGCGGGTGATGCGCGGCACCAGTTCCATCGCGAAGCAGGTGATCTTCTTGTCGCGCAGCGCCTTGACCAGCTCGACTTCCTTGTGGGCATAGACGAAGGACAGCAGGATCGCGCCCTCCTTCATGGCGTTGACGGTTTCGACGCTCGGCGGCTGCACGGCCAGCACGATGTCGGCGTCCGACACCAGACCCTGCGGGTTGACCGCGAATGCGACGTTCTTGAACGCGGCATCCGGCAGCTTCACGGCATCGCCGGCAGAAGACTGCATATGCAGTTCGGCGCCGAGCTTGGTCAGCTTGTCGGCGACGGCGGGAACCAGCGCTACCCGGCGCTCGTTGGCGCGTGTTTCCTTCAGCACGGCAATTTTCACCGGCATGGACAATCCTCGATTGCAGACGTGATATGCACGAAAAAGCCGAAGTTCCCGGGGTTTTCGGGCTTCGGCGGTGCGAAGTCTAGCCGATGGGGTAGGCAATCACACAGCGGCTGCATCCGATGCCGATGACGGCGAGTAAGGCCAAGAGCATGGTCGAACACGACCGGACCGTTGCCCGCCACAACCATAACGACATCGGAGATCAACATGTTCATGAGGAAAGCAATTCCGCTCGCGCTCGCGGCTGTCGCCGCCAGCCTGACGGCCCAGGCGTCCAGCCACCGTGAAGCCCCGTTCATCGCGCAGAATCCCAGCGTCGATGGCACCGATTTCTACATGTTCAACAGCTACGAGGCCGGCCGCAGCGGCTTCGTCACCTTGATCGCCAACTACAACCCTCTGCAGGATTCCTACGGCGGCCCGAACTACTTCGCGCTGAACCCGCAGGCCCTGTACGAGATCCATATCGACAACAACGCCGATGCGGTCGAAGACCTGACCTTCCAGTTCCGCTTCACCAACACCTTCAACAAGCTTGCCGTGCCGACCGGCGCCGCCAGCAATCTGTCGATTCCGCTGATCAACCTGCCGCCGACCGGCAACGTGCCGACCCTGAACCGCAGCGAGACCTACACGGTCAGCCTGGTTCGCGGCCCGCGCCGCGGCGCCAACGTGCAGCCGGTGACCAATGCCACCGGCGGCGGCACCACGTTCACCAAGCCGGTCGACAACATCGGCAGCAAGTCGATTCCGGATTACGCGGCCTACGCCAACCAGTACATCTACACGGTCAACATTCCGAGCTGCGCGACGCCGGGCCGGATGTTCGTCGGCCAGCGCAAGGAAGGCTTCGCGGTCAACCTTGGTGAAGTGTTCGATCTGGTCAACCTGGTGCCGCTGGCCAGCGTCACGCCGCGTGATTCGAAAGGCAGCGCCACCGCCTACAAGAACGTCACCACCCTGGCACTGGAAGTGCCGACCAGCTGCCTGACGGCTTCCACCGCGCAGCCGATCATCGGTGCCTGGACCACGTCCAGCCTGCGTCAGGCCCGAGTGCTGAACCCGGCGCCGCAGGGCCCGGTCACCGCCACCGGCCCGAGCCCGCGCACCTTCGGACCGGAAGTGTCCGGTGGCGCCTGGACCCAGGTTTCGCGCCTCGGTTCGCCGCTGGTCAATGAAGTGGTGATCGGCATCGATGACAAGGACAAGTTCAACGCGTCCGAGCCGAAGAACGATGGTCAGTTCGCTGCCTACGTCACCAACCCGACGCTGCCGGTGCTGCTCAACGTGCTGTTCGGCGCTGCAGCCAATGTGCCGCCGGTGCCGCGCAACGACATCGTCGCCGCGTTCCTGACCGGCGTTGCCAACGTCAATCAGCCGGCCGGTGTGGTCGCCTCCGAAATGCTCCGTCTGAACACGGCGATCGCTGCGACTCCGGCGGCTGCCCAGGTCAATGTCGGCGCCGCGCTGTGCTTCACGCCGACCGGTGAACTGGTGCTGACCAATCCGGGCTGCGATCCGGCCGGCTTCCCGAACGGCCGTCGTCCGGGTGATGACGTCGTCGACATCGAACTGTCGGTGGTCGAAGGCTTCCTGCTCGGCACCGCCAATCCGAACCGCACGCCCGAGGGTGCCTATCAGGTCTACACCGATGGCGCGCTGCAGGACGCTTCGCAGTTCGACGTCACCTTTCCGTACCTGAAGACGCCACTCGGCGGCGCGCCGAACGGCAGCAACGGCGTCATCAACCCATCGCCCGCGGGCTGAGCCGGCATAGGAGACGAACGATGAAGAAGTCCCTGCTAGTCCTGTTGCTAGCCAGTGCCGTGCTTGCCGCCTGTAATGGTGGTGGCAACGGCGACGCACCGGCACCCGATGGCCCGACCGGCCCGGCGCTCGCCGCCGTCGTCAACGACGCTTTCGCCCAGACCAGCGAAACCGCGTTGCCGTTCGACATCAACGTGCTGGATATCGACCCGTCCGACGAGACGCCGACCCTCTACAACGGCCTGCTGGTCTGACCAAGCCGCAACTCACTGAACCCCCGCTGTAAGTCTTGAGCCCCGCCCCTGGCGGGGTTCTTTTTTTGTGTTGCCGGATGGCTTCAGAACGGCATCGGAATCGGCAGGCCTAAGGCCCGCTGCAGCAGCCAGGCCAGGCCGGCGATGGCGACCAGGATCGAGCCCGGCACCAGCACCGCGTTGCGGAACAAGGCTGAGTTCCGGCCGGCGAAACACAGCGGCACGACCACCGCAATCAAGCCCAGCTGGGCGAACTCGACGCCGAGATTGAACGCCAGCAGCGCCCAGACCCGGCCAGAGGTCGGCAAGCCGAGTTCGAGCAGCGCGCCGGCAATCGCCGCGCCATGGATCAGGCCGAAGAAACCCGCCAGCAGCCACAGCCGGCGATGGACCATCGGCAGCAGATTGTTCAGCCCGGCGAACAGCACCGAGGCTGCGACCAGGGATTCGACGACTCGTGACGGCGGGCTGAATGCGCCGCTGGCGGCCAGCGCCAGGGTGGTTGCATGGGCCAGCGTGAACGCGGTGACCAACGCTGCGGTATCGCGCAGCGCGGTGCTCAGACGCTCGGCCGGCTGCCAGCCCCCGGCACGGCGGCGCAATACCGCTGGCAGGAACAGGCCGGCCAGAAACAGCATGTGATCGGCGCCGGTCCAGACATGCCACAGGCCTTCGACCAGATAGGTGCGGAAGACATCGGCCGGCCGGCCGGACTCGAAACTCTGCGTACCGCGATCCGGCCCGAACACGCCGGTCTGGGTCTGGCCGGCGAGTGACAGATTGAGCAGGCCGCGATGCTGGGCGTCGATATCGAACAGCAGCGAATAAGCGATGCCCAGCTTGGCCGGCGTCTGCGGGCACGCGGCCTTCAGGCTCAGCACCGCGTAACGGCCATCGCTGTGCTCGGCGATCTGCAGGCCGGGCGTTGCCTCGAGGGTGCAGGGCCGGTTGTCGCTGCTGAGTTTCAGCCGGCTCAGCGCGTAGGCGTCGATCGCCGCTTCAGCCTTGCGCACTTCGCCCCAGGTGATTGCGCCATCGGCATCGCGATCGAGCCCGATCGCGAAATCGAGATCGCGCAGCGCGATGTCCCAGCGGCCGTTGACCGTGCTGCCATCGACATTCAGCCGCAGGAAGCTGTCGCTGGCCTTGTGCGCTTCGGCGCTGCCGATGATGCCGAGCAGCAGCATCAGCCCGACGAGGCTGCGAATCGCGCAGTTCATCGGCTGGCTCCTGCATGCAGCTGGTCCGCGAGCTTGTGCAGCGCCGGGTCTTCGATGCCGGTCTGCTGTAGCCAGGCCAGCGCTGGCTGCGCGGCAGCCGGCTTTGCAGCCGCGAGACTCGCTTCGAGCAGCAGCCGGGCATCGGCCGGCTCGCGCTGGGTCTGCCAGTTCAGAGTGGCGAGTGTGACGGCGCGCGCCGCATCGTGCTGCAGCTTGAGCGCGTACAGCGCTTCCTCGCGCAGATGCACCGATCCGCCGCGCAGTCCGGCTTCGGTGAAGCGGGCATCGAGCTGCGCCAGGCTGTCGACGAGTCCGGGATCACCGAGCGCGGCCTGGGCCAGTGCCAGACGCAGCAGCAGATTGTCGATCTGCCGAGAGTCCTTGGTCAGCTCGCGCGCCTCGGCGGCGCGGCCCGCTGCGAGCAGGTAATCGGCATAGGCGGTCAGCAGATAGGGATCGTGTTCGCCGCTGGCGCGCAGCAAGGCGATGGCGGCTTCGAAGTGTTTGCCGGCTTCGGCGTCACGGCCTTGCCGGGCTTCGATCTCCGCGAGTGCGGTCAGCGCCCACAGTCGCTCGCCAGCCGGCGCGGCGGCCGATTCGGCGAGCGTCGCATTGAGCACCTCGATTGCCGCGCTTGCGTGGCCATCGAGGCTGCGCACGCTGGCGATGCAGGTGGCTGCGGCAATCAGGTCGCCATGGGCTGCGATCAGCGCATTGCAGTCTGCGAGCGCATCGGCCGGACGGCCTTGCACCGTCAGGATCGTCGCCCGCGTCAGCCGCGCCTGGGCGTTGCCGTTGTCGCGGACGATCAGCTGATCGAGGTCGCTCAGCGCACCGCTGAAGTCATGACGCTGCTGGCGCAAGGTGGCGCGCAGCAGACGCACGACCGGCGGCGGCTCGGCCAGTGCCAGCCAGGGTTTCAGCGCCGATTCGGCCTGCCCGTGGTAGCGCGGATCCGCTGTTGCGCGGCCCAGTTCGATCGCGCGTCGGGCGTAGGCGACGGCGGCCGGAAGATCGTCCGGATGGGCGGCGAGTGCGCGCCGCTGGACATTCAGTGCCCGCACGTTGTCGGCTTCGGCCCGTGCGGTGGCAACGTGCTCGAGTACCTCGGCATCGTCGGTCGGCACGTAGGGATCGGACGCGGCGAGGGCGGCCGGCATGAAGACGGCGACCAGCAAGCTGGCGAAGAAGAGATGAAAGGACATGTCCGCCTTACGCGGCGGGCTGCGGGATGGACGCGGCGGCGGATTTGGCGGGCTTGGTCGATTGGGTCAGTGCGTCGAAATCGTCGGCGAGTTCGAGCACGCGCTCGCGCACATGTTGGCGTTGCGGCGCATCGCAGGCTTGCAGCAGTTCGATCAGCAAGCTGCGATCACGCGCCGAATCGCGAGCGCTGCGTTCCTGTTCGCGCTCGTCGCCGTTGGCGTTCAGCCGGTCGATCAATCCGGGCTCGTGGCGCGTGGCGAGCACGGTCACGAATTCTTTGAAGGTGGCCAGGCGCTGCGCCTTGCGCTGTTCCGGGCTCAGCAGGCTCGGTACGCGGCGCTCCCAGCCCGCTTCGAGCAATTGCTTCTGCCGGTCGTTCAGGCGGCCGGTCCAGCGTTCCAGATTTTCGCGCTGTTCGCGCAGCCAGCGCTTGCGGCGCTCGGTGGGCTTCTCGTCGGCACGGTCGGCTTCCTCATCGTCGATCCGTTCGCGCGTGCGCTTGCTGAACTCGTCGATCTGCTCGTCGCGCAGCGAGGCGAGCAAGCCCGCCGTCGCCGGCTGCGCCTGTTGCCAGAGCCGCTCGCCATGCGCCTCGATCTGGCTCATCGCGCGTTCCAGTGCTTCACGCGGCGCCGGATCCTGCTCGAACGCGGCGGCGAGGCTGCGCAGGTCAGCCGAATACAAGGGCAGCTGGGTGCTGCGATGCCAGCTCTGGAGCGTGCCGAACTCGCGGCGGAAGGCAGCTTTCTGTGCCTTGTCCAAGCTCACGTAATCGTCGAGCGTCCACAGCGCCAGGCGATCGAGGTTCTGGTAGGCGAGCCTGAGCCCGGTGCTGCAGCCCGCCAGCGCCAGCAGCAGCGCGGTAAGCAGGGAAAAGCGCAGCAAACGGGTCATTGGCATCCGGGATCGTGAGCGGTGTTGCGCCGAACGATGGACTGCCGATTGAAGATGAAAGTTCGCGGCGCGACGGGCGCCTCACGAATACAGCGGTTGCCGCGCCGGCCGGACGATCATCGTTGATCGAGTCCGAACGACGCGGCAGGACAAACTTCAGTCGACCTCGACCATCTGGAAGTCAGCCTTGCCGGCGCCGCAGTCCGGGCAGGTCCAGTCTTCCGGCACGTCTTCCCAGCGCGTCCCCGGCTTGATGCCTTCATCCGGCACGCCCTTGGCCTCGTCGTAGACGAAATCACAGACCAGACAACGCCACTTCTTCATTGCGAACCCCATCAGATTGGATTAATGAAAGCGGCGCAACGCAGGCCGGAATGAGTCCGATCTGCTGCGACACCGCTCTGTCATGAGCGCGCGCGGTCAGCGCGCCGGTCGCGATTATGCGGTGACGCTGCGGTACTGCGCCAACACCCGGTCGCGGATCGAGGGTTTGATGTTCGCCCGCGTCATGTCGCCATTGAAGTGGGCGACCACTTTCGGGTTCATCACCCGGAACCACAGCGGCGGCACATAGGCGAGGAGAATCATGCCGGCGTAACCGTTCGGCAGGCGTGGCAGATTGTCGAAATTGCGCAGCGTCTGGAATGAGCGCGTCGGGTAGGCGTGGTGATCGGAATGGCGCTGCAAGTGATACAGCAGCACATTGGTCGCCAGGTGATTCGAGTTCCAGGAATGATGCGGCTGGCAACGCTCGTAGCTGCCGTCGGCCTTCCTTTCGCGCTTCAGGCCGTAGTGCTCCAGATAGTTGACGACCTCCAACAGCGCGCCGCCGAACAGCCCCTGGAACAGCATGAATGGCAGCGCCAGCCAGCCGAGCCAGGCGACCATCGCGCCGTACAGCAGCACGGTCAGGCCCCAGGCCTGCAGGTTGTCGTTGCCGAGCGACCAGACGCTCTTGCCCTGCTTCGCGAGCCGGGTCTTCTCGAGTTCCCAGGCCGAGGCGACCGAGCCGATCACGCTGCGCGGCAGGAACTCGTAAAAGGTTTCGCCGAAGCGCGAGGTGGCCGGATCTTCCGGCGTCGCCACGCGCACGTGATGGCCGCGGTTGTGCTCGACATAGAAGTGCCCGTAGGCGACTGGCGCCAGCGCGATCTTGGCCAGCCAGCGCTCGATCTTCGAGGTCTGATGGCCGAGTTCGTGGGCGACATTGATCGACAGGCCAGAAGCCATGCCCAGCGAAATGAACAGGCCGAGCAGTTCGTACCAGCGGAGGCCGCCGGACATTGCCATCCAGGTGCCCCAGATGAAGGTCGCGTACTGCACCGGAATGGCCGCGGCGACTGCCCAGCGGTAATAGCGATCGGCATTCAGCGGGATCATCGCGGCATCCGGCGGATTCTCGTTGTCCTCGCCGATCACGTGGTCGAGGAACGGGATCACCGAGTAGACGACGATCGGCGTCAGCCACCAGAAAACCGACAGCCCAGTCCACTGCACGAGCCCGTAGCCGTAGATCGGCAGGCCCATGACGAACACGCCGAGCAGCCAGAGATAGCGTTTCTTGTCCTTCCAGTCTGCTGGGGATGCGGTCATCGTCGACATGGTGTTGCTCCTCGCACTTGCGTCGGTCATTAATAAACCGTTCGGTTAATAAATGGTGAGCAAATTGACTGTACTTGTCAACGGCCGGCATCAGGATCGGAATGGCTCCGCCAGTGCGATACACAGGCACAACATATCTGCCTATCCGCATGGAAGGATACAATCACTGCGTTCACATGGATGCCTGCAATGCTTGATGCCCCGCTGTCCTTCGACCCCGCCGCCCTCGCAGCCGAACTGGATGCGATTGCGGCCAAGCGGATCCTGATCATCGATGGCGCGATGGGCACGATGATCCAGGGCTACAAGTTGAGCGAGGCCGACTACCGCGGCGAGCGCTTCAAGGAATGGCCGCATGATCTGAAGGGCAACAACGATCTGCTGGTGCTGACCCAGCCGCAGATCGTCCGCGAGATTCACCGCAAGTATCTGCAGGCAGGCGCGGACATTCTCGAAACCAACACCTTCAATTCGCAGACGATCTCGTTGGCGGATTACCACATGGAGGAATTGGCCTACGAGCTGAATTTCGAGGCGGCGCGCATCGCCCGCATCGAGACCGATCTCGCCTCCACACCGGACAAGCCGCGCTACGTCGCCGGCACGCTCGGGCCGACCAATCGCACCGCGTCGATCTCACCGGACGTCAACGATCCCGGCGCCCGCAACGTCACTTACGCGAAGCTGGTCACGGCCTACGCGGAGTGCACACGCGGCCTGATCGATGGCGGCGCGCACATCATCATGATCGAGACAATCTTCGACACCTTGAACGCGAAAGCTGCGGTGTTCGCGGTCGAGCAGGTGTTCGAGGAGCGCGGCTACAAGCTGCCAGTGATCATCAGCGGCACGATCACCGATGCTTCCGGCCGCACGCTTTCCGGCCAGGTCACCGAAGCATTCTGGAATTCGCTGAGCCATGCGCGGCCGTTTGCGATCGGCCTCAACTGCGCGCTCGGCGGCAAGGACATGCGGCCGTACATCGCCGAGTTGTCGCGGATCGCCAACTGCTATGTCAGCTGCTATCCGAACGCCGGCTTGCCGAACGCGTTTGGTGAGTACGACGAAACGCCGGATGAAACTGCCGCGATCATTGCCGAGTTTGCTGACAGCGGATTGGTCAACATCGTCGGCGGTTGCTGCGGCACTTCGCCGGGGCATATCGGCAGCATCGCCAAGTTCGTCGCCGGCAAGCCGCCGAGAGTGCCGGGCAAACCGGCGATGGCCTGTCGCCTCGCGGGTCTCGAACCGCTGACCATCGACGACGCCCTGGGCTTCGTCAACATCGGCGAGCGCACCAACATCACCGGCTCGGCCAAGTTCCGCGACCTGATCAAGGCCGGCGACTACACGGCGGCCGTGGCCGTGGCGCGCCAGCAGGTGGAAGCCGGCGCGCAGATCATCGACGTCAACATGGACGAGGGCATGATCGACGGCAAGGCCGCGATGGTGCGCTTCCTGAATCTGATCGCTTCCGAGCCGGACATTTCGCGGGTGCCGGTGATGATCGATTCCTCGAAATGGGAAGTGATCGAGGCTGGCCTGCAATGCGTGCAAGGCAAGCCGATCGTCAACTCGATTTCGATGAAGGAAGGCACCGAGAAATTCATCGAGCAGGCCAAGCTGTGCCGCCGTTATGGCGCGGCGGTCGTTGTCATGGCTTTCGATGAACAAGGCCAGGCCGACACCCTGGAGCGGCGCAAGACGATCTGCGAGAAGGCTTATCGCATCCTCGTCGACGAAGTCGGCTTCCCGCCGGAAGACATCATCTTCGACCCCAACGTGTTTGCGGTCGCGACCGGCATCGAAGCGCACAACAACTACGGCGTCGATTTCATCGAAGCCGCGCGCTGGATACGCCAGAACCTGCCCGGTGCGCACATCTCCGGCGGCGTTTCCAACGTGTCGTTCTCGTTCCGCGGCAACAACCCGGTGCGCGAAGCGATTCACGCCGTGTTCCTGTACCACGCCATCAAGGCGGGCATGGACATGGGTATCGTCAATGCCGGCTCGCTGGTGATCTATTCGGAGATCGATCCGGAACTGCGCGAGCGCATCGAGGACGTGATCCTCAATCGCAAGCCCGGCACCGATGGCACCGAAGCTTTGGTCGAGATTGCGCCGCGCTTCAAGGGTGATGGCAGCAAGGTCGAAGTGGCCGACGAAGCCTGGCGTTCGCTGCCGGCCGGCGAGCGCATCACCCATGCGCTGGTGAAAGGCATCGATGCTTTCGTCGAAGCCGATACCGAGGAACTGCGCCAGGAGATTTTCGCCCGTGGCGGCCGGCCGATCGAGGTCATCGAAGGCCCGCTGATGAGCGGCATGAACGTGGTCGGCGATCTGTTCGGCGCCGGCAAGATGTTCCTGCCGCAGGTGGTGAAATCGGCCCGCGTGATGAAGAAGGCTGTGGCCTGGCTGATCCCGTACATCGAGGCCGAGAAGAAGCCCGGCGACGTGGCACAGGCCAAGGGCAAGATCCTGATGGCGACGGTCAAGGGCGATGTCCACGACATCGGCAAGAACATCGTCGGCGTCGTGCTCCAGTGCAATAACTACGAGGTCATCGACCTCGGCGTGATGGTGCCGGCGCAGAAGATTCTCGATGCCGCGCGCGAGCACAAGGTCGACATCATCGGCCTCAGCGGCCTGATCACGCCGAGCCTCGACGAGATGGTTCATCTCGGTAAGGAGATGCAGCGCCAGGGCTTCACCTTGCCGCTGTTGATCGGCGGCGCGACCACGTCACGCGCGCATACGGCGGTGAAGATCCAGCCGGCCTACAAGGGGCCGATCGTCTGGGTGAAGGATGCTTCGCGCTCGGTGCCGGTGGCGTCTGCCTTGCTCGACGAGACGCAGCGCGCAGCGTTGATGCTGGAAACCAACAAGGAATACGCGGCGATCCGCGAGCGCCACGCAAACAAGGATCGCGACCAGAAATATCTGTCGCTCGCCAATGCGCGCGCCAACGCCAGCCCGCTGGATTGGACGACCTTCCGGCCGATCAAGCCGCGCCTGCTTGCCCAGCATGAGCAGCACATCAGCGCCCGCGAAGCCGGCACGGCGACGACGGCGCAGCACATCAAGCTGCTGCGCGATTACCCGATCGCCGAGCTGCGCGAGTACATCGACTGGCAGCCGTTCTTCATCTCCTGGGAACTGAAGGGCCGCTATCCGGACATTCTCAACAATCCGGCGAGCGGTGAAACGGCGCGCAAGCTGTTCGCTGACGCCAACGCGATGCTGGACACGATCATTGCCGAAAAATGGCTGATTGCTAACGGCGTCATCGGCCTGTTTCCGGCGGCGAGCATCGGCGACGACATCGAGGTCTACGCCGACGAATCACGCAACACGGTGATCCATACGCTGCGCAATCTGCGCCAGCAGAGCGAGCACCGCGCCGGCGTGCCGAACCGCTGTCTCGGCGACTACATCGCACCGAAGACCAGTGGCGTGCACGACTGGGTGGGCGGCTTCGCGGTGACCACCGGCATCGGTTGTCACGAACGGGTCGCGCAGTTCAAGAAGGACAACGACGACTACAACGCGATCCTGCTCGAGTCCCTGGCCGATCGCTTGGCCGAAGCCTTCGCCGAGCGTCTGCACCAGCGCGTGCGCCGCGAATTCTGGGGCTATGCCGCCGACGAGCAACTCGACAATGCGTCATTGATCGACGAGAAATATCGCGGCATCCGTCCCGCACCCGGTTATCCCGCCTGCCCGGAGCACACCGAGAAAGGCACGCTGTGGCAGCTGCTCGATGCCGAAGCGAACACCGGCATTTCCCTGACCGAGAGCTATGCGATGTGGCCGGCGGCAGCGGTCAGCGGCTGGTACTTCGCCAACCCGGAATCGCAGTATTTCATCGTCGGCCGAATCCAGAAGGATCAGGTCCACGACTACGCCACGCGCAAGGGCTGGACCCTGCAGGAAGCGGAGAAGTGGCTGGCGCCGAACTTGGCTTACGAGCCTGAGGACTAGACGTCCTCCAGTCGGGCTCAAGAGCCGAGGACTGAGCCGTAGGAACTGTGAGGCGTTTCACGGTGCGAGGTTTGGCGCCGCGAACGCCTGCTTGGCAGTTTGCCGCCTTGGCGACAGACTGCGCGGCGGTGCGATGCCGGTAAGGGGCCGTCGTCGTTTCCCCCCGCAAGAGGTTCGCGATGATCCGTCTGCTGATGGCTTGGCTGCTGGTGCTGTGCGCGCAGCCCCTGGTTGCGAACGCCGAAGTGCCGATCGCCGACTTCGCCCGCAATGACTCCTACGACGATGCTTCGATTTCGCCGGATGGGCATTACGTCGCGCTGACCGTTCCGATAGGCAAAGGACGCGGCGTCGCCGTCTTCGATCTGCTCCAGAAAAAATTGATCCTCAAGCAGAGCGTTGGCGAGGATCGCTCGGTTACCGACTATCTGTGGGCCAGTGGCAACCGTCTGGTGATCAGCCTTGCCGAGAACTTTGGCAGTCGTGAAAGTCCGATTCCCACTGGCGAAATGATTGCCTTCAACGCGGATGGCTCGAACATGCAGTACCTGTTCGGATTCCGCGGCGGTCTGCCCTCGGGTACCAGGGCTCTGGGCTCGCGACTCGGAAAAGAGGGGCGCGCGACGAACGGCTTCGGCATCCCGATCCGCAGCCTGCCGAACGACCCGGAGCACATCCTCATCCAGGCAAAGACTTTCGCAGTCAATGCGGACTCAGGCAGGACTGCCGCCTACCGAATGAGTGTGCTCGACGGCAAACTCGGCCCAGGACTGGCTGCGCCTATGAATGGCGACGTGCGCTTCGTCGCCGACGACGATGGCTTCGTACGCTATGCCACGGGTTTGGACGAGCGCAACGTGTCGCGCTCCTACTCACGGACGCCCGAACAGCCTCAGTGGGCAGAGTTGCCGGTTCCAGCCGGTAGCTACACGGTGCCGCTGTTTCTGTCGAACAACGGCCAACGCGTTTTTCTGACCTCCAACGAAGGCGGTAATTACAACTGCCTCATCGAACTGCAACTCGACGATGGCGCCCGCAAGCCGCTGGCCTGCGACGATGGATCAGATCTGATCGACGTCATCCTGTCCTTTGACAGCAATGAACCAGTTGCGGCCCGCTTCCAGGATGGCCGCCAGGACGTTCGCCTGCTCGCGACCGATAACCCCTCGCGGGCCAAGCTGGCGGAGTTGCTGAAAGCGTTTCCGGGCCAGCATGTCCGGCTCAGTTCGACCACGCGCGACGGCAGCAAGGCGATCGTGCTGGTCGACGGCGATCGCAATCCTGGCGATTACTATCTGTTTGAGACGGCGACCTTGAAGGCCGACTATCTCGTTGGCCGCAGTGCCTGGCTGGACCCCGCCGCGATGCCGGAACGCCGGCCGATCGAATTCAAGGCGCGGGATGGACAGCGGATTCGCGGTTACTTGACGCTGCCCAGCGGTTTGGAGGCCAAGCAACTGCCACTGATCGTCAACCCGCATGGCGGACCGTTCGATGTTGAAGATGGCTGGGGATTCGATCCCGATCCTGCCGCCATGGCTGCGCGCGGCTACGCGGTGCTGCAGATCAATTTCCGGGGTTCTGGCGGCTACGGCAGGGCGTTTGTCGCGGCCGGCAAACGTGGTTGGGCAACGACCATGATCGATGATCTGGCCGATGGCACCCATTGGGCAATCGAGCAGGGCTACGCCGATCCGGCACGGGTCGGCATTTACGGAGCCAGCTATGGGGGCTACGCGGCGCTGATGAGTGGCATCCGGGAGCCGAATCTGTTCCGCGCAATCGCCACGTTCGCCGGGGTTTCCGACCTGCTGACCTGGAAGGCCGACAGCGATGTTTCGGGGCGCCGAAGTGGCCGCAACTACATCGACGACTTCATTGGCGCCACCGATGAAGGTTTGCGCGCAGCCTCCCCGTCCTCTTACATCGAACTATTGAAGGCGCCGGTGTTCATCGCCCACGGCGATGTCGACCAGAGAGTGCCGTTCAGCCAGGCCAAGGCGCTGCGCAGGGCTCTGAAGGAGGCAGACCACCCGCACGAGTGGCTGGCGTTTGAAGGAGAAGGCCATGGCATCTTCAAGCCGGAGAACCGGACCCTGTTCCTGACCCGGCTGATCGCCTTCTTCGACCGCACGCTGGCCGCGGCGCCAGCCCCATGATTCCTCAGCGCGAGACTTTCGGTTTCACGAACTTCAAGGTCATCCGGTCCGATTCGCCGATCGCGAGGTACTTGTCGCGGTCGACGTCTTTCAGGCGCAGCACCGGCGGCAGGGTCCAGACGCCTTCCGGGTAGTCCTTGGTGTCGCGCGGGTTGTCGTTGACCGGCGAGGAGCCGGCGAACTCGAAGCCGGCGCCGAAAGCCAGCGCCTTGATATAGGCCTCGGTGACATAGCCGTTCTTCTTCGATTCCTCGCGCGACTGCCCGGCCGGGGCGCGGTGTTCGACGACGCCGAGCACGCCGCCCGGCTTCAGCGCCGCGTAGAACGCCTTGAAGGCATCGGCCTCGTATTCAGCTGCCATCCAGTTGTGGACGTTGCGGAAGGTCAGCACCAGATCGGCAGTGCTCTGCGGGGCGATCTCGACTCGCTCCGGTGGCTTGAATTCGCTGAGATGGACCTTGTCGTAGGCGTCCGGCTTGGCGGCGAGCTTGTCGCGGAAGCTGGCGACACCCTTCTTGGTGCCGTCACTGGCGTTGGGCAGACTGGCGGCAGGCGTTGCCGCGTAATACTGGCCCGAGTCGCGCAGATAGGGCGCCAGGATTTCCGTGTACCAGCCGGTACCCGGCCAGATCTCGACGACGGTCATGTCCGCGCGCAGGCCGAAGAAGCTCAGCGTTTCCAGCGGATGGCGATAACGGTCGCGTTGCACGAATTCCGGAGTACGACTTGGCGCGGCGATCGCGTCAGCAAGCGTCGCCGGAGCAGCGGACGCGATGTTCGCGGCAATGAAGGTCGCGGCAGCAAGGCAGCGAAGAAGCTGGTGGATCATTTTCAGGGGCTCCTGGGGTTCGGGACGGGGCAAGTGCGAACAGCATCACAGAGAACGCGATGGACGTTCATAGGCTAAGCGCTATTGATGTGACCATTCGGGCGCGAATCGCCAAGGATCGCGCGGAAATCATTGCATTCTGAAATCGACAGGAGAACTCGCGATGCGTTGCCATGTTCCGAGGCCGCGAATGGTCGCAAGCGCGGTGCTGGCGTTCCTCGCGCGGCCTATCGGCACCCCACCGTGATGCGCTCGGTTGGATTGCGGGATGTTGCCAGCCGCCTGCTGCTGCTGGCGCTTGTGCTGCCTGCCGCGTTGCGGGCTGAAGATGCGACCGCAACGGCGCCAGCGTCTGAACCTGCGGCCATTCCGATCGAAGCCTTTGTTCGCCCGAATGCGTTCCGCTCGCCGGAGCTGTCTCCGGACGGACGCTACATCGCGTTTGTGATCCCCAAGGCATACAACTCCGTGCTCGCCATGCTGCGTGTCGCTGACCGCCAGCAAGTCGGGCATCTGAAGCTGCCGTCGGGGAACCACATCGTCGATTTCGACTGGATCGGCGATCGTCAGTTGCTGGTGTCGCTCGGCGTGAATTTTGCGGCGGACGAGCCAGCGGTCGCGACCGGAGAATTGGCGAAAGTCGATGTCGACGGCAGCAATTTCAAGGTGGTCTACGGCGGTGCCGGCTTCCGCAACACGGAGGGCGCACGGGCCTTGCGCAAGCAGTTCTACTACGGCCGGGCGTTTCTCGTTGATCCGCTGTTCGACGACCCCGAACACGTCGCGATCCAGACCCGCAAGTGGGTGAGCAGCGATCGGCAGCCGGATCTGATCATGCGGCTCAACGTCAATACCAGCGTGTTGACCGAGATCGCCAGATCGCCCGAGCCTGGTAGCCAGACGCACTTCCTGCTCGATGGCAAGGGACAGGTTCGCTACGCGGTGACGAGACGCAACACTTTCAAGACCAAGACCTGGCAGCGGGCCGACGATAACCAGGCGTGGCAGCCTCTGGAAATCGAAGGCGAGCATCCGCCTGTGCCGCTGGTGTTTTCGGCCGATGGTCGTTCGGTGTTCGAGGAAGCTTATGACTTCGGCCCGACCACCTGCCTCGTCGAGCACGTGCTGGAAACCCAGGAACGCCGCGCGCTGGCCTGCGATCCGAACGCCGATCTGTTCAACGTCTACCGGTCCTTTGATCGCAATCGCACGCCGATCGCTGCCGTGTTCTCGGCGGGGCGTCCGGAGGTCCGTTTTCTCGACAACGACCATCCGCATCGCGCCCTGCAGCGGGAGTTGCTGGCTGCGTTCCCGGGCAAGCAGGTCGTACCGTCTTCGGTCAGCCGTGATGGCTCGGTGGCGCTGCTCTATGTTTACGATGACCGCTCGCCAGGCGACTACTACCTGTTCCACCCGGCGTCGAAGAAGGCGGATTATTTCGCCGCGGTCGGCGAATGGCTTGATCCGGAGCTGATGGGCGAGCGCCGGCCGTTCAGCCTGAAGTCACGTGATGGCACCCCGTTATGGGGCTATCTGACGTTGCCGCATGGCCGGGAGCCAAAGAATCTGCCGCTGGTCGTGAACCCGCATGGCGGGCCGTTCGGAATACGCGACAAATGGGCTTTCGATCGCGAAGCGCAGTTGTTGGCGAGCCGCGGCTACGCGGTGTTGCAGGTGAACTTCCGGGGCTCCGAAGGCTATGGCACAGGGTTCATCGATGCCGGCAAGAAAGCCTGGGGCACGACCATGATCGACGACATCACCGACGCCGTGCGCTGGTCGATCGGCCAGGGTTTTGCTGATCAGCAGCGCATCTGCATCTACGGCACCAGCTACGGTGGCTACGCGGCGGTCATGAGTGCGATCCGCGAGCCCGAGCTTTACCGCTGCGTGATTGCCGCGGCCGGTGTCTACGATCTGCAACTACTGAAGAAGGAATCCGACATCGCCGACACCAAGCCCGGGCTCGAGTACCTTGACGAGGCGATTGGCAGCACGCGAGAGGAGCAGATCGCGCAATCACCGATCAGCCACCTCGATCGTCTGAAGGCTCCGGTATTCATCATCCATGGCAAGGACGATGAGCGCACGCCGGTGTCGCAGGCCAAGGCCCTGCGTGCCGAACTGATCAAGCGCAAGCACCCGTACGAGTGGCTGGTGAAGGATGGTGAAGGCCACGGTTTTGTCGACACGCACAACCGTATCGAGCAGTACACGAAGATCTTCGCGTTTCTCGAGCAGTACATCGGTACATCGGCCGCTGTCCCGAGCGCCGTTGCGGCAACTCCCGGAAGTACGCCACGCTGACGGCCCGCAAAAAAGCCCGCGTCACCAGCTGAGGTGACGCGGGCTCCTGTTTAACTACAGGCCGCTCAGTGGTGATGACCACCGGCGCCATGCACGTGGCCGTGCAGGACTTCTTCGACGCTGGCTTCGCGCACTTCGGTGATTTCCACGGCGAAGTTCAGGGTTTCGCCGGCCAGCGGATGGTTGCCGTCGACGGTCACTTCATCGCCGTCGATCGCGGTGATCACGACGCTGACCGGGCCCATGTTGCTTTCGGCCTGGAACTGCATGCCCGGCTCGAGGTTGTCGACGCCCTGGAACGCCGCCTTCGGCACTTTCTGGATCAGGGACGGGTTATGCGCGCCGTAGCCTTCTTCCGGGCTGACGACGACGTTGAGCTTGTCGCCCACTTTCTTGCCGACCAACTGCTTTTCCAGGCCCGGCACAATGTTGCCCTTGCCGTGCAGATAAGGCAGCGGGTCGCGCCCTTCGGAGGAGTCGATCACTTCGCCGGCCGAATTGGTCAGCGTGTAGTGGAAGTAGGCAACGCAGCGGTCTGCGATCTGCATGACGGGTACCGGTGGAAGAAAAATGAGCGCAGATGGTATCGGAATCGGGCTGACCGGTCGTGAAGCCGCGATGACCGAAGTCTTCAGCGAGGCTTGATTTCCCTGCCGAAGCCGGCACTGTAGAAGCTGATCATTCGGATTTGGAGACTGACGATGAGCGCAACGAACAGTGGTTTGAACGGCGACCGAGGCAGCGTCTTATGGGGCGGCGTCTGGATGATCGTCATCCCGGTGCTGCTGTTCTGGTTGCCGGGTATCGGTGGCTTCATCGGCGGGCTGGTGGGCGGCAAGGTGTCCGGCGGCATCGGCAATGCGCTGATCGCCTGGCTGGTGTCCTCGCTGCTGGTCGGCGTCCTGTTCGCAACGCTCGGCACGATGCTGACCGGCATGGTCGCGATCGGTGTGCTGGCGGGCCTCGGCGGCCTGTTCCTGGCGTTTCTCGATGCCGGCGCGCGCCTGATCGGCGCGATCATTGGTGGGCTGATCGCTTAAGGCTGTCTACCAAGGCCCTACCAAGGGACTTCGCGGCCGTCCCAGGCGTAGAAGCGGCCGCTTGATTCCCGGCTCAAGCCGGCGATCACGGCGAGCAGGCGCTCGGCAGCGAACGCCGGGGGGAATAGCTTGTCGGCCGAGACATTGCCGCGAAACGGTGCTGACAGCCCGGTTTCGACCGTACCCGGATGCAGCGACACGCAGATCAGCTTCGGCGAGCGGCGGGCTAGTTCGATCGCGGCGGTGTGCATCAGCTGGTTCTGCGCGGCTTTCGCGGCGCGGTAGGCGTACCAGCCGCCGAGGCGGTTGTCGCCGATCGAGCCGACTCTGGCTGACAGCGTCGCCAGCACCGCGCGCGCATCGTGGCTCAGCAGCGGCTGGAAATGCCTGGCGACCAGGATCGGCCCGACGGCGTTGATCGCGTAGCTGCGCAGCAGTTGTTCCGACTGCACGTCGGCCAGCCGACGCTCCGGTGACAGGCCTTCGCCATGCAGCAGGCCGGCGGTGTTGATCAGCAGGTGCAGCGCGGGATGACGGGCGCGCAGCGCGGTCGCGGCCTGCTCGACGCTCGCCTCGCTGCCGACATCGAGCGCGAGGGTTTGCAGGCGTTCGCCGTGTTCAGTTTTCAGCGCGGTCAGTTCAGCGGTTTCGATGGCCGAACGCGAAGCCGCGGTCACACAAGCCCATTGCGGATCGGCCAGCAGCGCTTCGACCAGCGCCAGGCCGATGCCGCGGCTGCCGCCGACGATCAGCGCATGCAATCCCTGCATCAATGCGGGTTCTCGAAGAACAGGTAGTTGGTCGAGTAATCGCTGATCTCGAAGTACACCTTCTTCTCGTCCGGGTCCTTCTGGAAGTTCAGGTTCTCGTCGAGCACGCCGTAGCCGTAGCGATAGGCGCGGACTTCGCCGGTGCCCGTGCCGCTGGCGGTGGTCAGCTTGTCGATGCCGATGAAGCGGCGCACGACCTTGTCGCCGGCATAGACCTCGAGCACGCCGTTGGTGCCGGTCCAGTTCTGGATGCTGCGGCTGATCTGGTTCTGGGTTTCCTGGGTGCAGCCGGCGGCCAGACTCAGGGCGGCCACGAGACAGGGCAGGGCGAGTTTCGACGTCATCGGTGCGGCTCCTTCGAGCGATGGGAAAGTGGTGGCGGATGACAACACGGCTTGATGTCAAAGTCAGCATCAGGGCGGCCAGCGTCGCCGTTGGCACGCATTTGCCGCCGGGGTGTATCCTTTCGCGCCTTTTCCCGTGATGGTTTTGACGATGTCTGCCCGCGTTGCCAGTGTTCGCCGCGATACCCGCGAGACCCAGATCGGCGTCGAGATCAATCTCGACGGTTCCGGCAAGATCCAGTTCGATACCGGCATCCACTTTCTCGAGCACATGCTCGAACAAGTCGCGCGCCACGGGCTGGTCGATCTCGTCATCGAAGCCAAGGGCGATGTCCACATCGACCATCACCACACCGTCGAAGACATCGGCATCTGTCTCGGCCAGGCCTTCGACAAGGCGATCGGCGACAAGCGCGGCATCGTTCGCTACGGCCATGCCTATGTGCCGCTCGATGAAGCGCTGTCGCGAGTCGTGCTCGACTGCTCCGGCCGTCCGGGCCTGGAATGGTTCGTCGAGTTCCCGCGCGCGCGCATCGGCGAGTTCGATGTCGACCTGTTCCGGGAGTTCTTCCAGGGCTTCGTCAACCACGCCAAGGTGAGCCTGCACGTCGACTGCCTGCGCGCTCGCAACGCGCATCACGTCGCCGAAACCATCTTCAAGGCGTTCGGCCGCGCGCTGCGCATGGCCGTGGAGTTCGATCCCCGCGCCAATGGCGCGATGCCGTCGACCAAGGGCGTGCTTTAAAGCCCCGAGCCTGCCGAATTCCACGATGTCCGCTCCCTGCTGTTCCCCTCCCGTTCGTCTGTTGCGTTCTCCGTCCTGATGGAAAAGATCGGCGTCATCGATTACGGCATGGGCAATCTGCATTCGCTCGGCAAGGCGCTGGAGCGGGTGGCCGGTAATCAGCGGATCGTCATCAGCTATGACCCGGAGGAGTTGATCGCCTGCGATCGCCTGGTGCTGCCCGGCGTCGGTGGCGTCAAGGCGGCGATGAACGAGCTGCGCCGTCTGGAACTGAACCAGCTGGTCGTCGAAGCCTCGCGCAAGCGGCCGCTGCTCGGCATCTGTCTGGGCATGCAGGTGCTGCTCGATCGCAGCGAGGAGAATGGCGGTGTGCCGGCGCTGGGCCTGATTCCGGGCGACGTGATCCGTTTTACCGATCCGCCGCGCGATGCCGTCGAACGGCTCAAGGTGCCGCACATGGGCTGGAACCGCGTTCGCCAGACCCGGCCGCATGCCGTCTGGGCCGGCGTGCCGGAAGACAGCTGGTTCTATTTCGTGCACAGCTATCACGCCGCACCGGTGCATGCCGAGCATGTGCTTGGCAGCAGCGAGTACACCAAGGTGTTCGCTTCGGCAGTGGCCCGCGACAATATCGTCGGCTTCCAGTTTCACCCGGAGAAGAGCCAGTCAGTCGGTTTGCGGCTGCTCGGCAACTTCGCGCACTGGAACGGTGAAAGCCGCTGAGCCCCACCGCCTGATTGGGGTCGCCTTGCCTAGCTCCAGGCTTTGCGGCACAGTTTCGATCAATCATCAAAGCCTGACGTTGCCCTTCGAGGCGTCGCGTCCGAACCTTCAAGACCTCGCCTCCGGGCAACCCGCCGACTGCTCCCCATGCTGCTGATTCCTGCGATTGACCTGAAGAATGGCCAGTGCGTCCGCCTGCGCCAGGGCCGGATGGACGACGTCACGGTGTTTTCCAACGATCCGGCCGAGGTTGCCCAGCGCTGGGTCGACGAAGGTGCGAGCCGCATCCACGTCGTCGATCTGGACGGCGCGCTGAAAGGCACGCCGGTGAACCTCAAGGTGATCGAGCGGATCGCCAAGGTCTGCGGCAACGTACCGGTGCAAGCCGGCGGCGGCGTTCGCGACGAGGACACCGTGCAGGCCTATCTGAATGCCGGCGTCAGCTACATCATCATCGGCACCAAGGCGGTCAACGCGCCGCATTTCCTGCGCGATCTGTGCCTGGAATACCCGCGCCACATCATCGTCGGCATCGATGCCAAGGACGGCCGCGTCGCCGTCGACGGCTGGTCGAAGCTGTCGGCGCATGGCGTCATCGACATGGCCAAGCAGTGTGAGCATGACGGTGTCGAAGCGATCGTCTATACCGACATCGGCCGCGACGGCATGATGGCCGGCTTCAACGTCGAGGCCACCCGCGATCTCGCCCGGGCGGTGAAGACCGACATCATCGCCTCCGGCGGCGTGTCGACGATCGAAGATCTGCATCTGCTGAAGTCGATCGAGGAAGACGGCGTCATCGGTGCCGTCATCGGCCGCGCACTGTACGAGGGCGGCCTGCAGTTCAAGGATTGCCTGAAGGCAGTCCAGTAGTTCATCCCCGGCGGTCTCCCAGAATGCTTGCCAAGCGCGTCATCCCCTGTCTCGACATCAACGCCGGCCGCGTGGTCAAAGGCGTGAAGTTCGAGGACCTGCGCGACGCCGGTGACCCCGTCGAAGTCGCTCGCCGCTACGACGCGCAAGGCGCCGACGAACTGGTGTTCCTCGACATCACCGCATCGAGCGACGATCGTCCGACCCTGTTCAAGACCGTCGAAGCCGTGGCGTCGGCGATCTTCATTCCGCTGACCGTCGGCGGTGGCGTGCGCACTTGCGCGGACGTTCGCGCGCTGCTCTCTGCGGGTGCCGACAAGGTGTCGATCAACACCTCGGCGGTGCTGCGGCCGGATTTCGTCACCGAAGCCAGCGATCGCTACGGCGTCCAGTGCATCGTCGTCGCCATCGACGCCAAGCGGGTGTCGAAGAAAGGCCAGCCGCCGCGCTGGGAAATATTCACCCACGGCGGCCGCAAGGCGACCGGGCTCGACGCCATCGAATGGTCTGCGCTGATGGTGGCCAAGGGCGCTGGCGAACTGCTGGTCACCAGCATGGACCGCGACGGCACCAAGTCCGGTTACGACAACGAACTGCTGCGCGCGATCACCGATGCCGTGCCGGTGCCGGTCATTGCCAGCGGCGGCGTCGGCTCACTGGAACATCTGGAGCAGGGCCTGAGCCTCGGCGGCGCCGATGCGGTGCTCGCGGCCAGCATCTTCCACTCCGGCCAGCACACGGTCGGCGAAGCCAAGCAGTACCTGACCCGCCACGGCGTCACCGTGCGCAGCCCGGCGCCGCTCGCGTTCACGATATGAGCGGCGATATCAGTGGCAATCCGGGCCTGACCGCGGTGCCGTCAGCCAACGTGCTCGAGGCGCTGTACGCAACCCTGCAATCGCGCAAGGGCGGCGATCCGGCGCAAAGCTATGTCGCCAGCCTGTATGCCAAGGGCACCGACGCGATCCTCAAGAAGATCGGCGAAGAAGCGGCGGAAACGATCATCGCCGCAAAAGATTGTGCATCCGGCGGGGCACTTGAACGCGTAAAGATGGTTCATGAAGTGGCCGATTTGTGGTTTCACGTCATGGTCTTGTTGGCCGCGTATGATGTACCGCTCTCGGCCTTGACCGATGAGCTGGCGCGCCGGACCGGTCGGTCCGGACACGATGAAAAGGCGTCGCGCAGCCCGTCATAACCGGCCTTTCGGCCGCACCCGAATCAGGAGCACACCATGGGCAGTTTCAGCATTTGGCACTGGTTGATCGTGCTGGGCATCGTCATCCTCGTGTTCGGCACCAAGAAGCTGCGCGGTGCCGGCGGCGATCTCGGCGCTGCGGTGAAGAATTTCAAGTCCGCGGTCAAGGAAGGCGAGGCCGAAGGTCAGAAGAACGCCGAAGCGCTGCGCGCGGAGATCGTTCCGCCGCCACCCCCGCCGCAGCACACCGGTGACAAGCACGACGAAAAGGTCTGATCGTCTCGATCACCCCCTGACCCGCCGCCGATAACCCGCGCGCCATGCTCGACATCAGCTTTTCCGAGCTGCTGCTGTGCTTCCTCGTGGCCCTGGTCGTGCTCGGCCCGGAAAAGCTGCCGCGGGTTGCGCGTGGCATTGGCCGCTGGACGGGTCAGGCCAAGGCTTACATGCGCAACTTGAGCGCCGAGCTGGATCGCGAATCGCATGCCTCCGATCTCAAGCAGCAGATGATGGATGCCCGGCGCATCTTCGACGAGGAATCGACGGCGATGAAGCGCGAGTTTCACGGCGCTGCCGAGCAGGGCCGCAATGCGATGAGCGATTCGCTGCCGGCGGCCGATGCCACGCCGACGCACAGCGAAACGCCGGTGACGCACACCCCGGCGCCGGCGCCGCGGGCTGCCGATGTTCCGTCGTTCAGCGAATCGAAGACGCCAGACAAGCATGTCTGAGCCGGAATCAGCACCCGAACAACCACTGCTCGCTCATCTGATGGAGCTGCGGACCTGTGTGGTCCGCGCCATGTTCGGCTTCATCATCGTGCTGCTGCCGCTGCTGTTCTTCGCTGGCAAGCTCTATCACTTCCTGGCCACGCCGATGATGAAGCTGCTGCCCGCCGGCAGCAGCATGATCGCCACCGAAGTCGCCGCGCCATTCCTGACGCCGTTCAAGCTCGCCGCCGTCGTCGCCTTCGCGCTGGCGCTGCCGTGGATCCTGTACCAGATCTGGCTGTTCGTGGCGCCCGGCCTGTACCGCAACGAACGCCGGCTGATCATGCCGATGCTGGCCAGCAGCACCTTGCTGTTCTATGCCGGCGTGGCGTTCGCGTACTACCTGGTGCTGCCGACGGTGTTCAAGTTCTTCGTCACCTCGGCACCGGAAGGTGTCGCGGTGATGACCGACGTCTCGAAGTACCTGGACTTCGTGCTCAAGCTGTTCCTCGCCTTCGGCTTCGTGTTCGAGATGCCGGTGGCGATCGTGTTGATGGTGCTGACCGGCTTCGTGACCCCGGCCCAGCTCGCCGCCAGGCGCGATTACGTGCTGGTCGGCGTGTTCATCGCGGCGGCGGTACTGACGCCGCCGGACGTGCTGTCGCAGATCATGCTCGCGGTGCCGGCTTACCTGCTATACGAGCTGGGCATCCTGGTGGCCCGCTGGGTGGCACCGGTGCCGGAACCGGCGGAATCGACCGAAATCTGAGGGTCATTCGAGCGTCCGAATTCGTCACCGGCGGTCGACAATGACATTTCATTCGCATGGGCTTGATAAATTGGGGTTAACCCAACCTGAGATCGACCATGCACGTGCTGCTTGTTGAAGACCACCCGGACCTGGCCGCCAACCTAGGCGATTTCCTCGGCAACCACGGCCACAGTGTCGATTTTGCCGCCGACGGCCCCAGCGGCCTGCGTCTGGCCCAGGCCCAGCGTTTCGACGCCATCGTTCTCGATCGCCTGCTGCCCGGCCTCGATGGCGCCAGCGTCTGCCGCCGTCTGCGTGCCTCGAGCAGCCGCCATGTCCCGCTGCTGATGCTGACTGCGATGGATACCGTCAACGATCGCGTCGAAGGCCTGCGTGCCGGTGCCGACGACTATCTGGTCAAGCCGTTCGCGATGGTCGAACTGCTGGCCCGGCTCGAAGCGCTGCATCGCCGAGCGACGGCGGCCGGCCTCGACCGCGTGCTGACCCTCGGCGATCTCGAATTCGACCTCGATACCCTGATCGCCCGCCGCGGCGGCGAAACCATCAGCCTGACGCCGGCACTGCGCAAGCTGCTGGAACTGCTGATGCGCGACACCCATCGCGTGGTCACCCGCGAGGAACTGGAACGCCGCCTGTGGGGCGATGCACCGCCCGAAGGCGATGTGCTGCGCGCCCACATCTACGCGCTGCGGGTCGCCATCGACAAGCCCTGGCCGAAGAAGCTGCTGCACACCATCCACGGTAGTGGCTACCGTCTGGCCGACCTCGGCGACGACTGATCCTGCCTGACGTTCCGGAGTCCGCGATGGCGACCAGGGCCGAGGTTTCCTCCGGCCATCTGCGGCGGCGCCTGACTGGTGCGCTGATCGCGCTGACGGTAGCGGCGGCGATCATCCTCAGCACCTTCGTCTGGGTCACCGAGCGCTGGATCGAACGCGGCAGCGTTGAAACGCTGATGGAACGCGAGCTCGACTACCTGATCCGGATCGGCGCGCAATCCAGCACCCGCGACATCGTCGACAACAGCGACGATCTCGAACCGGCGCTGCTTTACTACCGCCCGGCCTGGGGCGGCAGCGTGCCGCCGCCGCTGCGCAAGCTCAATACCGGCTGGCATCGCGATGTGAAGATCAGCGGCAATTCGTTCCAGATCCTGATTCGCGATCTGGCACCGGACGATCGCGTCTACCTGATGCACGACATCTCGCCGCTGGAAGCGCGCGATCAGCGCCTGGTCGGCTCGTTCGGCTTCGGTCTGGCGCTGGTCAGCCTGCTGGCGATCTGGGGCGCGCGCCGGGTGGCCGATGAAGCGCTGTCACCGCTGGCCAAGCTGGTGGCGCAGATTCGAGGTCTCGATCCGGAAAACGGCAGCGCCCGCCTCAAGCCCGAGGACGATCCGGAACTCGACGTGATCGCCGATGCACTGAACGGCTACATGGCCGAACTCGATGCGCTGATCGAGCGCGAGCAGGCGTTCGCGGCGGCCGCCAGCCATGAACTGCGCACGCCGCTGGCGGTGATCCGTGGCGCGGCCGAACTGCTGGAAGCGCGGCCGGCCGATCCGTCGCGCGCGCTGGCGCGCATCCAGCGCGCGGTCGCCCAGGCCCAGGAAGATCTCGACGCGCTGCTGGCCCTGTCCCGGCTGCGCGAATCGCCGCGCGCCTGGAATCTCGATCTGGAACGGCTGCTGCCCGAATGGGCGGAAATGGACGCCGGCTCGACCAAGCTGGTCTGGCGCATGCAGCCGACCCTGCTGACCGCCGCTGCCGGCAGCATTCACGTGATCTTCTCGAACCTGCTGCGCAACGCCGTGCGTGCGGCCGGGCCAGATGGCGAAGTGATCATCGAGCTGGACCAGCAGGCGCTGCGGGTGATCGACAACGGCCCCGGTATTCCCGATCACGAGTTGCCGCTGGTCTTCGAGCCGCACTTCCGCGGCCGTGACGGCGGTACCGGCATCGGCCTCTATGTGGCGCGGGCGATGGCACGGCGCCACGGCTGGCAGCTGAAGCTCGACAACCGCAGCGATGGCGGCGCGATCGCCACCCTGCTGTTCAGTGCGCCGCCGCGCCCGACGCCTTCGATCGCTGCCTGATTTCCGCGAGCCGGCTGCGCGCCTGATCGAAGGCGGCGCAGACGGCGATCACGCCGTCGAGCATGCGCGGGCTGGCGCGGCCCAGCAGATCAGGATCGATCGCGTAGAGATTGCCGGCCCTGGCCACCGGCGCGCTGCCCAGCCGCGCCCAGTAGGCGCGGATCGCCGCGGCACTTTCCTCGCGGCCGTAGAGCACTACCTCCGGCGCGGCGGCGAGCATCGCTTCCTGACCGATGGCGGCCGAGATCGTCGGCAACGCGGCGAACACGTTGACGCCGCCACACAGGCTCATCACTTCCGAGATCGGGCTGGCCGCGCTGATCGTGTAGGCCGGCGAGGTTTCGATCTGATACACGGCGCGGATCGCGGGCTCGTCGCGATGCTGCGCGCGCAGGCCGGCCAGACGTTGGCGATAGTCGTTCGCCGCGGCGGCCGCTGCTTGCTGTGTGCCGAGCCAGCCGCCGACCGTTTCCAGCGCCGCACCGATGCTGTCCAGCGTGTTGGCCCGCAGCCAGACCACGCGCAGGCCCAGCTTCTGCAGGCGCGCGACCTGATCCGGCGGCGTGCCGTCGGCCCAGGCGATGACCAGATCCGGCCGCTGCGCGAGCACCGCTTCGAGATTGATGCTCCAGGCGCCGCCGAGCTGCGGCAGCTGGGTCACCGAAGCCGGATAGTTGCTGTACTCGGACACCGCGACCAGCCGCGCACAGCCACCCGCCGCGCAAACCAGTTCGGCCAGATGGGGCGCCAGGGTGGCGACGCGTTGTGCTGGCGCTTCGGCGCTTGCGGCCGGCATGGTCAGCGCCACGGCCAGCAGCAGGAAGAACTTGAGATGGCTGCGCATCAGGCGACCCAGACGCCAGCCGAAAACACAGCCGCCAGCGCCAGCAGGATCAAGGTCGCGCGGGTTTCCATGCGCAACACCTCGGCAAGGGTGGCATCGAGCGAGGAGGCGATCATCGGCCCGCTGCCCGGCGCGTCTTCCCAGTCCAGCGAGGCATTGGCGGCTTCGGCGAGCAGATTCCAGGTGCGCCGCTGCCAGCCGGCCTGATCGGGTGACGGTGGCTCGGCGTGCACCCGTTTCAACGCTTCCAGCGCATCGTCCATGCTGCCGGCGAGGCCAAACAGCAGCGCCGTCAGGCGTGCCGGAACCCAGGCGAGCAGGCCGTGCAGCAGCGCCGCCTGACGTTGCGCGCCGGGTGATTCCATGACCGTGCCGATCCGGCTGGCAACGCGATACAGCACCGCGCCCGCTGGCCCGGCGACGATGAACCACAGGCAGGTGCCGAAGCGCCGCTCGTGCGACTGGATGAACAGCGCGCCGAGCAGCGAGCGGTGATCGGCATCTGGCGTCGGGCCGTGATGCAGCAGGCGGGTCAGGCGAGCAACTGTCGCGGCGTCGCCAGCAGCGCGGGCGGCACGAAGCCGCTGCACGTCCTCGGCAAGATCGCGGGGGCCGAGGCAGACCAGCAGTGCGGTGGTCGAAAACAGCAGTTCGGCGAGCAGGGTGTGAACCTGGGCATACAGCCAGCCGGTCAGCGCGGCCAGGCCGAGCGCCAGCAGCCAGGGCGCGAACGACTGCTGGCGCAGGAAGCCCGGCAGCTGCGGCCACAATTGCTCGAGCAGCGCCGAGACGCTGCCGCCATCGCGGTGCGTCGACAGCAGACGTTCCAGACCCAGGGCCAGCAGCAGCGCGAGCAAGGTCATGGCGTTGCGATCCCCAGTGCGGTGCGCAGCCGTGGCCAGTCGAAGTGCGGACCGGGATCGGTCTTGCGCCCCGGGGCGATATCGCTGTGGCCGGTGATCGCTTCGCGTGGCAGTTGCGGATAGCGCGTCTGCAGCCAGCGGATGGTGTCGATCAGCGCCGTGTACTGCGCATCGGTGAATGGCCGCGTATCGCTGCCTTCCAGCTCGATACCGATCGAAAAATCATTGCAGCGCGAACGGCCCTGCCAGGTGCTCGCGCCGGCGTGCCAGGCGCGACGGTCGAAGGCCGCGTATTGATGGATGCGGCCGTCGCGGAAAATGCACAGATGGGCGGACACCTGCAGCCCGGCGATGGATGCGAAGTACGGGTGCGCGGCCGGGTCTAGCCGGTTCAGGAAAAGATCGTCGATATAACTTTTGGGGGGGCTTCCCTCGGGTGCGTCCGGATGCGCGTCGTAGCTGTCCGGTGGCAGCGAGATGTTGTGGATCACGATCAGTGCCAGATCAGCTGGATCGGGGCGCTCGTCGCTGTTCGGTGAGGCGCACCAGAGCGCGCCCGGCAGGCGCTGCGCGATGGCATCCGCCGCCAAGGGAACGCAGTCGATGGACAATGGGTCAGACACGCAGACGGCTGCCTGGATTGCGGCCTTCGCAGGCCCTTTCTCGAACAACAATCATCCGGGGTTCTCCATGCGCATCATTGTCACACTGGCTGCGGCGTTCTGCCTCGGTCTCGGCACCGCTACAGCTGCGACGCCGGCCAAGCCAGCGCCCGGCAAGGCCGATGCAAGATCGGTCACTGCCAGTCTGCCGACGATCGATGTGCCGTTCGAGAAGTTCCAGCTGGCCAATGGCCTGACGGTGATCGTTCACGAGGATCACAAGGCGCCGCTGGTATCGGTCAACGTCTGGTACCACATCGGTTCCAAGGACGAACCCGAGGGCCGCCACGGTTTCGCGCATCTGTTCGAGCACCTGATGTTCAATGGCTCCGAGCACTACAACGACGAGTTCTTCCGCGCGCTGGAGCCGGCCGGCGCGACCGGCATCAACGGCAGCACCAACCGCGATCGCACCAACTATTTCGAAACCGTGCCGACGGCCGCACTCGATCTGGCACTGTTCCTGGAATCCGATCGCATGGGTCATCTGCTCGGCGCCATCGACCAGGCCAAGCTCGACGAGCAGCGCGGCGTGGTGCTCAACGAGAAGCGCCAGGGCGAGAACCAGCCTTATGGCTCCTTGCGCGAAATCCTGTCGCAGCAGAGCTACCCGCCCGGCCACCCGTATTCGTGGACGACCATCGGCTCTGAAACCGATCTCAACGCGGCCACGCTCGATGACGTCAAGGCCTGGTTCAAGCGCTACTACGGCCCCAACAACGCGACCCTGGTGATCGCCGGCGACATCGATGTGGCCACCGCGAAGGCCAAGGCCGAGCAGTTCTTCGGCGCCATCCCGGCCGGCGAACCGGTGCTGCATGCCAAGGCCTGGGTCGCGCCGCTGAGTGGCGAGAAGCGTATCGAGGTCAACGATCGCGTGCCGCTGCCGCGTCTGTATCTGATGTGGAATCTGCCCGGTGACGGTGAGCGCGACACCGTGCTGCTCGACCTGTTCTCGGACCTGCTCGCCAGTGGCAAGACCGGCCGCCTGTTCGAGCGGCTGGTCTACCGCGACCAGACCGCGTCCGCGATCAGCGCCTCGGTCAGCAGCGATGAAATCGCCGGCCAGTTCTCGATCGTTGCCAGCGCCCGTCCCGGTGCCAGCCTGGCACCGATCGAAGCGGCAATCCGCGAGGAACTCAAGCGCCTGATCGACCAGGGCCCGACCGAGGCCGAGCTGCAGCGGATCAAGACTCAGCGCTATGCCGATCTGCTGCCGGCCTTCGATGGCGTCGGCGCCAAGGGCCAGCTGCTGGCGGCCAACGAGCTGATGCACAACGATCCGGCGCACTACAAGAAAGAGCTGGCCTGGGAACGCGAGGCCACCGCCAACGACATTCGCGATGCCGCGCGCCGCTGGCTCGGCGATGGCCGCCTAGTGCTCGAAGTGCTGCCGCAGAACATCGATCAGGCGGCCAAGCCTGAGACCGTCGATCGCTCGAAGCTGCCGGTGCCGGCGGCTTCGGCGGCGCTGTCCCTGCCGCCGCTGGTGCGCACCACCTTGAGCAACGGCCTGAAGCTCGCGGTGATCGAGCGTCGCGGCGTGCCGCTGGTCGAGATGGCACTGATCGTCGACGCCGGGCGCGCCGCCGATCTCGGCGCCGGCGACGGCGGCAAGTCCGGCCTGGCAGCGCTCACTTTCGGTCAGATCGACGAAGGCACCGGCTCGCTCGATGCGCTGGCGATCGCCCGCAAGCAGGCCGATCTCGGCATCTCGATCGGTGCTTCGACCAGCCGCGAGGTTTCGATCGTCAGCCTGTCGTCGATCAAGCCGAGCCTGGGCCCGGCGCTTGATCTGTACGCCTCGATCATCCGCGCGCCGAGCTTCCCGGCGGCCGATCTGGCGCGCGGCAAGCAGAATCTGCTATCGGCCATCGTTCAGGAAAAGGCTTCGCCGGGCGGTCTGCTGCGCCGGGTGCTGTCGAAGCAGATCTATGGCGAAACGCATCCCTACGCCTACACCGGCAGTGGCGAGGAAGCCGTGGTCGCCGGCATCACGCGCGAGGATCTGGTCGCTTTCCATCAGCGCTGGGTGCGGCCGGACAACGCCACCTTGCTGATCGTCGGCGATACCTCGCTGGCGGAAATCCAGCCGCTGATCGAAGCCCGCTTCGGCGACTGGCGGGCTCCGCAGGCGAAGCCGCCGATCAAGCCCCCGGTCAAGCAAATCCCCGCGGTCGCGCTCGCTGCCAAGCCGCGCGTGTTCCTGCTCGACAAGCCGGGCGCCACGCAGAGCATCGTCGCCGCCGCGAACATCGCGCCGGACGGCCAGGCCTCCGGTCAGGAAGCGATGTCGACTGCTAACACCGTGCTCGGCGGCCAGTTCATCTCGCGCCTGAACCTGAACCTGCGCGAGGACAAGCACTGGAGCTATGGCGCCAGTTCCAGCGTCACCCGCACACGCGGCCCGCAGGTGTTCCTGGCTCAGGCGGCGGTCGAGCGCAATCGCACCGCGGATTCGATCGTCGAGATGCAGAAGGAACTGCGCGAAATGGTCGGCAAGCATCCGCCGACCGCCGCCGAAGTGGACGCTGCCAAGCGTGCCGATCTGCTGGCGCTGCCTGGCAGCTTCGAGACCGCAGGCCAGGTGGCTGGCGCGTTTGCCAGCAGCATCGAACTCGGCCAGCCGGACGACTACTACAACCGCCTGCCAGCCCTGATCAGCGAGCAGACGCCGGAAGCGGTGGCGGCGGCCGCGAAGCAACTGGTGAGGCCGGAAGCGCTGACCTGGTTCGTGGTCGGCGATCTTGCCAAGATCGAAGCCAGCGTGCGCAAGCTCAACCTCGGCGAGGTCAGCGTGCTCGATGCCGATGGCAAGAAGCTGCGCTGAGGCGTGTTTGGAGCGGTAATGAAAAACCCCCTGATCTCTCTCGAGATCAGGGGGCGGGTATTTGAAACTCCGGCTTTCGCCGGGATGAGTCGGCTTCGCCGACTCAGTTCACGCCTTGGCCCAGCGGGCGGGTGAACGTGAAAGTCGCCGGTTCGACGACCAGCGACTGGGCCGGATCGGCGAAGTTGCCGGCCAGGGCCTGGAACGGCAACGACACGACGAACACTGCCGTGCCGAGCAAGGTCGCGGCCAGGCCCAGCGGTCGGGCGATCAGCAGATCGGCGGCCATTGCCATGCCCGAGGGCGCACCGGTGTTGTCGACTTCATAGCCGCTGCCATTGGTGCCACTGCCCCCATTTGAACTCTGGGCACTCGCCGAGGCCGCCGCCAGCGACAATACGGCGCCAGCCAGCACACTCAGACTGCGGGAAGCGATCGCCATGACATTCTCGAAATGATTGAAAAATTGCAGAAAGGCAGCCTAGGCGGGGGTGGAGGTGGTGTCAATCGGCTGCGACTGCCCGGGGCGCTGCGATGATCCAGGTCGCGCTGATCGAGCCGGAAATTCCGCCGAACACCGGCAACGTCATCCGCTTGTGCGCGAACAGCGGCGCGGCGCTGCATCTGGTGCGGCCACTCGGCTTCACCCTGGATCACGCCAAGCTGCGCCGCGCCGGGCTCGATTATCACGAGCACGCCGCGATGCAGGTGCATGACGATATCGCCGCCCTGCGTGCCGCTACGGGCAGTGCGCGCTGGTTCGTGTTCACCACCAAGGGCAGCACCCGTTACGACCAGGTGCCATGGCAAGCCGGCGACGTGCTGCTGTTCGGCGCCGAGTCACGCGGCCTGCCGGACAGCCTGATCGAATCGGTGCCGTCGGAGCGGCGCGTCTATCTGCCGCAGCAGCCGGGCATGCGCAGCCTGAACCTGTCGAACGCGGTGGCCGTGGCGGTCTATGAAGCCTGGCGCCATCTCGGCTACGCCGGCGCGCGCGACCCCAGCAACTGAGCGGCGGCAGCGATCACTCGCGCTGCGGTCATCCGATCGAGGCAATCCGACGGGCTGGCCAGATGTCGCTCGCAGCCTTCCTGCAGGCAGGGAATGCAGCCGATCTGGCGGCCGTGATCGCCCTGCAGGATGCCAGTGTTGCCGATCCGCTGGAACGGCACCGCCAGCCGCCACGGGCTATCGGCCTCGCCATCCCAGCCTGGCGGCCACGGCCCCCAGGTGACCGGGCTCGACGGCCCGAACAGCGCCAGGGTCGGCGTATTGCAGGCGGCGGCGAGATGAGTCACCGAAGTATCAGGGCCGACGAACAGGCGCGCGGCTTCGATCATCGGCGTCAGTGCGGCGAACGGCAGGCGGCCGGAGACATCGATGACGCTGTCACTCGGCAGATCAAGCGGCAGGTCGAGCTTGGCCAGCAGCGCGCTGACCGCCGCCCGTTCGTGCTCGGCCGGCCCGCCGCTGATGACGACGCGCAAACCCTGCGCGGTCAGCCAGCGGATCAGCGCTCGCCAGCCGTCGTCGGTCCAGGCCTTGTAGCGGTACATCGGCTGCGGATGCAGCACCACGTAAGGCCGATTGCGCCAGTTCGATCCGAGCACGGCATCCAGTGCCGAGTCATCGGCTGGTCTGGGCGGCACCACCTCCGGCACCCGGGGAATGCCGAGCGCATCGGCCAGCAGCAAACTCTGCACCACGGTGTGCAGGCGCGCCGGATCGTGGATGACGATGGTCTTCAGCAGCCAGTGCTTCCAGCGCGTGTTCAGCGAACCGACGGCGGCGCGCTTGTCGCTGGCGATCCAGGCGGCGTAATGGGCACGGTCGCTATTGGTCACCGCCACCGCCAGGTCGTAGCGCCGCCACAGCTGCCGGACCAGCGTCAGCTGGCCCTTCTTCGGCATCGCGATCACCGCGTGCAGATCGGCATTGCCGGCGAGCACGCCGGCAGTCGGCGCGAACACCAGCGCGTCGATCTCGGCATTCGGATAAGCCTGCTTCAGGCTGCGGATCAGCGGCGTTGCCAGCAGCACATCGCCGAGCCGGCGCAGGCAGATGACGAGGATGCGTTGGGGCGGATTCAAAGGTAATCGGGAGGGCAGGCGGTACTGCGATAATCTAGCCCGGTTCCCGAATCCCCTTCGTTCCGGTCAACGCCGACGTGTCCGCGCAGCCCTTCATCCTGTTCGTTCCCGCGTATGGCCGAGGCGGTTACGGCGAGTTCGTGCGCGCCGTGCTGCTGGCGCAGGCAACGAAAGCGCGCTGGCCGCAGATGCGCATCGAATTCCTGCTGCCCGGCGGGCCGGGCACCCGAACCGATGCGCCGTTCCCCAGCCTCTGCCATGACGGCGAGGCAGCCACCAAGGGCGCATTCGATCTCGAACACATCGAGCGCCTGCGGCCCGATCTGGTGATCTTCGACTCCGCCTGCCGCAGCCCGACCCTGCGCCACTGCCGCCGGCTCGGCATCCGTACCGCCTATGTCACCAGCCTGGTCGGCGGCCGGCGCAAGGCGTTCCGGCTCGACTGGCTGTGGCTGCTCGACGAACACTGGCATCAGCGCGAAGACCTCACCGCCGCGCCATTCACGCCCTTGCAGCGCCTGCTCGATCGTCTCGGCCGCACCCGGCGGCGCGTGTTCGATACCTGCTTCTCCGACGCTGCGCCTGATTTCGCAGCGCTCCCGGCTGCGGTGCAACCACTGCTTGATCAGGACTACGTGCTGTTCTCGCCGGGCGGTGGCGGCTACCGGATCGGCGATCGGCCGGTTGCGGAAATCTTCCTCGAAGCCGCCGAGCAACTGCAGGCGCAGTCCGGCCTGCCCTGCCTGATGATTCTCGGCCCGCTGTACGCTGCACTGGCGACGGCGAAAGCTGGCGAATCGCAGGTGCATTGCCTCGTCGAAGTGCCGCAGGCCACGTTCATGGGCCTGATGCGCAAGGCGCGGCTGGTGGTCACCAATGGCGGTCACAGCCTCGATCAGGCGCTGGCCTGCGGCGCGATCAGCGTCGCCGCGGCTCTCGGCGGCACTGATCAGCCAGGGCGGATCGCCGCTTACCGCGATGCCGGCTGGGTGCTGGAATCAGCGCCGGATACCGACTCCCTGGTAGCTGCCGCACAAGCGCTGCTCGGTGATCCGGCACGCGAACAGACGCTACGAAAAACGCTCGCCGAGATGAAGGTCGCCAACGGCATTCCGGTGATGCTCGACGGCATCGCGAACCTGCTGCGGCTGCCGGCATGAAGGTCGCCCTCGTCCACTACAGCCTGCGCCGCGGCGGCGGCATGGAGTCCTATCTCGCCGATCTGGTGCGCGGCTTCCGCGCGGCCGGCGACACCGTCGATGTCTGGGCGCGCGAAGTCGATGGTGACTGGGCGCGCGCCCTCGGCGCCAATGCCTATCGCCTGCTGCCCTTGCCGCTGCCGCGCGCGTTCCGCAACCGCGTGTTCGCTTCGCGCATCGCCCGGCTGGAACTGACCGAGCGCTATCCGCTGGTGATTTCCCTGGCGCGCACGCGGGGTCATCACATCGCGATCAACGGCGGCACGCACCCCGGTTTCTGCGCGGCAATGCAGCGGCCGGATTCCGCCCACGACCGCCGCGAAACGCGACTGGAGCGAGCGATGCTCGACAGCGCGGAAACCGTCGTCGCTCATTCCGCAACCTTGGCGGCGCAGATCCGCGAGTTCTATCCGGACACCATCGATCGCTTGCGGGTGATCTACCCGCCGGTCGACGAACAGCGCTTCGCACCGCGCGATGACCGCGCGCGTGCCGTCGCTCGGCAGGCGCTCGGGCTGAAGGCGGACGACATCGCTTTCGTGTTTCCGTCTATGGATCACGCCCGCAAGGGCCTGGGTCCGCTGCTCGATGCGTTTGCGCAGCTCGGCGAGCCGCGCGCGCGCCTGCTGGTCGCCGGCCGTGCAGCGCGCAAGGAGTTGCCGCCCAGAGTCACGCCGCTCGGCTATGTCGACGACATGCCGGCGCTGTACGCCGCGGCCGACTGGACGATACTGCCGTCGCGCTACGAGCCGTTCGGCCTGGTGATCGCCGAATCGCTGGCCTGCGGCACGCCGGCGATCGTCGGTCGCGAAGCCGGTGTCGCCGAGCTGATGGATGCTGACGATGGTCTGAAGCTCGACGAGATCAGCCCGTCGGCAATTCTTGCGGCGCTGCGTCTGGCCTGCGCTGCGCCGCATCGCGTCGCACCCGGTTTCGTCGCTCGCCGTGGGCTGGGTCTGGCTGCGCATATCGCGGCATTGAAGCAATGCCGGAGTGCGGGATGAGCCTTGCGCCGAGGGAAATATTGAGTGCGGCGCGCCGTGTCGTGGTGCTCGATTTCGGCGGTCTCGGCGATCACATCCACAGCCTGCCGAGCTTGTGGCTGATCCGGCAGAGCGCGCCGCAAGCCGAGTTGCACGTAGTCGGCACCGCTGGTTTCTACGGGCCGCTGACGCCGTGGATTGCGCACACGCATCTGTACGTGAAGCGCGGCCTGCGCGGCGATCTGGCCTTTCTCGGCTGGCTGCGCGGCCTCAAGGCCGATGCGGTGATCGCGATCACCGGCAGCAATCACGCCTGCGCCTTTGCGGGCTTGAGTGGCGCGGCCTTGCGCGTGGCCCGCAAGGCCGACGCGAACAAGCGCTGGCGCTGGCAGCCCTGGCTGCTGAACGCGGTGGTCGATGCGCCGTATCACGAGATTCCGATGTACCGCAGTCGCTGGAATGCATTCCGGCAACTGGGCCTGGACGGCGAAGTGCCGGAGTTTCCAGTCGCCATCGACACCGGCCTGCGCCGCGCCGCGGGTGTCGACAAGGACGGCTATCTGCACCTCAGCGCCAGCGCTTCCGACGATCGCCGCGATCTGCCGATGGCGCAGATGATCGCGCTCTGGAATCAGCTGCACGCGCGCCTGCCGCAGCATCGCATCGTCGTCTCCGGCAATGCCACGGTGCGCGGCCGGGAACGGCTGGCGACACTCGTCGCCGGCATCGCGTTCAAGCCTTGGCGGGTCTTCGATGGCACGCTCGATGTGCCGGCTTTCCTGTCGGTGATGCAGGGCGCGGTGCTGCACGTCGGCCCGGATTCCGGCGGCCTGCACGTGGCGCGCGTTGCCGGCACGCCGTCGGTGTCCTGGTTCCGGCCCAATCACCATCTGGCCAACTGGTTTCCCGATGATCCGGAGCGGCATCTCGCCTTCGTGGCTCCGGAATCCCGTGACGATGGCCTCTACGGCATCGCCACCGAAACCCTGGTCGAGGCCACGCTGAGTCTGCTGCCGGCGACGGCAACGGTCACGGAAACGGCGTGAGCACTTCGCGTTTCGTGCTGTTCGTGCCGCAGCACCAGGGCGGCGGCACCGGCGAGTTCTTCCGGCTGCTGACCTTGGCGATGGCACTGCACGCGGCCGATGCATCGGTGCGCATCGAATTCCTGATGCCCAAGGCTTGTCGCCTGCGCCCGCTGCTGCCGTTCCCGCATACCGAAAGCGATCTGCCTGACGAGCAGCGCCAGCAATTCCACGCTCGCGAGCTGGCGCGGCTGAAGCCGGCGATCGTTGTGTTCGACAAGACCTGTCGCGGCAGCATGCTGCGGCTGTGCCGGCGGCTGAAGATCCGCAGCGTCTGCATCAGCGACGAGCCCGGGACCCTCGGCAAGACCTTTCGCGCCGACTGGCTGTGGTCGCTCGACGAGCACTGGCATCAGCGCTATCTGCTCGGCCGGCCGGCGTTCAGCGCCTGGCAACGCCTGCTGGCGAGGATCAGCAGCACCCGGCGCGTGCTGTTCGATGTCTGCCAGCTCGAAGACGCCGTTGCGGCACTCGCGCCGTCTGGGCCCTATCTATTGTTCATTCCGGGTGGCGGCACTTACCGGATCGATGGGCGAACCACCGCCGAGCTGTTCATCGAAGCGGCGGATCGCGTCGCCAGGGCCAGCGGCCTGCCGGCGCTGGCGATCGGCCAAGCCGCTTCTGGCGATCAGCAAGTCACCGTGCTGCCGCCGCAACCGCAAGGCCAGCTGATTGCGCTGATGCGCGGGGCGACGATCGTCGTCACCGGTGGCGGTCATCTGATCAACCAGGCGATCAGCGTTCGGGTGCCGACGGTGTCGATGCCGCTCGGCGGCAGCGATCAGAGCCTGCGGGTGGACGACTTCGCCAGCCGTGGCTGGACGGTGGCTGCGCAGGCGCAGCCTGATGACATCGCCGACAAGACGCTGCGTCTGCTGGGCGATGCAGCGGCGCTGCAGACGATGCGTGAACGCCTGCAGGCGGTCGAGATCATCCAGGGCGTACCGCTGATGGTCGAGTCGCTGCTGCGGCGGCTCTGAGAAGCTTCAGCCCAACTCTGCGCGCAGCGGTCTTTCGGCAAGCCGCTTCAGCGCTTCGATCGGCGACACCTGGCCGGCGATCACTGCGCCGGCCATTTCCAGCAATGGCATGTCGACACCAAGCCGATGCGCCAGCCGCAGCACTTCGGGTGCCGCGCGCACGCCTTCGACCACGCCTTCGATCGCCGCCCGGGCCTGCTCGGGCGTCGCACCTTCGCCGAGCTGGATGCCGTAGCGGCGGTTGCGCGACTGGTTGTCGGTGCAAGTCAGGACCAGATCGCCGAGGCCGGCCATGCCCATCAGCGTTTCCGCTTCGGCGCCCAGCGCGGTGGCCAGCCGCGTGATCTCGTTCAGGCCGCGGGTGATCATTGCCGCGCGGGTATTGGCGCCGAGGCCGAGGCCATCGGCAATGCCGACCGCGATCGCCAGCACGTTCTTCGCCGCGCCACCGATCTCGACGCCGACCAGATCGCGCGAGGTGTAGGCGCGGAAGCCATCGCCGTGAAAGCGCAGCGCCATCCGCTCGGCGAACGCCGGGTCGTTCGAGGCCACCGTCACTGCCGTCGGCAGGCCGAGGCCCAGCTCCTTCGCGAAGGTAGGACCGGAGATCACCGCAACGCTGCGGGTGAGGCCGAGTGCGGCACCGATCACTTCATGGGCCAGCCGTCCGCTGCCCGGTTCCAGGCCTTTTGCCGCGCAGGCGATGCCTTGCTCGGGACGCAGCAGCGTGCCGAGCCGCTCGCAGGTTTCGCGCAAGCTGTGGCTCGGCGTGGCAATGACGATGTCGCCGGATTCGGCGACCACGCGGACAAGATCGCTGGTCGCGATCAGCCGCGCCGGCAGCGCGCAGCCTTTCAGGTAAACCGTGTTCTCGCGGCTTTCCTGGATCGTCGCCATCGTCGTCGCATCGCGTCCCCACAGGAACGCGGGCGCACCGCGACGCGATAGCTGGATCGCCAGCGCCGTGCCGAACGCACCGGCACCCAGAACTGCGACCGGTGTCTGCTCAGACATGCCGTTCCCTTGCGCTGGCCTGGACGCCACTCGCCTTGGCGGCTGGCTGCGCCGGCCGCAGGGCTCGGACGTCCCTCGCGGTACCAAACGCGCCAGCGCCCAGAACCGCAACCGGGATTTGCTCCGACATGCCGCCGCTCCTGAGAGCTTGGGCTGTGCTGGCGGGTTTACTGCACCGTCGTCGGCGCCGCGCCATTGGCACCGTTCGCGGCCTGCTGAGCGAGGTGCTGGGCGTACAGCGCGTCGAAGTTGATCGGCTGCAGCATCACCGGCGGATAGCCGGTACGGCCGATCAGGTTGGCGATCGCTTCGCGGGCGAACGGCAGGATCACGCTCGGGCAGTACGCAGCCAGCACGTGCTGCAGTTCGCCGCCGTCCGGGAAGTTGGCGAGCTGGAAGATGCCGGCCTGATGCACTTCAACCAGGAACGCGGTCTCTTCGCCGATCTTCGCGGTGACCGTCACCTGCAGCATGACCTGGAAGATGCCGGGGTTGAGCATGTCGATCGCGGTGCCGACCTGCACGTCGATCGCCGGCGGCGTCTCGTTGGTCAGGATGCGTGGCGCGTTCGGCATTTCCAGCGAGGCGTCCTTGAGGAACAGGCGCTGCAGGAAGACCTGACGGGCGGGGGCGTCTTCGACGGTGGGGACGGACGGCGGAACCGGGTTCGGAGTGCTCATGAATTCAATGATCGTGCGGACGGTGGAGGCAGGTTGCGGGTGTGATGCGGTAATGCGAAGCAGCTGCCTGCGATTCAGGCTTCGCGCAGCAGCGGATCGAGCTGGCCGGCGCGGTCCAGCGCGGCGAGATCGTCGAAGCCGCCAACATGACGGTCACCGATGAAGATCTGAGGAACGGTGCGGCGGCCGGAGCGCTGCATCATCTCGGCACGCAGGGCGTCATTCTGGTCGACCATGATTTCCTGGTAGCTCACGCCCTTGTTGCCGAGCAGACGCTTGGCGAGCATGCAGTACGGGCAGATGCGGGTCGAATAGACGGTGACCGGCTTCATCGGAAGAACCTCGCGCCGGTGTGCGGCGGCCATTGCGACGCTTTTGGGGAGAGCTGGATGGCTTCTATTTCGCGGTGACCGGCAGGCTGGCACTCATCCAGCCGTTCAGGCCGCCGCGCAACAGATAGACCTCGGTATGGCCGAGTTTGCGCAGGCTGGCCGCCGCTTCGCTCTGGCTGGAGCCGAGCGCGCAATAGACGATCACCGGCCGCGCCTTGTCCTTGCCGATCTCGGCGGCGCGCTCGGCGAGCTTCGCCAGCGGCAGGTTCAGCGCGTTGAGCAGATGGCCTTTCTTGAAGTCCGCCGGCGGTCGCACATCGATGACCAGCGCATCGCGGTCGTTGATCAGGCGCACGGCGTCCTTCGGCGCCAGACGCTTGCCGCCCTGCAGGGTGCCATGCACTTCATTGGCAATCAGCGCCGCGCTGGCCAGCGCGAGGGCGAGAAACAGGAGCAGGTGAGCCTGCACGAAGGTCAGCAATTGGTCGGTCAAGGGAGGCGCGCATTTGAACAAGGGGGTGTTGCTCTGGGATTATCGCACCCGATGCCACCCCCGGAAAGCCGAACCCCTTTGAAGGCAGCCTTTTGCTGGTCTCGTTTGCGCGCTGTTGCCGTCGGGCTGCTGCTCGCGTTTGCCGTGTCGGCGCCGCTCGAAGCCGCCAACGACACCGCCACCAAACTCAAGGCTGGTTCAGAGGATCTGAACCGGGTGCGGGCCAAGATCGGCGCTGCCAATCAGAGCATCGACCGTGATCGCAGCGCCCAGAGCACGCAGCGGCAAGCGGTGGAAACCGCCGAGCGGAAGATCGCCGAATCACAGGCGCAGTTGAAGAAGCTCGCCGCCGAGGTCGAGGAGCAAGACGCGCGTCTGCGCGCCGCGCAGGCCAGCCGGGCGGCAGCCGAGGCGCGGCTGGTCCAGGCCCGCGAGCGTCTGGCGCGCCAGGTGCGTTCGGCCTATGTCGCCGGACAGGGCGGCTCGACCGCCTTGCTGCTCAGCCAGGAAGAGCCGGATCGCATCGGCCGCTTGCTGACCTATTTCGATTACCTGAACCGGGCCAGCGCCCGGAACATGGACGAGATCAACGCCGAGATCGCCGCCGTCAGCGCCGAAGAGGCCAAGGTCGAGACCGAGCGGTCCGCGCTGCAAAAGCTGCAGACCACGCGCCAGCGCGCGCTGGCCGAACTGGAAAACGATCGCAACGAACGCAAGAAGGCGGTGGCCTCACTCGACGCCAAGATTGCCGACGCGGGCGAAAAGGTGAAGGCGCTGCAAAGCAGCGAGAAGGAAATCCAGGCGCTGCTCGGCAAGCTGCGCGAAGCGCTGAAAGCCGTGCCGGCACCGGCCAGGCCGTCCGGCTCGAAGAATCCTTTTCCGAAGATGCGCGGCGTCCTGGCCTGGCCGCTGCGCGGCAACATCCTGGCCAATTACGGCGACAGCAAGAGCGACAGTCGCCTGCTCTGGAAAGGCCTGTGGATTGCGGCCAGCGAAGGCGCGCCGGTGCGGGCCAGCGCTGCTGGGCGGGTGGCCTATGTCGGCTGGCTGTCGAGTTACGGCCTGATCGTGGTCATCGAGCACGACAAGGGTTTCTTCACCTTGTACGGCCACAACGCAACGGTGGCCACGGCCGCCGGCGAACAGGTTGCCGCCGGCGAAGTCATCGCGGCAGTCGGCAACACGGGCGGCTACGAGCGCAGCGGCCTGTACTTCGAAGTGCGGCGCGGGACCGAGCCGCAGGACCCACGCGACTGGCTTGGCCCTTGAAGCGGACCAGCACTGCCTCCCGGCTGAACGAAGCGGCGCGGCCGGGGTCTGCTGAAGGTGCTGTGATACATTCAAAAAAACGTTGTACATCCCTCCATAAGAAGTAAATTCATGTCCTCATCGACCCGCGTTTCCCTGGCCTTGCTGGCTGGTGTCGTCTTCGGCGTCAGCGCCACGCTGACCCATAGCGTGTTCGCCGAAAAGCAGGTACCGGCTGAAACCTTGCCGTTGAAGGATCTGCAGACCTTCGTCGAGATTCTCAATCGCGTGAAGAGCGATTACGTCGAGCCGGTGAAGGATGAAACCCTGCTCGAGAACGCGGTCCGCGGCATGCTGTCCGGCCTCGATCCGCATTCCTCCTATCTCGACAAGGAGGAATACAAGGACCTCAACGCTTCGACTACCGGCAAGTTCGGCGGCCTCGGCATCGAGGTGCAGCTGAAGGATGGTCTGGTCAAGGTGGTGTCGCCGATCGACGACACGCCGGCAGCGAAAGCCGGCGTCAAGGCGGGCGATCTGATCGTCAAGATCGATGACACGCCGGTGAAGGGCCTGACCCTGCAGGACGCCGTCTCGAAGATGCGCGGCGATCCGGGCACCAAGATCGTGCTGACCCTGATCCGCGAGAACGCACCGGCGCCGCTGGTGCTGGAACTGAAGCGTGACTACATCAAGGTTGCCTCGGTGCGCGGTCGCTCGATCGAACCGGGCTTCGGTTACATCCGCATCTCGCAGTTCACCGCGACGACCGGCAAGAATCTGTCCGAAGAACTCGCCAAGCTGAAGAAGGCCGGCGAGCTGAAAGGCCTGGTGCTCGATCTGCGCAACAACCCGGGCGGCCTTCTGACTGCCGCCGTCGATGTCTCCGACGAATTCCTGAACAAGGGCGCGATCGTCAGCATCAAGGGCCGCGATGCCGATTCGACCCGCGAGTTCGATGCGTCGGTCGGCGATGCGCTCGATGGCAAGCCGCTGGTGGTGCTGGTCAACGGTGGGTCGGCTTCGGCCGCGGAAATCGTCGCCGGCGCGCTACAGGATCAGAAGCGCGGCGTGCTGATCGGCAGCAAGACGTTCGGCAAGGGCTCGGTGCAGACCATCCTGCCGCTGAACAACGACTCGGCGATCAAGATCACCACGGCGCGTTACTACACGCCGAGCGGCCGCTCGATCCAGGCCGAAGGCATCGTCCCGGACGTCACCATCCAGCCGTTCAAGGTGTCGAAGCTCGATCCCTCGGAATTCGGCGAAGGCGTGCATGAGGCCGACCTGAAGGGTCGCCTCGACAACCCGAATGCCAAGCCGGAAGAGATCAAGGCCCAGGACAAGGGCAAGGAAGGCAAGACGGACGAAAAGAAGGAAGGCGACAAGGGCAAGGACAAGGACGTCAAGAAGGACGAACCGATCAATGTCGCCGATCTGCCGGTCAATGATTACGAGCTGTATGAAGCGCTGACCTTGCTGAAGGGTCTGAGCATCACGCAGAACCGCTGAAGCGCTGAGCGGCTGTAACGAAAAACGCCGGCCAGATAGTTTCTGGCCGGCGTTTTTCATTGGTGCCGCCGATCGGAATCAGCGCAGCAGCCAGTGCCAGATACCGTAGCCGATCGCCGCGACCATCAGCGCGCCACCCACCCGCAGCCACAGCGGCGCCCGCTGTCGCACGCCGATCGGCGCGAGCATCGGCGCGTATTCCTTGTACAGCAGTGCGAAGTTGCGACGGTGCGATTTGAATACCGCATCGAAGGCATCCCCGATGCCTGGAATCAGGCCGCCGGCGAAATCGATCGCGACGTTCCGTCCCATCCGCATCAGCACCTTGCGCGGCACGCCGATGCGGGCGGCGCGAGTGATGGTCAGCACCGAAACACCAGCCGCCAGTAAGTCGCCGGCAAACGGAATCAGGCCGGTGATCGCATCGAGCCCGAAATGGAAGCGGGTGCCGGGCACGGTCAGGCAGTCGTCGAGCCACCACGCGGCCTTGTCGCAGTAGGCGACCAGTTCGCGTATCTGCTCGGGCGACGGGCCTTCGGCCATCTCCTTCACCGGGCGGGCCATCTCAGCGGAACGCTCGCACCCAGCCCCAGAGGCCGACGCCGGCGAACAGCAGGCTGGCGACTACCACTGAGGTAGATGGCGTTGCCGCGTTCAGCGAGGCCATGCCGTAGAGCGCCACACCCGCTACCCAAGCAGTGCCGCCGATCGCGGCATGCAGGCTTTTCCGGGTCGAGGCGCGCAGCTCGCTGCGCAGCGCTTCGACACCCGAGGCATCGAGCGTGTGACTCGGCAGCGCGCCGCCCTTGGCGAGAAACTTCATCGCGTTCTGCGCCAGTTCCGGCAGCGCTTCAGCCAGCTGCGGCCCTTCCTTACGCAGCCGCGCGAAGGTGGCGGCCGGATTGATCCGGTTCCACATCCACTGCTCCATGATCGGCTTCGCGGTCTTCCACAGATCAAGCTCGGGATAGAGCTGGCGGCCGAGGCCTTCGGTGGTCAGCAAGGTCTTCTGCAACAGGACCAGTTGCGGCTGCACCTGGTAGTTGAAGCGCCGCGCGATCTCGAACAGGCGCAGCAGGAAGACACCGAAGGAAATGTCCTTGATCGGCTTGCCGAAGATCGGCTCGGAGACGGTGCGGATCGCGCTCTCGAAATCTTCGGCGCGGACATCCGCCGGAATCCAGCCGGACTCCAGATGCAGCTCGGCGATGCGCCGGTAATCGCGATTGAAGAAGGCCAGGAAGTTCTCGGCGAGATAGCGCAGATCGGCCGGCGACAACTGGCCGACGATGCCGAAATCGACCGCCAGATAACTCGGCTTCCGCACGTCGGAAACGTCGACGAAGATGTTGCCGGGATGCATGTCCGCGTGGAAGAAATTGTCGCGGAACACCTGCTTGAAGAAGATTTCCACACCGCGCTCGGCGAGCACCTGGAAGTTCACGCCCATCTCGCGCAGCTGATCGAGATGGCGCAGCGACACGCCGTGGATGCGCTCCATCACCAGCACATTGCTGCGGGTGAAATCCCAGAACACGATCGGGTGATAGATCAGCTCCGAGCCCAGCCAGTTGCGGCGCAGCAGCGAGCAGTTGGCGCCTTCGCGCATCAGATCCAGCTCGTCGAAGATCACCTTCTCGTATTCGGCGACGACTTCGCGCGGCCGCAGACGCTTGCCCAGCGGATGCCAGCGTTCGGCGAATTCGGCCAGCGCGCGCAGCAGCGCCACGTCTTTCTCGACCCGCTCCATGACGCCCGGGCGCAGTACCTTGACCACCACTTCGAAACCGGGATCGCCGTCGTCCTGCGGCTTCAGCCGCGCGGTGTGCACCTGGGCAACCGAGGCAGCAGCCAGCGGTGTTTCGTCGAACTCATGGAACAGCTCGGCGATCGGCTTGCCAAGCGAGCGCTCGATGATCGCCCGCGCCTCGGCGCCGGGAAACGGCTCGACCTGATCCTGCAGCTTGGCCAGCTCGGTCGCCACGTCGACCGGCACGATGTCCGGCCGCGTCGACAGCGCCTGGCCGAACTTGATGAACACCGGCCCGAGTTCCTGCAGCGCCAGCCGCAGACGCTCGCCACGCGGGCGCGAGTCCGACGAAGGCTTGCCGCCCCAGAACTCGGACAGGCCGTAGCGACGCGTGACTTTCCAGATCGCCCACAGGCGCGGCGTTGCCTTGATCACGAGGTCTTGCTCTGCTGCTGTTCCAGCCGCGCGAGACGCGCCTCGAAGCGATCCGCACCTTCGCGCAACTGGTCGACGCTATCCATCCATTCCTCGACATCGGCCGCGCGGGCCAGGTCTTCGCTTTCTTCGGTGAGATATTCGGCGGCGTCGACGCTCAGGCGATCCGCCGCCGTGCGACCCCAGCCGAACAGGCCCTTGAGCCCGCCGACCAGCCGATGCGCCGCGCCGTCGCCGATCACTTTCGCAACCAGTTCCTCGGGGTCGAAACCGACCTTGGTCAGCAGCGCATTGAAGCGATTCAGCAGCTCTGTATCGCCAACCACTTCGAGGCCGGTCGGCAGGCCTTCGCGGCCACTGACCGTGCTCAGCGCCAGCTTCATCAGTCGCAAGCTCGGTGCCGAGACCAGGACATCCGGCTCGTCCTCGGCGATGTTGCTGACCCGCACGCCGGTCGCGATCGGTTCGATCACGAAGATCCAGCCGAGATCGGCCGCTTCGAGCGCGATCGACTTGCCTTCGAGTGCGGCGCAGTCATCGAGCACGCTGCGCTCCAGGCGCAGGTAGCGGTTCAGCGCGACTTCGACGGTCGCGCAAACAAGGGCAGGAGCCGGCATTTCAGTCGAGGCGATAACCGCGATGCACGGCGACGATTCCGCCGGTCAGGTTGTAGACCTGCACGCGCGCAAGGCCGGCGTTTTCCATCATCCCCTTCAGCGTGTCCTGATCCGGATGCATGCGGATCGACTCGGCGAGGTATCGATAGCTGTCCGCATCGTTGGCCACCAGCTTGCCCATCAGCGGCAGCAGCTTGAACGAGTACTGGTCATAGACCTTGGTCAGCAGCGCAGTCTGCGGCTTGGAGAATTCGAGGACGAGAAGCCTGCCGCCGGGCTTCAGCACGCGGCGCATCGAGGCCAGGGCCTTGTCCTTGTCGGTGACGTTGCGCAGGCCGAAGGCGATGGTGATGCAGTCGAAGCTGCCGTCCTCGAACGGCAGGCATTCGGCGTTGGCCTGAACCAGCGGCACGTCGACGACGCCCTTGTCGGCAAGAGCCGCGCGACCCTGACCCAGCATCGCGGCATTGATGTCGGCCAGGGTGACCAGGCCACGAGTGCCGGCCAGCTTGCGGAATTCGCGGGCCAGATCGCCGGTGCCGCCGGCGAGATCGAGCACCTTCTCGCCGCTGCGAACGCCGGCGAGATCGATGACGAAGCGCTTCCACAGGCGATGGATGCCGAACGACATCAAGTCGTTCATCACGTCGTACTTGCTCGCGACCGACGAGAACACTTCGCGGACTCGTTTCTGCTTGTCGCCGACCGCCACCTGCTCGAAACCGAAGTGAGTGGTGCCGCGCGGGTTACGTTCGTCTTGCTGGGCCATGGGCGGCGGGGGAAGTCGGGTCGTGGCCATTATCGCAGTTCATCGGCTGCCCGCGCCCGGCTTCGCCCGCCGTCATGACTTCAAGTTGAAGCTCAGGCGTTGACCGCGCCCATGTGTTCCTGCGGATAGCGGGTGCCGACCACGGTGCTGGCTTCGATCAGGTCGCGGATCGCCCGCAGTTCATCACTGCTCAAGCGGATCGTTGCCGCCTTGGCGTTCTCGTCCAGCCGCTCGATGCGGCGGGTGCCGGGAATCGGCACGATGTCCGGCGCCTGGTGCAGCAGCCAGGCCAGCGCCAGCTGACCCGGCGTGCAGCCGTGCTGATCTGCCAGCGCGGTGACGGCATCGACCAGCGCCAGATTCTGATCGAGGCTGTCGCTCTGGAAGCGCGGATTGTGGTGCCGCCAGTCGTCGGCCGAGAGATCGCCCGGCTTGCGAATGGCGCCGGTCAGAAAGCCGCGGCCCAGCGGGCTGTACGGCACGAAGCCGATGCCCAACTCGCGGCAGGTGGGCAGCACTTCGTCTTCCATGTCCCGCGTCCACAGCGAGTACTCGCTCTGCACAGCGGCAATCGGTGCGACATACGCCGCTCGGCGAATGGTGATTGCAGACGCTTCCGATAAGCCGAGATAGCGGACCTTGCCGGCGTCGACCAGGCGCTGCATCGCGCCGACGGTTTCCTCGATCGGCACCGTGCGATCAACCCGGTGCTGGTAATAGAGATCGATGTGATCGACCCCCAGGCGCTTCAGGCTGGCGTCGCAGGCGGCGCGTACATATTCCGGGCTGCCATCGACTCTGATGAAGCTGCCGTCGGCCGCTCGAACGTTGCCGAACTTGGTCGCCAGCACGACTTCGTCGCGGCGAGTCTTCAGCAGTTGTGCGATCAGTTCCTCGTTGCGGCCCACGCCATACATGTCGGCGGTATCGAGAAAGTTGATGCCGATGTCGACAGCGTGATTGAGCACCGCGAGGTTTCGGGTGTCGTCCGCCGGGCCATAGAAATCGGACATGCCCATGCAGCCGAGGCCGAGTGCGGACACTTCGAGGCCACCGAGCTGACGGCGTGGATAAGGGGTAAGGGTGTTGTTCTTGCGGTTGTTCATCGGATTGCTCCAGACGTTTGGGGAAGCTGCCGGCACAGTCTGGGAGCGCGATGCAGTGCTGCGTTAGCCCGATGCTGGCGCATCCTTGCCTGATCCTGCACGGGGCTGTTCGACGCCGCAGATTCGCCAAAACCGCAGCGCATAATCCGGCCACGTTCAACAGCGGGACAACACCCATGCCTGACCAGACCACGGCGAGAATCCATCCAGCGAGCTTCGGGCTCGAAGCCCAGCAGGCCGAGCTGGCCGACCGGATGATGCGCCGCACGCCGCTCGAAGGCGTCAACGATCCGGGCATTCCCGGTTTTTCGATGATGCGCATCAGCGAGCCTTCTCAGCCGCTGTCGACGGTCTACGAGCCGTCGATCTGCGTTGTCGTCCAGGGCAGCAAGCAGGCGATGCTCGGCGCCGAACGCTATGTCTATGATCCGCTCAACTATCTCGTGGTGTCGATGAGCCTGCCGGTGGTCGGCAACGTCATCGAAGCAACCGTCGCCAAGCCCTATCTCTGCCTGCGCCTCGATATCGACGCCAATCAGGTCAACGAACTGCTGCGCCAGACCCCGGTGCCGGCAGCCAGCGCGGCCCCACGCAACGGTGGCCGCGCACTGTTCCTGGCCTCGACCTCGGCACAACTTCTCGATGCCGTGCTGCGCCTGGTGCGCCTGCTCGATACGCCCGAGGAAGCGGCGGTGCTGGCGCCGCTGGCGCTGCGCGAAATCCACTACCGCGTGCTGACCGGCGAACTCGGCCAGCAGCTCTGCGAACTCTGCGCGGCCGATGGTCAGGCGCAGCGCATTGCCAGCACCATCGCGCTGCTCAAATCACGCTATGCCGAGCCGCTGCGGATCGAGGAACTGGCCGATGCCGCGCACTTGAGCGTGTCGGCGCTGCATCACCGCTTCAAGGCAGTGACCGCGATGTCGCCGCTGCAATACCAGAAACAATTGCGGCTGCAGGAAGCGCGGCGCTTGATGTTGTCGGATGGCTGCGAAGCGGCGGTTGCCGCGCATCGCGTCGGCTACGAAAGCCCCTCGCAGTTCAGCCGCGAATATCGCCGGCTGTTCGGTGCGCCGCCACGTGCGGAAACGCAGGCGCAGCCGATCTTCAGACAAGCCGGCAGCTAATCGTCGGCTTGATCCTCGCCGAAGATTTCGCGGGTGAAGCCGAACTGCCGCAGATCGCGAATGCGTTGCGGATAGAGAATGCCGTCGAGGTGATCGCATTCGTGCTGCACGACTCGGGCGTGAAAGCCCGAGACTTCGCGTTCGATCGCCACGCCGTTCTCATCGCAGCCGCTGTAGCGCAAGCGCGTGTAACGCGGCACCAGGCCGCGCATGCCGGGCACGCTGAGGCAGCCTTCCCAGCCGTCTTCCTGCTCATCCGATAACGGCGTCAGTACGGGGTTGCAGAGGATCGTGAACGGCACATCCTCGGCATCCGGATAACGCTCGTTGTGCTCGACGCCGAAGATCACCACGCGCAGGCCGACACCGATCTGCGGCGCGGCAAGGCCAGCGCCGTTCAGCGAGGCCATGGTGTCCTGCATGTCGACCAGCAGCGCCCGAAGTTCAGGCGTGCCGAACGCAGTGACGGCTGCCGAAACTTCCAGCAGCCGCGGATCGCCCATCCGTAAGACGTCTCGAATCATGGTCAGCCCACCGGTTTGAACTTGCCGACGCCGAGCGCCGACAGCTTCACGACATCGCGATCACGCGACATGCCGTGTTCGGCCAGACGCTGTTCGTAGTGCGCCCACCAGGCCGTGTGGTTGTCGGCCAACTCGCGCAAGGTCGGCCAGGAATACAGGCCGCTGTCGTGGCCATCGTCGAACTTCAGTCGCACCGCATAGCGGCCGACTGGCTCGACGGCGCTGATGTTCACCTCGCGCTTGCCCGCCACCAGCATCGTTTCGCCGCCGCCGTGGCCGCGCACTTCCGCGCTCGGCGAGTAGACGCGCAGGTACTCCAGCGGCAGCGAATCGGTGCGGCCATCGGGCCAGACCACTTCGAGCAGGCGCGACTTGCGATGCAGCTTGATGTCCGTGGGAACGGCGTTTGGAGCGGCGACCATCGGTACGGCCTCTTCAGCAGATGAACGAAAGCGGTCGCCGAAAACGGCGACGCGGCTTCGATCTGGATCGAAGCCGCGTCGATTATCGCTGCTGTCGGCTCCGCGCAGGAGCCGGACGATCAGCCTTCCGCTTGTAGCTCGAAGTCCAGCTTTTCGCGCACCGCGCAGTCCGGACAGACCCAGTCCTCCGGCACCTGTTCCCAGCGGGTGCCGGGCGGGAAGCCTTCATGCGGATCGCCCTTGCCTTCGTCGTAGGCGTAGCCGCAGCCGGGACAGATGAAACGGCGGTAGCCGCTCATGCTCAGGCACCTGCCGCCGCATTGCTGCCGCGCTTGCCCCAGCGGGCTTCGAGTCGGGCGCGGTAACCGGGACGGATATTGATGCGATCGAAGCGGCCATCGGCCCAGGCGACTACGCGCGGGTTCATCACCGCGAACCAGAGTGGTGGAAACAGGGCGATCAGGAACATCAACGGATAGCCGCTCGGGTACTCGGGCAGATGCTCGAAGTTGCGCAGGCTCTGGTAGCGGCGCGTCGGGTTGGCGTGATGGTCCGAATGGCGCTGCAGATTGAACAGGATCAGGTTCGACATCACGTGGTTGGAGTTCCACGAGTGGTAGGGCTGGCAGGCTTCAAAGCGACCGTTGTCGCGCTTCTGGCGCAGCAGTCCGTAATGCTCGATGTAGTTGGCGCTGGTCAGCACGCCGAACCAGCCCCAGACCATCTGAAGCGCGAGGTACGGGAGCATCACCCAGCCGAACGCAACAATCAGGCCGGCATACAGCGGGACGGTGATCAGCAATGGCTGCAGCACTTCGTTCTGCAAGGTCCAGGGGCCCTTGCCGCAGCGTTCAAGGCGCGCCTTTTCCGAGCGCCAGGCGCGACGCATCGCACCGGGAATCTCGCGGCAGGCGAAGCCGTAGATGTTCTCGCCCATCCGCGAGGAGGCGGGATCGTCCGGCGTCGCCACATCCTTGTGATGCCCCTTGTTGTGCTCGATGAAGAAGTGGCCGTAGCCGACCACCGCGAGCACGGTCTTGGCGAGCCAGCGCTCCAGACCGGTGGTCTTGTGGCCGAGTTCGTGGCCGGTATTGATGGCGATGCCGTTGACCAGACCGACCGACAGCGCCAGCCCCAGGATCGAGTACCAGGCCAGATCGCCGGTGCTGATCACCCAGGCGCTGTAGATCAGCGTGATGTAGTGGATCGGCACGGTCAGCATCGGCAGCAGGCGGTAGTACCAATCGGCATCAAGCTTCGGCACCACTTCCGGCGGCGGATTGCTGCCATCGGCCGGCAGCAGGTGATCGATCACCGGCACGATCAGATACCAGATGATCCAGGTCGCCCAGAACCAGACGGCCTGGCCGGTCTTCTCTGCGACCACGCAGGAGATCACCGGCAGCAGCGGCCACAGCAGCGATAGCGACCACAGCCAGCGTCGCTTGTCGGTGTAGCGCACGATCTGGCCTTCGGAATTCAGCGCCTGGATGCTCATGTCTCGTTCGTCCGTCAAATGCCTTGGGTGAAGGTGATTGGACGGTGACAGAGCCGCAGCGCACCATTCCAATTCATTGTTATTGGCGAATCGGTGAATATTTGTCATGAGTGAATCGCTCCGGCAGTTGCGCCACGTGCTGGCGCTGTACGAGCACCGCAACTACCGGCGCGCAGCCGAAGCGCTGCATCTGACCCAGTCGGCGCTGTCGGTCAGCATCCGCCGCATCGAGGATGAGTACGGCGTGCCGCTGTTCATCCGCGACCAGTCCGGCGTGCGGCCCACCGAGTACGGCGAGGTCGTGGTGCGACTGGCGCGGGAAACGAGTTCGACGCTCGAGCAGGGCCGGCGCGAGATCGAACTGCTGCGCTCGCTCGACTCGGGCAAGGTGATCATCGGCTCTGATCCCTGGATGGCCGACATCATCGTCGCGCCGGCCTTGTCGAAGCTGCTGCGCAAGCACTCGAAGCTGCGCTTCCGTCTGCGCACCCAGGGTTGGGACGAACTGCAGGGTGAACTGCTGGCGCGGAAGGTCGATGTCTACGTGGGGTCGCCGTTCGATGCGCTTGATCCCGGCATCCAGGCGACGACCTATGACCTGTCGTCCCCGGCGATCCTGTGCCGGCGCGACCATCCGCTTACGCGGCTGCCGGAGATCCGCATCAAGGACGTGCTGCCGTACCCGCTGCTGGTGCCCAAGCTGCCGCGCTGGTACCTGTCCTGGCTCGCCGAGCAATACAGCGGCGTGGCCGATTCCGAGGAACTCCACGATCTGTTCCTGCAGACCGAGGACTTCACCGTGATCCGTCACATCGTCCATGAAACCGACGCGGTCACGGCCGGCGTGATCCGCACCTTTCCGGCCGAGTTGTCACCGTCGGAATTCGTCATGCTCGACATCGCCGACCTCGCCCATGTGCGGGCGCCGGTAGTGGTCGCGACACTTGCGGAGCGACCGATTCCAGCCGCCGCGGCCGCCTTCATCAGCCAAGTCGTCGAGGAGATCGACCAGCTGCGGAATGCCTTGCAACAAGTCCGCGCCGGTCGAGCGACAACAGCCCCGGCCTTTACAGGATGAACCGGCTCAGATCTTCGTTGCCGGCCAGCTTTTCGAGCTTCGAATCGACATAGGCAGCATCGACGGACAAAGTGGTGCCGGCGCGGTCCGAGGCCTCGTAGGCTGCTTCTTCCATCAAGCGTTCGAGCACCGTGTGCAGACGCCGTGCGCCGATGTTCTCGGTACGCTCGTTGACCTGCCAGGCGTACTCGGCGAGCCGGCGCAGACCTTCCGGCGTGAATTCCAAGGCCACGCCTTCGGTGGCGAGCAGCGCCTTGTACTGGTCGGTCAGCGAATGCGTGGGCTCGCTGAGAATCCGCACGAAATCCTCGGTCTTCAGCGCATCGAGTTCGACCCGGATCGGCAGGCGGCCCTGCAGCTCCGGAATCATGTCCGACGGCTTCGACATGTGGAACGCGCCGCTGGCGATGAACAGGATGTGATCGGTCTTGATCGCGCCATGCTTGGTCGACACCGTACTGCCTTCGACCAGCGGCAGCAGATCGCGCTGCACGCCTTCGCGAGAGACATCGGCACCGCCGTATTCGCCGCGCTTGCAGACCTTGTCGATCTCGTCGATGAAGACGATGCCGTTGTCCTCGGCGTTCTTCAGCGCTTCGACGCGGATCGCTTCCTCGTCGACCAGCTTGCCGCCTTCTTCCTCGATCAGCAGCTTCATCGCTTCCCTGATCTTCAGCTTGCGGGTCTTCTGCTGGCCGGCGCCGAGGTTCTTGAACATCGCCTGCAGCTGGTTGCTCATGTCCTCCATGCCGGGCGGGCCCATGACCTGCATCGGTGGCGGTGCGACCGCCAGCTTCAATTCGATCTCGGTGTCGTCGAGCTTGCCTTCGCGCAGCTTCTTGCGGAACACCTGACGCGCCGCGCCGTTCTCGTTCTCGCGATGCGTGCTGGCTTCGCCGAAGTTGCTCGGCGGCGGCAGCAGGGCGTCGAGCACGCGCTCTTCGGCCGCGTCATGCGCCTTGGCCTGGACGCGGACGATCGCCTGATCGCGAGTCAGCTTGACCGCGACATCGGCCAGCTCGCGGATGATCGAGTCGACATCGCGGCCGACATAGCCGACCTCGGTGAACTTGGTCGCTTCCACCTTCACGAACGGCGCATTGGCGAGCTTGGCCAGCCGGCGGGCGATCTCGGTCTTGCCGACGCCGGTCGGGCCGATCATCAGGATGTTCTTCGGCGTGATTTCGCCGCGGATCGCTTCCGGCGTCTGTTGCCGGCGCCAGCGATTGCGCAAGGCGATTGCCACCGCTTTCTTGGCAGCGGACTGGCCGACGATGTGGCGATCGAGCTCGGTGACGATCTCGCGCGGCGTCATCGCGGCGGCGCCGCTCAGGCTGGACTTGAGGACTTCGGGGGGAATTGCGTCGTTCATTTCGTTTCTCGACTAGCGCTCTGCCTGCTGGAGAGCGGCAGTTTCAGCCGATCGTCTCGATCGTCAGATTGTGGTTCGTGTAGATGCAGATGTCCGCCGCGATATGCAGCGAACGCTCGGCGATCTCGCGCGCCGACAGATCGGTGGAGCCGACCAGCGCGCGCGCCGCAGCAGTCGCGAACGAGCCGCCGGAGCCGATCGCCATCACGCCGTGGGCCTCCGGTTCCATGACGTCGCCATTGCCGGAGATCATCAGCGTGGTATCGGCGTCGGCAACCAGCAGCAGCGCTTCGAGACGGCGAAGGTAGCGATCGGAACGCCAGTCCTTGGCCATTTCAACGGCGGCGCGAGTCAGATGGCCGGAGTGCTTTTCGAGCTTGCCTTCGAAGCGTTCGAACAAGGTGAAGGCATCGGCGGTGCCGCCGGCGAAACCGGCGATGACCTTGTCGTTGTAGAGCCGGCGCACCTTGCGCGCGTTGCCCTTGACCATGGTGTTGCCCATCGACACCTGGCCGTCGCCACAGACGCAAACTTGCGTTCCGCGGCGCACGGCGAGGATGGTCGTGCCATCAAACTGTTCCAAGGTTCTTCTCCATCAAGCCCGCTGGCGCGAGCGTTTGCGATGGACAAGTGATTGGGGGCCGGGCGCCGCGATTCAAGCGAATGCACAGTCGGCCTCGGCCCCTTCAGCCGTCGATGACGAGCTCCTTGATCTTGCGGGTCAGCCCCCCGCGCCGATTCTGGCGCGGACAAATATGACGAATACGCCAACCGAACTGAGCGATCAGAACTGGTAACAGTCAGTCGTCGATGCCGAGTTCCTTGATTTTCCGGGTCAGCCCCCGCGCCGATTCTGGCGCGGACAAATATGACGAATACGCTGACCGGGCCGAGCGATCAGAACTGGTAACAGTCAGTCGTCGATGCCGAGTTCCTTGATTTTCCGGGTCAGCGTATTGCGGCCCCAGCCCAGGCGCCGCGCCGCTTCCTGCCGCTGGCCCTTGCAGGCGACCAGCGCGACTTCGATCAAGGTGCGTTCGAACAGCGGTGCCGCGTGGCCGAGCAGATCTTCATCGCCGTTGGCGAAACGGCCTTCGGCCCACAGACGCAGCGCTTCGTGCCAGTCGCCGGAGAAGGCTGGCGCGCTGGCCGGCGCGGCTGGATAGCTGATCGGCGCAGGCGCAGTTGGCGGCACGGCCGGGACTGTCGCCACGGCAACGGCCGGTACCGGCGATGCAACGACGGCGCTGGTTTCGCCACTTGGGCGGCCCCGCAGTTCCGGCGGCAGATCTTCCAGATGCACGTCCTGGCCGGGTGCCATCACCGTCAGCCAGCGGCAGGTGTTTTCCAGCTGGCGGACGTTGCCGTGCCAGTCGTAAGCCTTCAGCACCGCCAGCACTTCCGGCAGCAGCCGCTTCGGTTCGGTCTTCAGCTCGCGCGCAGCGGCATCCAGGAAGTGACGCAGCAGCAGCGGGATGTCCTCGCTGCGCTCGCGCAGCGGCGGAATGCGGATGCGGATGACGTTCAGGCGGTGATAGAGATCTTCGCGGAAGCGGCCTTCGGCCACCGCGCGATCGAGATCCTGATGGGTCGCGGCGATGATGCGCACGTCGACGCTGATCGGCGAGATGCCGCCGACGCGATAGAACTGGCCGTCCTGCAGCACGCGCAGCAGGCGGGTCTGCAGATCGGCCGGCATGTCGCCGATTTCATCGAGGAACAGCGAGCCGCCATCGGCCTGCTCGAAGCGGCCCTTGCGCTGCATCGCGGCGCCGGTGAACGAGCCGCGCTCATGGCCGAAGAATTCCGACTCCAGCAGGTCCTTCGGGATCGCTGCCGTGTTGATCGCCAGGAACGGCTTGCTGGCGCGCGGCGAATTGACGTGCAGCGCGCGGGCGATCAGTTCCTTGCCCGTGCCGGATTCGCCGGTGATCAGCACGGTGATCTGCGACTGGCTCAGGCGGCCGATGGCGCGAAACACGTCCTGCATCGCCGGCGCTTCGCCGATGATCGCGGCGCGCGGTTCCAGCGGCTTCAGTTCCGGGGTGACGACGACGCGCTTCTGCGCGGCACGGCGAACCAGACTGGCCACCGAATCGACATCGAAAGGCTTCGGCAGATACTCGAAGGCGCCGCCCTTGAACGAGGACACGGCGGCATCGAGATCGGAATGTGCGGTGACGATGATCACCGGCAGTTCGGGCTTGGCGGCGCGCACGCGTTCCATCAGCTCCAGGCCGTCGAGGCCGGGCATGCGGATGTCGGTGATCATCACGTCGGGCATATTTTCCGGCGTGGCTTCGGCGAGGGCGTCGAGCAGCTCCGCGGCGCCTGGGAAGCTTTCCACGCCCATGCCTTCGCGGGTCAGCGACTTTTCCAGCACCCAGCGGATCGATTCGTCGTCGTCGACGATCCAGACGCGGATCGGAACGCCGTCCTGCAGCTTCATCACATTCATGTGGCCCATGCTTCGGGTGTTGCCGCCGGCGCTTTCCGCCGCCGCGCCGTTGCCAGCGCGATCAAGCAGCTTGCTCCAGCGGCAAGAAGATCGAGAACACGGTGGTGCCGGGACGCGACTGGCATTCGATCAGGCCACCGTGGGTATTGATCAGATACTGAGCAATCGGCAGGCCAAGACCGGTCCCTTCTGCGCGTGTTGTCACCATCGGGTAAAAAATTTTCTCGATCATTGTCGGCGCGACACCGGAACCGTTGTCCTCGATGTCGATCTGCACGGCCAGACGGTGACGGACGCCGGCGATCGTGAACTGCCGGCGCATGCGGGTTCGCAGGGTGATCTGCGGGTTGTCGGGCTGCATTTCGCCGGACAGCGCCTGCATCGCGTTGCGGGCGATGTTTAGCGAGGCCTGGATCAGCTGTTCGCGATCGGCGCGGATTTCCGGGATCGACGGGTCGTAGTCGCGCATCACATTGAAGCTGCCGCTGCCTTCGGCCTCGATCAGCTGGCGCACGTGTTCCAGCACCTCGTGGACGTTGACCATCTCCTTCTGCGGCAGCCGGTTCGGGCCGAGCAGACGGTTGACCAGGTTCTGCAGCCGATCGGCCTCGCGGATGATCACCCGCGTGTATTCCAGATGTTCGGAATCCGGGAATTCGCGCTCCAGCAACTGCGCCGCACCGCGAATGCCGCCGAGCGGATTCTTGATTTCGTGCGCCAGGCCACGGATCAGCTCGCGGCTGGCGCGATGCTGGGCGAGCAGTTGTTCGTCCCGCGAGATGCGCAGGTGGCGGTCGAGCGGCAGCAGTTCCAGCACCAGGCCGGGGCCACTGAATTGCGCGGGAGTGACGGTGAGGTCGACGGTCAGCAGTTCATGGCCGATGTCATCGCCGGGGCGGCGCAGTTTCAGCTCGCGCTCGATGAAACCGGTGCCGGTTTCGATCGCACGGCGCAGCCGCATGCCCTGCTCTAGCAGGTGCGGGATGGCGACGGTCAGCGTTTGTCCCTGAGCATGACGGCGGCTGACGCTGAACAGCGTCTCGGTCGCCGAATTCAGGTAGGTGACGCGCAGAGCCGAGTCCAGCGTGATGATCGCCGTCGTCAGGCCATCGAGAATGCTGGCCGGCTGAACACGGTTCAGCACGGGTAATTTCATCCGCATCGGATCGCAAAATGTGAGCCACCCCGAGGCGGCTGGACGATCACCGAAGGACGATCGGCGGCTTGATGTAGATGGTCACCGGCGCGGCGCGGATCAGTTCCTTGCCTTCGGCCGTGACGACTGCCGCCGTGATGCTGTGCTCGCCGCGTTCCACCGCTTCGAACAGATAAGCCGTCGACACCGTGGCGATCTTGTTCTGCTGCACGCCATCGAGAAAATACAGCAGACCCTGGCCTTGCCTCAGTGCCGTGTCGACGCTGACGCTGAGCTGTTTGCCGGCCTCGCGAATGGTTTCGTCCTGCGCCGGCGAGGTGATGCGGATCGGCGGCGGCTTGCCCGATTCGGCCGGCTTCTCGGCGGACGCCGCGGGTTTCTGCGAGGTCGATGATACCGGCGGCGGGCTGTAGGTCTGCAACGGCGGTAGTTCCACCGGCTTGACCTGATCGGACGGCGGCTTGTCGCCGTACTGGGTCACGCCCTTGGCGTCTTTCCAGCGATAGACCTCGGCCGAGGCCGGTGTCAGGCCCAGCAGCGGTAGCAGCAGCAACACGGTAAGTAGAGCGCGCATGGTCGGCACGATAGCGCTGCGCGGGCCCGGGCAGCAAACCCGCAGGCGGCGGCAGCGCCAATGAAAATGCCCCCGTTTCCGGGGGCATTTCCTGATCTGCATCCCTTCGACATCGCCTTCTGGAGGCCCCTTGGGGCCGGCTGTTCAGGCCGTTTTCTGGCCTGAACAGCGGGGGCAAAATCGAAGGTATTGCAGCCTCTGAGCAGAGCTCAGAGGCTGTAATACATCTCGAACTCGATCGGGTGCGTGGTCATGCGGAAGCGGGTCACTTCCTGCATCTTCAGCTCGATGTAGGCGTCGATCAGATCCTTGGTGAACACGCCGCCCTTGGTCAGGAAGTCGTTGTCCGCCGCCAGTGCTTCCAGCGCCATGTCGAGGCTGTGGCAGACGCGCGGGATCAGCTTGTCCTCTTCCGGCGGCAGATGGTAGAGATCCTTGTCCGCCGGTTCTCCGGGGCTGATCTTGTTCTGGATGCCATCGAGGCCGGCCATCATCATCGCGGTGAACGCGAGGTAGGGGTTGGCGCTGGAGTCCGGGAAGCGGACTTCGATGCGACGACCCTTCGGGCTGGCCACGTACGGGATGCGGATCGAGGCCGAACGGTTGCGCGCCGAGTAGGCGAGCATGACCGGCGCTTCGAAGCCCGGCACCAGGCGCTTGTAGCTGTTGGTGCCCGGGTTGGTGAACGCGTTGATCGCCTTGGCGTGCTTGAGGATGCCGCCGATGTAATACAGCGCGGTTTCCGACAGGCCGCCGTATCCATCACCGGCGAACAGGTTCTTGCCGCCCAAGCTGAGCGACATGTGCACGTGCATGCCCGAACCGTTGTCGCCAACGATCGGCTTCGGCATGAAGGTGGCGGTCTTGCCGAACTGGTCGGCAACGTTCTGAACCACGTACTTCAGCTTCAGCACGTCATCGGCCTTCTGCACCAGGGTGCCGAACTTGACGCCGATTTCGCACTGGCCAGCCGTCGCCACTTCGTGGTGATGCACTTCGACGACCATGCCGACCGCTTCCAGCGTCTCGCACATGGCGGAGCGGATGTCCTGCAGCTGATCGACCGGCGGCACCGGGAAGTAGCCACCCTTCATGCCCGGACGATGGCCGGTGTTGCCGTCCTCGTAATCCTTGCCCGAGTTCCAGGCGGCATTCTTGGCGTCGATGTAGACGTAGCTGCCCCACGGACCGGAGTCCGAGCGGATCGAATCGAAGATGAAGAATTCGTTTTCCGGGCCGAAGAAAGCGGTATCGGCGATGCCGGTGGACTTCAGGTATTCCTGGCCGCGCTTGGCGACCGAACGCGGATCGCGCTCGTAACCCTGCATGGTGGCCGGCTCGATGACGTCGCAGCTCAGCACCAGCGTGGTTTCTTCGAAGAACGGATCGATGAACGCAGTGCCGGCTTCCGGCATCAGGATCATGTCGGACTCGTTGATGCCCTTCCAGCCGGCGATCGACGAACCGTCGAACATCTTGCCGTCGACAAACAGGGCTTCGTCGATCGTGTGGGCAGGCACCGAAACGTGGTGTTCCTTGCCACGGGTATCGCAGAACCGGAAGTCGACAAACTTCACGCTTTTTTCGCTGATGATCTTGAGTACGTCTTTACCCGACATGGGGGTCTCCTGAGGGTGAAATGCGCTGGGGAAGCGGCGAATGGTGTAGCAGCAAATATGCCAGTTCAAGCCGGTTATGCGCCAAAACGGGGCGCAGGCTTGTGCTCAAGATCGTTCAGCCCGCCTTGCAACCCTTCAGGAACGTGGCTTTCTGCTCGCCGGAGAAATGTTCGCGTTCGGCGATCGACTCGCAAACCTTGGCGCGCTGATCCGGCGAGACGGTGGCAGGCGCGCTCGGCGTGCTGCCAAGGCAGGCTTTCAGAAATTGCTCCTGCTGGTCGGCCGGCATCAGCTTGGCCTGGGCGAAGCATTGATCCGGCCCCTGAGCGGCAACCCGGGCGACCGGGAGCGAGCTCAGCATCAGCAGAGAAATCGACAGCATCCGCTTCATGGAACTCTCCTTGATGGCCCGCGGCGCAAGCGGCGGCGGCGAACGGAAACGGCTCGGCGACAGTCCGAATTTCGGCGTATCGCGACGGGCCGCGAGCGTAGCACGCAGCCCGAAAGCCCCGTCGCCATTGGCTATACTCGCGACCCTTCCGGCCGCAGTCCGATCCCCGGAACCCCGTAGCCGCAGCCCGCCGAAGCACAAGAAACCATGACTTTCCAGGACCTCATCTTCACCTTGCAGACCTTCTGGGCGAAGCAGGGCTGCGTCATCGTCCAGCCGCTGGACATGGAGGTCGGCGCCGGCACTTTTCACCCGTCGACGTTCCTGCGCGCGATCGGCCCGGAGCCGTGGAACGCTGCGTATGTGCAGCCTTCGCGCCGCCCGACTGATGGCCGCTACGGCGAGAACCCGAACCGCCTCCAGCACTACTACCAATTCCAGGTGCTGATGAAGCCGAGCCCGCCGGATATCCAGAATCTGTACCTGGAATCACTGAAGCTGCTCGGATTCGACCCGCTGGTTCACGATATCCGCTTCGTCGAGGACAACTGGGAAAGCCCGACCCTCGGCGCCTGGGGTCTCGGCTGGGAAGTCTGGCTGAACGGCATGGAAGTCACGCAATTCACGTATTTTCAGCAAGTCGGCGGGCTGGAATGCCGGCCGGTCGCCGGCGAGATCACCTACGGTCTCGAGCGTCTGGCGATGTACATCCAGAAAGTCGAATCGGTCTATGACCTGGTCTGGTCGAAGCATGTCGACAAGGACGGCGGCGTTCACGTCGTCACCTATGGCGACGTCTATCACCAGAACGAAGTCGAACAGAGCGCTTACAACTTCGAGCATGCCGATACCGCCGCGTTGTTCAAGCGCTTCGATGTCGCCGAAGCCGAATGCAAGCACCTGATCGAGAACAACTTGCCACTGCCGGCGTACGAGCGTGTGCTGCAGGCCAGCCACAGTTTCAACATGCTCGATGCCCGCTCGGCGATCAGTGTCACCGAACGCCAGGGCTACATCCTTCGGGTGCGTACCCTGGCCCGCTTGTGTGCGGAGGCCTACTACGCCGCCCGTGAAAAACTGGGTTTCCCGATGATTTCTGCAGCCAGCACGGCAAAGGCGGCCTGAACATGAGCTTGAACGCCCCCTTGCTGATCGAAATCGGCTGTGAAGACTTGCCGGCTCGCTACGTCGTGCCGCTCGCAGAAGCCTTGTCCAATGGCATCACCAACGGCTTGTCCAAACGCGGCGTCGCTACCGGCACAGCCCGCACGTTTGCAACCCCGCGGCGCATCGCCGTGCAGATCGATGCCGTGGCCGTGCAGCAGCCGGATCAGGCGGTCGAGCGCTTCGGCCCGGCCGTTGCCGCAGCGACCAAGGACGGTGTGCCGACGCCTGCGGCGCTCGGCTTCGCCAAGACCTGTGGTGTCGAGTTTGCGGAACTCGGCGAGAAGAACGGCAAGCTGCATTTCTCGAAGCTGCAGCCGGGCAAGGCGACGGCGTCGTTGTTGCCGGAAATCTTCGAGGAAACCCTGAAATCGATGGACGAACTGGTACCCAAGCGCATGCGCTGGGGCTCTGGTGAAGAAACCTTCGTCCGCCCGGTGCAGTGGCTGACCGCACTGCTCGGCACCGATATCATCCCGCTGCGTCGTTTCGGCCTGGAATCAGCTCGTTCGAGCTACGGGCACCGCTTCCATGCCCCGGCGGCGATCTCGCTGGCCGGTCCGGATGGCTATATCGAAAGTCTGAACAAGGCCAATGTATGGGCGGAAGTTGCAACCCGAAAATCTGAAATCGAGCGACAGATCAAGGCCGAAGCCGCGAAACTGGGTGGAACCGCCAGAATCGATGCGAGCCTGCTGGATGAAGTGACCGCGCTGGTCGAATGGCCGGTGGTCATTTCCGGGCGCATCGAGGAACGCTTCCTGGAGCTGCCACCGGAAGTGATCGTCGCGACCGTCGAGACCAATCAGCGTTATTTCACTGTATTCGACGGCGGCGGCAAGTTGTTGCCGTCGTTCATCACGCTCTCGAACATCGAGTCGAATGATGTGGCGCAGGTCATCCAGGGCAATGAGCGCGTCGTGCGGCCGCGGTTGAGCGATGCCTTGTTCTTCTGGCAGCAGGATTTGAAGCTGCCGTTTTCCGACGAAGCGCCGTACACCGAGAAGCTTGCTTCCGCGACGTTCCAGAAGGATCTCGGCACCGTTGCCGACAAGCTGAAGCGGATCCACACGCTGGCGACTTTCGTGATCGCCGAGAAGCTGGCGGAAAAGGCTGCGATCAGCGCCGGGCAGGTCGAGGGCGCCGCGCGTGCCGCCAGGCGTTGCAAGTTCGATCTCGTCTCCAAGATGGTTTACGAGTTCCCGGAACTGCAGGGCGTGATGGGCGGCTATTACGCGCGCAAGGCCGGTGAATCGCAGGCCGTCGCCGACGCCATTCGCGAGCATTACTTGCCGACCCAGGCCGGCACCGCGATTCCGTCGGCTGTCGAAGGCCAGATCGTCGCGCTGGCCGACAAGCTCGACACTCTGGCGGGCATCTTCGCGATCGGCCAGAAGCCGACTGCCAGCAAGGACCCGTACGCACTGCGCCGCGCTGCCCTCGGTATCTTGCGCATCCTGGTCGAAGGCAAGCTGCCGCTCGATCTGCGCGAGTTGCTGAGCGGGGCGCTTCAGGAACTCCCCGCCGGCAAGCGCGACGAAGCCACACTCAAGGAACTGCTGACCTTCGTCCAGGACCGCCATCGCGCCTGGCGAGTCGGCAGCGAATTCGATGGCCGCCCGGTGACCGTCGAGATGTTCGAAGCGGTCGCCGCACTCGGCATCACCCAGCCACTTGATTTCGAAGCCCGTCTGCGCGCGATCCACAGTTTCTGGGCGCTGCCGGAAGCGGCCAGCCTTGCTGCAGCCCACAAGCGTGTCCGCAACGTGCTGAAGCAGGCGGGCGACGGCGGTTCGGACGTCGATGCCTCGAAGTTCGAATCCTCAGCGGAATCCGAGCTTTACGCAGCGCTGAACGCGGTCAACGCAGCACCGGCCAGCGATTACGCCGAGCGTCTGAAGCAGCTCGCCAGCCTGAAAGCGCCGGTCGATGCCTTCTTCACCGGTGTGATGGTGATGGCCGATGATCCGATGGTGCGCGCGAACCGGCTGGCGTTGCTGCGGCAGCTGGATCGGGTGTGCCGCGAGGTTGCCGATATCTCCTGTCTTCCGGGCTGACTCGATTCGTCATCCCCGCGCAGGCGGGGATCCAGTTCTGACGCGAGTGCTCCGCCGGAAACAGAGAACTGGATTCCCGCCTGCGCGGGAATGACGGTTGTTGGAGCCGGTGGAATTTCCTGAGCTTTTGGAGCAAATCTGATGAAGCTGGTGATTCTCGACAGGGACGGCGTCATCAACGAAGACTCCCCGGACTTCATCAAGTCGGTGGCCGAATGGCAGCCGGTGCCCGGCAGTCTCGAAGGCATCGCCTTGCTGTGTCAGGCCGGGTTCCGGGTATTCGTGGCGTCGAACCAGTCCGGCATCGGCCGCGGCCTGTTCGATTTCGATGCGCTGTTCGCCATCCACGACAAGATGCAGCGCGCCCTCGCCGAACTCGGTGGCCGCATCGATGGCGTGTTCTACGCGCCGGAGCATCCGGACCAGGCCAGCGTCATGCGCAAGCCGGCACCGGGCATGCTGAAGGACCTCGCCAAGCGCCTGAATGTCAGCCTGGACGGCGTGCCCTTCGTGGGCGATTCAGGCTCCGATCTGGAAGCGGCCCGCGCGGCTGGTGCGTGCCCTGTTTTGGTGCTTTCCGGAAATGGAAAACGCACCAAAACAAAGCATGACACCGCTGATGTCGAGATTCACGACGATCTTCTGGCCTTCGCGCGCACTCATATAGAGCGTTCCGCGGCGCAGTCCTGCTAGGTAGTCGGCCGCCTGAACGGTCGCCAATCCGGCCAGAACCAGCCAGCGAGCAACAGCAGCGCCAGCCCCCCGGGGATCCAGCGCAGATCGGTATCGACTTCTGCCGGATGGGACAGCTTGCGGTCGTGCAGCGCCTGATCCAGAGAATGGCTGTCGACCAGGCGCAGGTAGTCGAAGCCGACGTTCTTGGCCAGCTGCTGCAGATGCGGCTCGCGCAGTTCCGACAGGTGCTCGTGGTTGGTGCCGCCGGTCGACGAGGCGGCGCCAGCCCACTGCAGCACTTCGGTGCCGCGCCAGTAGCCGATGCGGGCGCCCTCGGCATCAGTTTTCGGGATCGGCCTCGGCTCGTCACCGCCGACGCCCACCACCCAGCCGCGCACTTCGCCGATCTGGCCGTCGTAGCTACGTACCCGTTCCGGCGGCAGCGGCGGTGCTTCCTGGCCGTCGGTCATGAAGATCACCGTGGGCAGCGGCTTCAGATCGCGGACGTTGATCATCGTCCACAGCAGCCCCTCCTGGATTTCGCTGGAACGCTCGAAGGCCATGCGGCCGTCGATGCCGCTCAGCGCTTCGAGCAGTGCGCTGTAATTGCGGCAGACCTCGACCGGCGCCAGCAGCATGACGACCTTGCGGCCGGCGAAAACGCCCCAGCCGATGCGGGTGTCGCACTTGGGATTCTTCAGCGCTTCGGCGACCGAATGCTTGGCGAATTCGAGACGGCTGACCGGCTTGCCATCGAGCTGATAGTCCTCGACGTTCATGCTCTGCGAGACGTCGAAGATCACCAGATGATCATAGGCGTCGCGGGTCACCGGCAGCTTCGGCAGCCACGCGGCGACCGCCAGCAGCACGAACACCGGCAGCAGCAGCCAGCCACCACCGCGCAGCGCGTTCCGCAGATAGGCGCCGAGGCCGGGCCTCACGGCAGCTCGGGCTTGTCGCCGTTCGGGCGTTCGACCGAAGGCGGCGGCGTGACGTCGACATTGCCGTCGTCCGCTTCCGGTTCCAGCCACAGCGCCCGCTCTAGGTTGTAACGCGCTTCCCAGTGCTGCGGGTCTTCGTCGAGCACGCGTCGGTAGGACTGCTTGCCGAGTTCGACCAGGGTGCGGCCCTTGGCCACCTGCTCGTCGCCGATCAGTCGCGCCTGGCGCATGTGCAGATTGGCGAGGTCATAGCGGGCGATCAGGCGGATGTCATCGCGCTGCGATTGCGCCAGCGCTTCGAGCGCTTTCAGCGCCCGTTCGTAATCTTCGGTGTGGGCGATGGCGACCGCGAAGGCCAGCGCCGCTTCGGGCGTATCGAGCACCGGTGCGGCCAGCTGACCACCGGCTTCGGCCATCCGGCTCGCTTCCGCTGCGTAGGCCGAAGCTTCGGCGATCACCGTGTTGGCGCGCTCCGCGGATTGCAGGCGCAGGCTTAAGCCCAGCGCGGTGCCGGCCAGGGCCAGCGCAGTCAGGCCGAAGGTGAGATGAATGGGGCGACGTTTCACGAGGTCTGGAAGCTCCGCACGGTGAGGCCGCGATGGATCAGCAGCGCGAACGCCGCGACCATCGCCAGCCCGTAGAACAGGTGAGTGAAATCGCGGCGCGGAATCCGTTCGCGATATTCCAGCGGCAGGTTCTGCTGGCGCTCGATCTCGGCCACCGCTTTGGAGACCGCGTCCGGGCTTTCCGCCTCGAACACCTTGTAGGTGGTCGGCAAGGTCTTGAAGAAGCGGTGCATCGCCACGTCGGTAATCAGGCCGACGGCCTCCGGCTCCTTCTCGTCATCGAGCCTTGGCCAGTTCGCCGAGCGCAGATACAGCCAGTCCAGCGCCACCCGATGCCTGGCCATGCCGTCGCGGATGCGCTGACGCGTCACGTCGTCGATCTCCGCCGCGCCATCGGAGACCAACAGGATCACCCGGCTGCCGGAGTACGCGCGGCCTTCGAACTGGCTCAGCGCGGCGATCAGGCCGCGGCCGAGATCGGTGCCCGGCAGACCGTTGGAAATTCCGGCGGCGGCGATACCGGCCTGGATCACTTCCGGCGATTGCGAGAACGGGGTGACGCGAAACGGCGCGGCGCCGAACATCAGCAGCGAGAAGCGATCTTCCTTGCGCCGTTCGACGAAACGGGACAGCGCCTCGCGGGCGACATTGCGCTTGCGCAGCGGGCTGTCGCGGCGCCGTTTCGGATGCGCCCCGCGGGCCACCATCTCGTCATCCATGCTCAGGGACGAATCGAACAACACGACGATTTCCGCACCACGGCCAATCCGTTCCACTTCCCATTCCGGCCGGCCGGGCCGGGCTAGCGCCAGCACGGTGGCGAGAATCGCGAGAATCGCGGCCGCGCGGCCGAGCCGTTCGATCCAGTGGCCGAGCGAATCCTCCGGCAGCCACGGCAGCGAGGAGAAGGTCAGCTCCTCGCGACGACGGCGCAGCAGCGGCAGCACGGCCAGCGGCAGCAGCAGCAGCGCCCAGGGCTGGGCGAAATCGAGTGGCAGCGCGGGCAGCCCGTCGATCATGCTTCGTGCTGCTTCTCGATTGCTCGCAACTGCGCACAGAGCGCGTTCGGCGACAGGCTTGCGTGGTCACGGCCGCCGAAGAAGCGCGCGGCGGACTCGGCGTAGAAGCGTTCGATGACATCGCGCGCAGCCTCCAGATGCGGCGCGGCGCGGAACAGCAGCGCCAGCGTGGCTGGCTGCACGACTCTGCCGGCCGTCGCATCGAAAGCCTGATGCAGGCAACGCCAAGCAGCATCGGAATCTGCTTCGGAATCCGGCGACAGATGACGCAGCTCGCGCCGCGCACGGGCGAACGGCAGCCGCTCGGAAGCCTGCCATTCGCGCCAGCGCCACCAGGCCAGCCAGGCAAGCAACACCGCGACGAGCGCGGCCAGTACCAGCTTCAGCGGATGGCGAATCGCCTCGGTATCGATCACCGGTGCCGGACGATCCGGCTGCAAGGAGCGCAGCGCGCCCTTGTTGCTGATCTGGACGGCGGTGATCGCACCGACCGAGATCGGCCAGTCCGGCACGTCGATGAACAGATCCGGTGTCGTCGTGCGCAGTTTCAGCTTCGGCAAGGCGATGACATCGACATCCTTCGAGGCATTGACGATCTGGTACTCCATGACCAGCCAGCGCGTGCCGTCGGCATGCCGCTCGACCGTGGTCGCGCGCCGCGCGATCCAGACGCCGTAGCGATCGCGACCCGGCAGTTCGGCCAGTTCCACCGGTTTGCCATCGACGCTGAGCTGCACCTTCTGCACCAGCAGATCGCCGACCAGATAACCGTAGGCGCGCGGGTTCTCGACCGGCGTGCGCAGCGGCTTGCGCAGCGCCGCTTCGGCGGCAGCCAGCGCTTCCGGCGATGGCGGTACATATCCTTCGGCGACCGGCATCGGCGCGGCTTCAGGCGCCGGGCTGGCCGCGGGTTCCTGCGGCGGTGTGGCTGGCGCCGGCTCGGTCTTCACCGTCGCCGCCTCGATCGCCGCCGCTTCCTCGGCGGCCTTGCGCTCGGCCTCGGCGGCTGCGGCCGCGCGCTTTTCAGGCCGCGGATCGAACACCGCTTCGCCCTTGAACGGCGGTTGGTAGTCGCGGTTAGGCGGGTCCTGGGCGACGGCCCACAGCGGCGCGGCGAGGATCAGCACTAGGGCGGCAACGCTCGCGCGGCTCATGCGTTCGCCTCGAAGAAATATTCCGACATCGCATCGGCATCGAAAGCCCCCTGCGCCCAGAACGGCCGCAGACCGCGATTGGAGAAGAAGGTCTGCAGGCTGGCGCGTCGCGCCGCGACAGCATCGCGCCATTCTTCCCGCAGCTTGGGCCGCAGCCACATCGTCCGACGCGCCGCGGTTTCGGCATCGCGCAGCGCGATCAAGCCATTGGCTGGCGGCGGCTCGGTCTCAGCCGGGTCCCAGAGAATCACCGGCACCACATAGGCGCGCGACAGGGTATCCAGCGCTTCATCGAGCCGGGCCAGCGGGAAGTGGAAATCGGAAGCGAGGAACACCAGGCATTGACGGCCAGCGAGCCGCTGCAAGGCCTGCAGCAGGCCTTCGACCGGATCACCGCGATGGCGCTCGCCGGCCTCGGCATGCTCGACCAGCGCCGGGTTTTCGAGCTGGGCGGCCATCACGTGGCCGACGCCGCGGCTCAGCGATGTCGGCACATAAAGATCCTCGCGCTCGACGGTATCGAAGGCGACCATGCCGGCCGCGTCGCCGACCCGGAACGCGCTCGCGCCAATCGCTCTTGCGAGATCAGAGAGCACCGCGAGCTTCGAGCGGCGCGCGCCGAACAGCATCGACGCCGAGACATCGGCGACCAGTTGCACCGGCACGCCGACTCGCTGCCGCATCACCCGCACCAGCCACTCGCCGCGGACGTCGCGCAGCGACGCGCGGACATCGAGCCGGCGCGGATCGGGGTGGCTCATCAGCGAAGCGTGCGTGACGAATTCCTGACCGTTGCCGTGGCTGGTGCCCGGATGCGAGCCGGGCCGCTGGCCGCCGGCGCGCAGCGGCAGGCGATAGTAGAAATCGCTGGCCTGGCTCATCTCAAGGCGCCGGGACGCGCTCGAGAATCTGCGCGACCAGCGCATCGGCAAGTTCGGCGCGGCGCAATTCATAGACCGGCGTGAAGAACACGCGATGAACCATCGTCGACGGGAACACCGCCTGGATGTCGTCCGGTACCAGATAGTCGCGGCCTGCGAGCCAGGCAACGACTCTGGCCGCGCGCACCAGCGCCGACACGCCACGCGGGCTGGCACCGGCGAGAATCAGCCGGCGCATGTCGACGTTGTCGATCTGGATGCCGGCGGCGAGCGGATTGCGCGTCGCTTCCCAGAGCGCGAGCACGTATTTTTCCAGTGCTTCGCTGGCCCGTACCGAGGCCTGGATGCCGGCGCCGATCTCGTTCAGCTGTTCCCAGGGCAGCAGCCCCGCAGGCACGGTTTCGATCAGGCGATCGCTGTCGTGAAAAGCCGGATCGAAAGCCAGCGCGCGGCGGATCGCCGGATCGGAAGGCGTGGCCATGCGCAGTTCGAACATGAAGCGATCACGCGCGGCGGAGGCGAGTTCGAAGGTTTCCTCGCGCTCGATCTTGTTGCGATCGGCGAACACGGTCATGTGCGGAAACCGGTATTCGCGATTGAACGCCGACACCGTGCGCTCGGCCATCGCGCGCAGCAGCAGCGATTGCACCTGCGGACGGGCGCGGTTGATCTCGTTGAAGAAGAAAGTCACCAGCCGTTCGCCGTGGCGCAGCAGCGGGCCGGGGTCGATGCGCGGGCGGCCCTGATCATCGACATAGGTGTGATAGATCAGATCGCCCGGCAGCAGATCGACCGTGCCTTCTACTCGCTCGAAATCACCACCGATCGCTCGCGAGAACGCGCGCAGCACCGTGGTCTTGCCGACGCCGACATCGCCTTCGAGCAGCACATGGCCGCGGGCAAACAGCGCGATGTTGATCAGCCGCACGGTATCCGGCTGGCCGATCACCGCGCGGCCCACTTCGGTCTCGATCTTCAGCGCCTGCGAGCGCCAGTCCTGCAGCAGGTTATCGGCAATCTTCGACATCGAGTCGCGCTCGTGCGTGGTGGCCGCGCGCTTCGGCGCGCAGTGGGGACGGATCAGGGAGTCGGGATCAGGAGGAAGCAGGCGCGTGCGCAAGCAGCGCCCGGGCAGCGCCGGGCGCGTGGCTACGATCGACAACGAACGTCCGGGCAGACGGCAACCGGGTCATGCGAGCTCCTCCAGAACTTGGCGCGGATGCCTCGTTGGGCAGCCCGTCTAATGGCCCGAACTTAGCTCAGATTGGCACGGCCGTGGCGCAGTGCGCGCCCCTGTGTCGACAGGCGTCAACTGGCGCGCCGACCTGTCCCGCGGGCGAACCACTTACGGCCCGCGCGCTGATTTCTCAGAGTAGCGGCGAGGAGGTATCCGGCCCCTTGATGCGGGCATAAGCCGCCAGTGCACGTTCACGCGATTCGCTCAGGGAAACGATCGGCTTCGGATAGTCCTGCCCCGGCGAGAACTTCGCGGCCAGCCAGATCGCCGGCTTCGCTTCCCAGGGTGCGTGCAGGCTGGCATCCGGCAGCTTGCTGATCTCCGGCACCCAGTGGCGCAGATAGACGCCTTCGCCATCGAACTTCCCGCTCTGCAGCACCGGATTGAAGATGCGGAAATACGGCGCGGCATCGGCGCCACAGCCGGCGCTCCACTGCCAGCCGAGCGAGTTCTGCGCCAGGCTGGCGTCGACCAAGGTGTCCCAGAACCAGCGCGCGCCTTCCTGCCAGGGAATCAGCAGGTTCTTGGTCAGGAAGCTGGCGACGATCATCCGCACCCGGTTGTGCATCCAGCCGGTGATCCACAACTGGCGCATGCCGGCATCGACGATCGGCACACCGGTGTGGCCGCGTTGCCAGGCGCGCAGATCGTCCGCGTAGTCCTTGGCATCACGCCACGGGAACGCGGCGAACTTCGGATACAGCGGCTGATCCGGCGTGGTCGGGAAATGAAACAGCAGGTGATGCGAGAACTCGCGCCAGCCCAGCTCGCGGATGAAGTGCTCGATGTTGCCGGTCAGCCCCTTCACCTGCCGCTCGCCGATCAGCCGCCGCGTGTGATGAACCAGCTGCACCGGGCCGATCTCGCCGAAGTGCAGATGCGGCGACAGGCGCGATGTCGAAGCCTGCGCCGGCAGATCGCGCTGCTCCTTGTAGTGCGCCGCGCCATCGCTGCAGAAGGCTTCGGTCTGTGCCCAGGCACCGGTTTCACCGGGTGTCCAGTCGGCATAGAAACCGTCATCCCAACGGATCGTCGGCAGCAGTTTCAACTTGTCGATGCCGAGGCTGGCGGGAATCTTCTTCGGCGCCGAAATCTTCTTCGGTGCAGCCAGCGGTTCGCGGACTGCGCGGGCACCGGCATTGCGCCAGAACGGCGTGAACACTCGGTAAGGATCGCCATTGCCGGTCTTCAACTCCCAAGGCTCCACCAGCAGCGCCGAGTTATGGCTCTCGGCATCCAGACCATCGTCACGCAGCGCCTGCTTGATCCGGGTATCGCGAGCGATAAGCGCCGGCTCGTACAGGCGGTTCCAGTGCACGGCCGTCGCGCCGGTCTCCTTCACCAGCTTGCGCAATTCGGCCAGCGAATCGCCGCCCGCGCGGATCACCAGCGGCGCGCTGAGTGCCGCGAGACGCGCCGAATGCGCTGTCAGCGAGTGATGCAGCCACCAGCGGCTGGCCGCGCCCGGCTGCCACGGCGCTTCCTCGTCCGGCGCGTGGATGTAGACCGGCAGCACCTGATCATGGGCAGCGAGTGCGGCGATCAGCGCGGGATTGTCGGCAACGCGGAAATCGCGCCGGAACCAGACGAGGGCAGTGCTCACGGGAAGCGGAAATTGAGGATCAGGAAGCGGTGGGAAGCGATGGCAGGCGAGTGCCGCACTGGCCGCAGAAGCCGGCGCTGGCATTGGCTGGCGTGCCGCACTGGGTGCAGAAGCGGGTGGCGCCGGCGGCTGGCGCGGGCGCAACACCGAGCGCCTGCTGCACGCCGGCCGGCAGCGCGCTGCCGGTGTTCTGCGGCGGGTTGATCTTGTCGAGCACGGCGAGACGCTGCAGATCGGTCTGCGAACTCGGCGCGATGATCGAGGCCTGGCGCACACCGAAATCGGCAAGATGCGCAGACAGCCGCTCGGCCTCGTCCGGCAGGCCGCGGATCGACAGCAGCGAACGCTCGGTATCCGGCCCGAAGCTGACCGTATCGACCTCGGCCACCCACAGCCGCAGGCTCATGTCCTCGACGTTGACGATCTCCTTCTGGGTTTTCACCCGGTCCTGCAGCAGGGTACCGATCGAGGTCTGCGCGCGCTGGTAGTTGCCGTGGGTTTCCAGCCAGTAGATGCGCGAGGTGAACTCGAAACGCCGCCACAGCGCATTGCCGCCATCGAAGCCGAAACGGGCGATCAGCAGCAGCGACAGGCCGATCAGTATCGCGCCCCATTGCTGCGGCACCTGCGCGGCATAGAGCGCCATGCCGGCGCCGCTGGCGGTGGCGAGCAGCGAGAAAGCGTCGAGCATCAGCAGCCAGCGATAGGTATCCAGCGACAGGCAGCGCGACAGGCTCAGCGGCTCCATGTCGTTCGGCAGCGGCTGAGTCTCTTCGATGGCATGGCCTTCGAAGCTGCCGGCCGGCGCGCTGCCAAGCTTCGGCAGCTTGCGCAGGTAGATGCGGTTCGGCACCGTTTCCGTCCAGCTGCGCTGCATCTCGCGATCGAACTCGAGGAAGATCTGCCCCGGCGGCGCGTTCATCGAAATCGTGTGCAGCCGCTGCGCCATCGCGATCTGGTTCGGGCGCACCACCTGGGCAACAGCCGCCTTCAGCAGCAGCGAGGCGGCGATCAGCGCGGCGACCAGGATCGCCACCGTCACCGGCACGAACTGCACCGCGCCCTTGAACGGCGTGCCGGCATTGCCGATCGCCTGGCTGAGCAGCAGCGGGCCGATCATCGCCGCGATGATGAAGGCGACGATCGCCCGGATCGACAGCTTGCGGCCGCCGAGCGCCCCCTGGCGCAGCGGCAGCAGCACGATGGCGTTGACCAGCACGAAGTACAGCGCGCCGACCCAGCCGCGCACCGCGCCCGAACCGACGCCGATGATCGACACGCCGAAGCACAGCAGCAGGAACGCCAGGCCGAGCGCGTTGTGGAACTCGGCGCGCGCGAGGTACTGGGTGCGGCGCGGCGAGAACACCAGATCGCGGACCAGCGAATAGAGCAGGTTGTCGATCGCGCCAGTCGGCACTGCGTAGTTGATCGCGTTCTGGCGGATGGTTTCGCGCAGGCCTTCGCCGTCCGGGCTGCTGCCTTCGACATCCTTCGGCAGCTGCGGCGCCAGACCCACCGGCTGATCGCGACCGAAGAAGAAGCGCAACTGGCGCAGCGCCTTGACGCCGAACACCAGGCCGAACAGCAGTAACACGGCGGCAATCACTACCGGCGCCACGGCGGCGCCATTGGTGCCCAGCTGCAGCGAATGGCGGGCACCTAGCAGTGCGACCACCGCGCAGACCAGACAGATCACCGACGCCGCGCCGAGAAACAGGTTCTCGACCCGGTGCGGGTTCGGCAATTCGAAGCGGGTCGACGCGGGGTTGTACTCGTAGCTCACGGCAGCATCCGGCTTAGGTTCGGGGCAGTGTAGCCGCCGAAGCGCGGCGCGCCGCCGGTGCGCGCCGGTGCGGGGGATATAATCCTCACATCCATGAATACCTCCCCAACGGCCGCCCTGTCGATCAGCGGTGTCCGCAAAGCTTACGGTGCCGTCAAGGCATTGAACGGCCTCAGTTTCGACATCCGGCAAGGCGAGTTCTTCGGCCTGCTTGGCCCGAACGGCGCCGGCAAGTCGACCCTGATCAGCATCATTGCCGGCCTGATCCGCGCCGACGAAGGCAGCGTTGCCGTGCTCGGCCACGACACCGTGCGCGACTGGCGCACCGCGCGCCGGCAGCTCGGCGTGGTGCCGCAGGAACTGGTCTTCGACCCGTTCTTCAACGTTGTCGACATGCTCCGCATTCAGGCCGGCTATTACGGCGCCGGCAAGGAAGTCTGGCCGTGGATCGACGAAATGCTCGAACGCCTGGATCTCTCGGCCAAGCGCACGGCGATGATGCGGTCCCTGTCCGGCGGCATGAAGCGCCGTGTGCTGATCGCCCAGGCCCTGGTGCACAAGCCGCCGGTGGTGATCCTCGATGAGCCGACCGCCGGCGTCGACGTCGATCTGCGCCGCACCCTGTGGGCGTTCATGCGTGATCTGCATCAGAAGGGCACGACCGTGGTGCTGACCACGCATTACCTCGAAGAAGCGCAGGAGATGTGCGAGCGCATCGCGATCATCGACAAGGGCGTGGTGCGGGTCATCGAAACCACCGAGGCGCTGCTCAACCGCCACCCGTTCCGCTTCCTGACCCTGAAGCTGGTCGACGGTGCCGAACTGCCGGCGAGCCTGCGCGAACTGGTGACCACCGAGAAGGCGGGCGCCGTCGAGCTGAAGCTGGAGCGCGAGAAGCATCCGATCGCCAGCGTCTTCGCCGCTCTTCGCGCGGCCGGCATCGGCATCGCCGATGTCTCGACTCGCGATCCGGATCTCGAAGACATCTTCATCGAGCTGACCGGCAAGGCGCTGTCCAGTGCGCAGGGAGCAGCGAAATGAACGCCAACCAGCTGGGTTTCTACACGCTGCTGAAGAAGGAAGTGATGCGCTTCTGGGTGAGGCGGGATTTGTTCGATGTCCAGTGGACATCGAACCCGCCGAACGCCGCGCCGCTTGCGGCGTGGCTGGGCACAGAACCGCAGGCGGAGGCTAGCCGATGAACGCCAACCAGCTCGGCTTTTATACCCTCCTCAAGAAAGAGGTCATGCGGTTCTGGGCTGTGCTCGGCCAGACGGTGATGGCGCCGGTGGTCACTGCGCTGCTCTATCTGCTGGTCTTCGCGCAGGCCATGAGCGGCCGCGCCGAGGTCTACGAAGGCGTCACCTACACTCAGTTCCTGCTGCCCGGTCTGGTGATGATGACGGTGCTGCAGAACGCCTTCGCCAACTCGTCCTCGAGCCTCGCGCAGGCCAAGATCATGGGCAGCCTGGTGTTCCTGCTGATGGCGCCGCTCGGCCATTGGGAGTTCTTCTTCGCCCATGTTGCCGCTGGCCTGATTCGCGCAGCACTCGTTGCGATCGCGATGCTGGTGGTGGCGATTCCGTTCGTCGATCTGCCGATCGCCCAGCCGTTCGCGCTGATCGCGATGTTCCTGCTCGCCGGCGGTTCGCTGGCGGTGCTCGGCATCATCGCCGGCATCGTGTCCTCGAAGTTCGATCATCTGGCGGCGTTCTCGAACTTCATCATCACGCCGCTCAGCTTTCTGTCCGGCGTGTTCTATTCGGTGCACTCGCTGCCGGCCGTGTGGTTCAAGGCTTCGCATCTGAACCCGTTCTTCTACATGATCGATGGCTTCCGCTATGGCTTCTTCGGCCGCTCGGACGTATCGATCTGGCAAAGCCTCGCCTGGACTTCCGGCTTCTTCATCGCGATCTCTTCGGTCGCGCTGTGGATGCTGATGACCGGCTACAAACTCAGGAAATAGTACCTTTATTTATGGCAATGATGACCAAGGAACAGATCAAGGCCCTGCTCGATGCCGGCCTGCCGGGTGCGGTGATCGAAGTCAAAGGCGACGACGGCCAGCATTTCGAGGCGGATGTCAGCTGGAGCGGCTTCGCCGGACTCTCCATGGTCAAGCAGCATCAGGCCGTCTACGCCGCGCTCGGCGAAAAGATGGGCCGCGAGATTCATGCGCTGGCGCTGAAGACTCGCGCGGCCTGAAACCTCTGCACGAAAAAGCCATACGCCCTGCGCTTGGGGCGCATCCGGCTTGCCGACACTGATTGCCTCGCGGTCCTTCCGCGCATCACGCGAAACGAATCTGAATGGACAAATTCCTGATTGAAGGCAACGGCCCGCTGTCCGGCGAAGTTGCTGCCAGCGGCGCCAAGAACGCCGCGCTGCCGATCCTCTGCGCCAGCCTGCTGATCGATGGCGAGCTGAATCTTTCCAACGTGCCGGACCTGCACGACGTGGTCACCACCAAGAAGCTGCTCGCGCAGATGGGTGTTGCCGTCGCCAGTCCCGGCCCGGGCCTGTTCACCGCCGATGCCAGTGGCATCACCACCTGTGTCGCGCCGTATGAGTTGGTGAAGACCATGCGCGCGTCGATCCTGGTGCTCGGCCCGCTGCTGGCCAAGCGTGGCCATGCCGAGGTGTCGCTGCCCGGCGGCTGCGCGATCGGCGCACGTCCGGTCGATCTGCATCTGATGGGCCTGAAGGCCATGGGTGCCGAGATCGAACTCGAAGGTGGCTTCATCAAGGCCCGCGCGACCCGGCTGAAAGGCGCGCGCATCTACTTCGATACGGTCACCGTCACCGGCACCGAAAATCTGCTGATGGCGGCCGCGCTCGCCGATGGCGAAACCGTGCTCGAGAACGCGGCGCGCGAGCCGGAGATCGTCGATCTCGCCAACTGCCTGACGGCGATGGGCGCCAAGATTCGCGGCGCCGGCACCGGCACCATCGTCATCAAGGGCGTTGCCAATCTGCATGGCGCCAGCCACGCGGTGATTCCGGATCGCATCGAAGGCGGCACCTTCCTCGTCGCCGCCGCGATCAGCCGCGGCAAGGTGCGGCTGGTGAAGACCGATCCGAATGCGCTCGACGCGGTGCTGGTCAAGCTGCAGCAGGCCGGCGCAAGAGTGTCGACCGGCGAGGACTGGATCGAGGTCGACATGCAGGGCCGGCGTCCGGCGTCGATCAATCTGCACACCATGGCGCATCCCGGTTTCCCGACCGACATGCAGGCGCAGTTCATGGCGCTGGACTGTTATGCCGAAGGCGTTGGCACCATTCGCGAGACGATCTTCGAGAACCGCTTCATGCACGCGCAGGAGCTGTTGCGCCTCGGTGCGGACATCCGCATCGAAGGCAATACCGCGATCGTCACCGGCCGCGAAAAGCTCACCGGCGCGCCGGTGATGGCCACCGATCTGCGCGCCTCCGCTGCGCTGGTGCTGGCGGCGATCGCCGCCGAAGGCACGACGACGATCGACCGCGTCTACCATATCGATCGCGGTTACGAGCACATCGAGACCAAGCTGGGTCAGCTGGGCGCGAAGATTCAGCGAGTCAAATAACGAGGCCAAGGGCACGTCCTTCGGCTGGAAAAAGTCAGAGGACGACACATGAGCATTGGCATCAAGGCGCTGGGCGCGCTGTTGTTCGCGGCGACACTGATCGGCAGCAGCGCTTCGGCAGCGGCGCCGCTGCTGATCGACAGCATCAAGGCGAAGTCGCCCACCGGTGGCGCCGAGCTGCGCTTCCCGAAGCTGGCCGGCAACGGCGCCAACTTCCGTGCGATCAATCTGTACCTGTTCGCGGTGGAACTGCAGCAGCGGCCGGCCCGCGATGCGAAGGCCGCGCTCCTGCTTCCGAAGGACGGTTCGCTCAGCGAGCTCGATTACGAAGTGGTCGGCGATACCGGCCGGGTGTTGTCGATCCGCGTCATCGGCAAGCGCAGCGGCGTGGGCTTTTCGCACCTGCACAACTTCGACGTTGCCAGCGGCCTGCCGATCCTGCTCGCCGATCTGTTCACGCCGGAAGGCTACGGCCGCCTGCGCACGCAAGTCGCGACGCCGCGCGTGCAGCGCATCCGCGATTTCCAGGAGACGCTCAACCCGAAGGACGATCTGCAATCCGAGCAGCGCGAGGTCTACGAGGATTGCCTGCCGGCCGTTCGTGGCGACACGCTGACCGACAACCAGCTGCTGCTGGCGATCGATCACCTGGCGCTGGAGCGCCCCGACTGCACGACACAAGATCAACTCGAACTCGACGTGCTGCGGCCGCTGAAGGTGAAGCTGCCGCTCACCGTTCTGGCGCCGGATCTCGGGCCTTACGGTCGTTGTGCGCTGTTGCCGGCGGAGTCGTCGTCGCCCGCGTGCGCGCTGCCGCCGAAGCAGGGGCTGCGGCTCGGCAGCTATGCCGGCACGATCGACAAGGAGAAGATCAATCTGGTCATCGAGCGTCTGTACGACGGCGATCGAGTCGATGCCAGCTGGTCCCGCGAAGCCGATGGCCGCTATCACCGTCTTCAGGGCCGCGTGCAGCGCGACGGCAAGGCCAAGCTGTTCGAGACCGAAGCGGGCAGCGAAGCCTTGCTGGTCGAATTCACGCTGTTCGGCAAGGCCGACGGCAGCTTCGCCGGCCAGTGGCGCACAGTCACCGGCGGCTCGGCATTGAAGCCGCTGGAACTTAAAGTCCTGCAATAGGGCCGTAGCGGATAAGCTCCGCCCGCTCGCGCGATATGCGCCGATCAACAATCACGAGAACAACAATGGAAACCTCCCCGCAAGCCCAGCTTGCCGTCCTGATCGACGCCGACAACGCCAACGCCAAGCGCATCGACGGCCTGCTCGCCGAAGTCGCCAAGTACGGCCGCGCGACCACCAAGCGCGCCTATGGCGACTGGACGACGCAGAACCTCGGCAGCTGGAAGCAGACGCTGGCCCGCCACGCGATCCAGCCGATGCAGCAGTTCAGCAACACCAAGGGCAAGAACTCGACCGACAGCGCGCTGATCATCGACGCGATGGACCTGCTCTACACCGAGCGTTTCGATGGCTTCTGCATCGTCTCCTCGGACTCTGATTTCACGCGCTTGGCTTCGCGCATCCGCGAATCCGGCCTCACCGTCTACGGCTTCGGCGAGCGCAAGACGCCGCAGCCTTTCGTGCGCGCCTGCGATCGCTTCATCTTCGTCGAGGTGCTGCGCGACGGCGAGCCGGATACGCCAGCCGAAGCACCGCCGCCGCGCGCTGCCGAACGCGCGGTGCTGCCGCCGGGTCGCGGCAAGCCCGTGCCGCCGGCACCGGTTCAGCCGAACAATGCTCGTCCTCCGGTGAAGTCTGCCGAGGGCGCGTCGTCCGGTGACGAGCGCCCGGCACGTGGTGCGCCGATCGACGATCCGGCGCTGCTTGGCCCGCTGCGCGCGGCGGTGGCCGATGCTGGCGACGAGGATGGCTGGGTTGGTCTCGGTGCCGTCGGCAGCCTGCTCAGCAAGCGCATGCCCGAGTTCGATCCGCGCAATTACGGCCGCAAGAAGCTCAGCGACCTGATTGCCGCGATCCCGCTGTTCGAAGTCGAAGAACGTGGCGAGCCCGGCCGCTCGCGGGCCTTGTTCATTCGCGAAAAGCGCGTGCGCGAAGGCGGTGATGCCAAGCCCGAGCAGAAGATCGAAGCGCGCCCTGAATTCAAGTCGGAATCGAAGCCTGAAGCGAAGTTCGAGCCCAAGCCCGAGCCCAAGCCCGAGCCCAGGCCCGAGCCCCGGTTCGAGCCGAAGTCCGAGGTCTTCGCCGACGTTCGAGCCGAGCCGCCGTTCGAAGCACCGCGCGCGCAGCCGAAGCACGAGCCGCGTCCGCAGCCGCTGCATGAGCCGCGTGCGCATCAGCCGAAGCCGCCTCAGCAGCCACCTTCGCAACCGACGCCGAGGCCGCAAGCGCAGACCGGTCACGAAGGTGACAAGGACTGGGCGCCGCGTCGCGATGATCGCCGGCCGTCCTGGGCGATTCCGAAGCCAGTGATCGCGGCCGAGCCGGAGCCAGTTCAGCCGGCACCGACGCCGGCCGTGGTCGTTTCGGCCGAGCCGATCGTCGTTGCGCCCGCGGCAGCGGCAGTCGAGAAGAAAGCCGAAGCTGCGCCGCGCGCACCGCGCAAGCAGGCAGCAAAGAAAGTGGTGGCGGCGAAGACTGCTCCGGCAAAGACTGCGGAGCCAGTTGCTGCCGATCCCGCTGCTGATTCAGCCGTTGCGGCGAAACCGCGTCGCCGTGCCAAGGCTGTCGCCCCCGGCGGCGGCGAATAAATCACGGCGGGATGCCGATTCCGGGCGAGCCTGATGGCCGCCCGGATTGCGCAGCAGGCTGAAGACAATCTCGACATCAAAGTGACGCTCGACTGACCCAGTCGGACCCACTACTATCGCCGTACCCACCGACATTGCAGTTCCTTAGGCAGGCAAGACCACCGCCTCCTGATAAGGATTTCTGCAATGCCCGCAGCACCCTCCCGCCGTCATCATTTCCCCATTGCGCTCGCCCTGACCCTGGGCTGGCCGGTGTTGGCCGTCGCCGCCGATGACCCAGCCGCCGAGACAGTCAATGAGGACAAGCAGCCGGTCGTGCTCGGCACGGTCACCGTCGCGGCAAGCACCCAGCCGGGCTACACCGTCGAGGAAAGCCACTCGGCGACCAAGCTGGATCTGAGCCTGCGCGATACGCCGCAGTCGATCACCGTGATCACGCGGCAGCGCATGGATGACCAGAACCTGCAGTCGCTGCGCAGCGTCCTCGACAACACCACCGGCGTCTATTCCTACGCTTACGACAGCGAGCGAGTGGTGTTCACCTCACGCGGCTTTCTGGTCGACAACACACTTTACGACGGCATTCCGGTGGCCAGCGACCAGAACACCAGCGCCGTCGACGCGACCCTGGATACCGCGCTTTTCGAGCGCATCGAAATCGTCCGCGGTGCGACCGGCTTGCTGACCGGCGCCGGCAGCCCGTCGGCGGCCGTGAATCTGGTGCGCAAGCATGCCGACAGCCGCAGCTTCGATGGCGAGGCTTCGTTCGTCGCCGGTTCCTGGAACAACTACCGCGCCGTCGGCGATCTCAGCACGCCGCTGAACCGCTCCGGCACGATCCGCGCGCGCGTGGTCGGCGTCTATCAGAATGCCGATTCGTACACGGATCTGTACAACAACGAGAAGACCGTGTTCTACGGCATCGTCGATGCCGATCTGGCACCGCGGACGCGGCTCAGCGTCGGCTACGGCTATCAGCAGACCTTGCCTCAGGCCAACACCTGGGGTTCGTTCCCGCTGTTCTTCAGCGATGGCACGCGCACCGACTGGAAGCGATCGGTCACCACCGCGGCGCAGTCCAGCTACTGGAACATCCGGACCCAGAACGGCTTCGCGCAGTTCGATCACGCGTTCGATAACGGCTGGACTTTACGTACCACCGCGCAGCGTCGCATCGTCGACGGCCGTTCCAATCTGTATTACCTGTACGGCTTCCCCGACCCGGTCACCGGCGAAGGGCTGGTGCCGTTCGCCTACCGTGCCAATGACGCCAACCGGCAGACCTCGGTGGATACCTATCTGAACGGCAAGTTCGATCTGTTCGGACGCAAGCACGAGTTCGTGCTCGGCGCTCTCGGCTCCTGGCTGCGTCTGGATACCGATGAGTTCGCGCCCGGCGAAATCGCCGACCCGGGCAATTTCTTCAAATGGGACGGCTCCGTGCCGCCGCCGGAATTCGCCAGCGAAGGCTCCCTCGTGGTTCGCGACCGCACGCGTCAGTCCGCAGCCTATTCAGCGCTGCGGCTGTCGCTGGCCGACCCGCTGCGGGTCATCCTCGGCGCGCGCTACAGCAGCTGGAAGAGCGATCGATTCGACCTCTATGGTGCCAATGAGGCCGACGTCCAGAACTTCCGCAAGCTGACACCGTATGCCGGCGCGATCCTCGATCTCAGCCAGCAGTTCTCGCTGTTCACCAGCTACACGAAGATCTTCAATCCGCAGAACAACCTGACTCGCGAAGGACAGTATCTGGACCCGCTCGACGGCCGCAGCGTCGAAGCCGGCATCAAGGGTTCGCATTTCGACAGTCGCCTGAACACTGCGCTGACCTTCTTCGACACGCGCCAGGACAATGCCGCCATCATCGACGAAGGGCATTTCGTGCTCGATGACGAGACCCGCCGCCGGCAGGCCTATCTGCAGGTCGACGGCACCCGCACCCGCGGCGTCGAAGCCGATATCAGCGGCCAGCCGATCAAGGACTGGAACCTGTCCATCGGCGTGTCGCACTACGCGATGAAAGACGGCGACGGCAACACCATCAAGGGCTACATCCCGCGCACCCTGGTGCGCAGCTTCACGACCTACCGGCTGGGTGGCGCGCTGCAGGACCTGACCATCGGCGGCGGCGTCAACTGGCAATCCGAGAACCACGTCAGCGTCGAAAGCCCGAGCGGATTCACCGAAGTCCGTCAGCGCGCGTACTCGCTGCTCGGCCTGATGGCGCGCTACCGGGTCACCTCGCAGCTATCGGTGCAGCTCAACGGCGAAAACCTGCTCGACAAGAAGTACTACGTGATCGACGAGTACGGAAACCTGTACTACGGCCCGCCGGCGAGCGTATCGGCGACGGTCCGCTACGGCTTCTGATCGCGAGTCGGCAGCAGGTTCGACGGCTCGCGCAGTGCCACGCCGGATCGCCTTGTCGCAAGCGCTGCACGCAGGCTGGCGGCGATCAGGGTTGCCGCGTCGCCGATCGCGCAGCCTTCGGGGCGGATGTTGGAGATGCAGATACGCGCCTCGTCGGTGGTGCCGACCTTCGGCGCGTAGGTGAGGTAGGCGCCGAGGCTGTCCGGCGAGGACAGCCCCGGTCGCTCGCCGATCAGGCAGACGACCAGCCGGGCGCCCAGGCTTTCGGCGATCTCGTCAGCCAGCGCGACCCGGGCTTGCGTTGCGATCACCAGCGGCCCGATCCGCAGCCCGTCGAGTTGTGGCAGCAGCGCCGAGATCAGTGCCGACGCATGCCGCTGCGGTGCGACGGCGGACAGGCCGTCGGCAATCACCAGCAGCACCTCGGGGCTATCGCTGCGGGCCAGCGCATCCAGTTCCTGGCGCGATTCCGGCGACAGCCGGCGTCCCCAGTCCGGCCGCGCCAGATAGGCGCTGCGGGTTTCGGCGGCGCTCTGCGTGCGGATGATCGGCAGGCTCAGCGGCTGCAGCGCAGCTGCCAGCGCATCGACATCAAGTGCCGCCTGCACCGCATCGCGCGCCTGAGCGTGGGCAATGCCGAAGGCCAGCACTTCGCGGGTCGGCAATGAAGCGCCGCTGCGGCCGAGGGCGATGCGGGCCGGCGTCAGGCTGCGCAGTTCGGTCCAAGGATCGGATGGCGCCAGTGCATCGCTGGTAATGGGCTTCGGTAACTCGCTCATCGTCTGAGCCCATCCATTGCTTCATGTAGCGGCAGCGCCTGCAGACTGCGCGCGTCCTGCAGCCGGCCCTGGGCATCGATCAGCTGCAGGCGCTGCAGCCAGCCTTCGAACTCCGGCGCGTGTTTCAGGCCAAGCATTTCACGCAGGGCCAGGCCGTCGTGAAAGCTGGTGCTCTGATAGCCGAGCATCACGTCATCGGCGCCCGGCACGCCCATCACGTAGTTGACGCCCGCCGCGCCGAGCACGGTCAGCAGGGTGTCCATGTCGTCCTGATCGGCTTCGGCGTGATTGGTGTAGCAGACGTCGACACCCATCGGCAGGCCCAGCAACTTGCCGCAGAAGTGATCCTCCAGGCCGGCGCGGATGATCTGCTTGGCGTCGAACAGATATTCCGGGCCGATGAAGCCCACCACCGTGTTGACCAGCAACGGCTGGAAGGCGCGGCAGACGGCGTAGGCGCGCGCCTCGCAGGTCTGCTGATCGAGACCGTGATGGGCGTTCGCTGACAGTGCAGCGCCCTGGCCGGTCTCGAAGTACATGACGTTGTTGCCGACGGTGCCGCGCTTCAGGCTCAAGGCCGCTTCCTGCGCTTCGCGCAGTAGCGCCAGGTTGATGCCGAAGCTCTTGTTGAGTGCTTCCGTGCCGCCGACCGACTGGAACACCAGATCGACCGGCGCAGCGCGTTCGATCGCTTCGATCTGCCGCGTGACATGAGCCAGCACACAGCTCTGGGTCGGGATCTCGTAGCGGGCGATCAGCGCATCGAGCATGTCCCAGAGCATGCGCAGCTTGGGCATTTCGTCGCTTGCTGGATTGATGCCGATGCAGGCGTCACCGGCGCCATACATCAGACCGTCCAGGGTCGCCGCGAGGATGCCGCGGGCATCGTCGGTCGGATGGTTCGGCTGCAGGCGGATCGCCAGCCGTCCCGGCAGACCGAGCGTCGAACGGAACGCGGTGACCACGCGCATCTTTTTCGCGGCCAGAATCAGGTCCTGATTGCGCATCAGCTTCGACACCGCCGCCGCCATTTCCGGTGTGATGCCCGGCGCAACGGCCGCCAGCACCGCGCTGCTGGCGGCATCGGACAGCAGCCAGTCGCGAAAAGCCCCGACGGTCAGGCTGCGCAGCGCTGCAAACGCGGCGGTGTCATGCGTGTCGACGATCAGCCGCGTGACTTCGTCGCTTTCGTAGGCGATCAGCGCGTCGTCGAGAAAGGCGGTCAGCGGTAGATCGGCGAGCGCGCAGCGCGCCGCCATCCGCTCCTCGGCACTCGCCGCCGCAACGCCGGCCAGCGCATCGCCGGAACGCATCGGCGAGGCTTTCGCCAGCAGTTCGGCAAGCGAGGCGAAGACGTAGCGGTGGAGGCCGACAGTCGCGTGGTGGGTCATGGTGTTCCGAGCCTGCGTCGCCCGGCGCCCGCGTGCAAGCGGCTGCCGCACTGCGCCATTACAATGCCGCGCTCATTCTCCGGCCGTACTCGTTGCCATCGCTGCCATGACTTCCCTGACCCTGGCCCTGTCGAAAGGCCGCATCCTCGATGACTGCCTGCCGCTGCTGAACGCGGTGGGCATTGCGCCGTCCGTCGATGCCGGCCGCCTGCTGCGCATTCCCACCCAGGACCCGGGCGTGGAACTGCTCGAAGTCCGCCCGACCGACGTGCCGACCTATGTCGAATACGGCGCCGCTGATCTCGGCATCGTCGGCAAGGACATCCTGCTCGAACACGGGGGTGGTGCCTTGTACGAGCCGGTCGACCTCGGCTTCGCGGTCTGCCGCCTCAGCGTGGCGACCAAGAACGATTCGCCGCTGGTCAAGAATCCGCGCCACAACTTCGGCCGCCGCCTGCGCGTGGCGACCAAGTACCCGGAAGTGACGCGCCGCTACTACGCCACGCTCGGTGAACAGGTCGAGGTCATCAAGCTGTACGGCTCGATGGAGCTTGCGCCGCTGGTCGGGCTTGCCGATGTCATCGTCGATCTGGTCGCCACTGGCGGCACCTTGCGCGCCAATGGTCTGGTCGAGATCGAAACCATCTTCACGTCGAGCGCGCGTCTGGTGGTCAACAAGGCGGCGATGAAGATGAAGCACGCGGCGATTCGCGCGCTGCTCGATCGTTTCGTCGGGGCGGTTGCCAGTGCTTGAGATCAATCGGCTCGATTCGCGCTCGGCGGACTTCGACGCGACGCTCGGTGCGCTGCTCGACCGCGCGCCGGAAGCCGACCCGAAAGTCACCGCCGTGGTTGCCGACATCATTGCCGACATCCGCGCCAGCGGTGATGCCGCGCTGGTCGATTACACCAATCGCTTCGATCGTCGCAGCATCGCCTCGGCCGCCGAACTGGAAATCCCGAAGGCAGCGCGTGAAGCCGCCTGGCATTCCCTGGAGCCGGCGCTGCGCGCCGCGCTGGAAGCGGCCGCCGAACGCATCCGCGCCTACGCCGAACGCCAGAAGCTCGAAGGCTGGGAGTTCAGCGACGCCCACGGTAATCGCCTTGGCCAGAAAGTCACGGCGATGGATCGCGCCGGTCTGTACGTACCCGGCGGCAAGGCGGCGTATCCATCCAGCGTGCTGATGAACGCGATCCCGGCCAAGGTCGCCGGAGTTGGCGAACTGATCATGGTGGTGCCGGCCAGCGGCGGTGAAGTGAATCCGGTGGTGCTCGGCGCCGCCCATCTTGCCGGCGTCGATCGGGTGTTCACGATCGGCGGCGCGCAGGCGATTGCTGCGCTTGCGTATGGCACGGCGACGATTCCCGCAGTCGACAAGATCGTCGGTCCCGGCAATGCCTATGTCGCCGCGGCCAAGCGCCTGGTGTTCGGCAGAGTCGGCATCGACTCCATTGCCGGTCCGAGCGAAATCGTCGTCATCGGCGATGGCCTGACCGATCCACGCTGGATCGCGATGGATCTGTTCAGCCAGGCCGAACATGACGAAGTTGCCCAGAGCATTCTGATTTCGCCGAGTGCCGAACATCTCGATGCCGTGTTCGCGGCGATGAACGCGCGTCTTGCCGAGCTGCCGCGCGCCGATATCGTTCGCCAGTCGATTGCCGGCCGTGGTGCGCTGATCCTGGTGCGTGATCTTGCCGAGGCTGCGCAAGTATCCAATCGGATCGCGCCGGAACATCTGGAGCTGTCGGTCGCCGAGCCGCGTGCCTTGCTGGAATCCATTCGCCATGCCGGCGCGGTGTTCCTCGGCCGTCATGCCCCGGAAGCCTTCGGCGATTACTGCGCTGGCCCGAATCACGTGCTGCCGACTTCACGTGCGGCGCGCTTCTCGAATCCACTCGGCGTCTATGAATTCCAGAAGCGCTCCAGCCTGATCGAAGTCACGCCAGGCGGCGCGAAAGTGCTGGCCGACATCGCCGGGACGATCGCCGACGCCGAAGGCCTGCAGGCGCATGCTGCCAGCGCGCGCGATCGCGGCTGAGCTCGATTCGGGTCAAAAAGCGCGAGCGTTATCGAGATCACAGATCGCCTTGCGGTCCGATTTCAATGTGAGCTCCATCACTGTTTTCTGCGCTCCGAGAGCGAAGTATTGGCTCGCGCCGGACGGGAGCAGAGTCAGAAGTCGCCTCCATCGACGCAATCCTCAGTCACACATGCAAGGGAGCGTTGATCATGAAAATCCTCAAGGGAATTCTGGCTGGTGTGGTGCTCGCATTCTCGTCGCTGGTCTGGGCGGCATCGATTGATGTCAATACCGCCGATGCGAAAACTCTGGAAACGCTGAATGGAGTCGGCCCGGCGAAAGCGGCGGCGATCGTCGAGTACCGGACCAAGAACGGGCCGTTCAAGACTGTCGACGATCTGGAGAAGGTGCCGGGTATCGGCGCCGCGACAATCTCCAAGAACAAGGACAGTCTGTCGGTCGGCGGCAAGGCTGCCGCAGCTGCCAAGCCGGCCGCGAAGTAGGCCGCCGCTTTAGGCCACGGGTGCAAGGACTCAAGCCACCGCCGCGAGTCCTTGCACCTTCCGATTTCCCGACATTCGTTCCAGGGTCTGATAGGTCCGGACATGTCCCAATCACAGATCTCCACTCAATTGGTCGGCCCTGAACTGCTGGCCGGCTTCGTGCCGATGAGCGCGCTGGCTGCAGAGTCCCTGCAGCGGCTCGCCAAGCAGGCAGCCATCCATGCGCATCCGGCTGGCAGCGTGCTGTTCCGCGCCGGACAGACACAGACCAAGGCCTGGTATCTGCTGCGCGGCCAGGTTCGCCTGCGCGATGCCAATGGCTGGACCCTGGTCGATGTGAAAGCCGGTGAAACGCGCGCGCAGCAGTGCCTGTCGGCACCGCCGGCGGTCGACGTTTCGGCCGTGTGCGTCGGCCCGGTCGAAGTACTGGTCGTCGACGCCGGTCTGCTCGATGTGCTGCTGACCTGGGAGCAGGGCGTTGCCTGCGAGGTTGCGGCGATCACCGAAGTGGCGGCTGATGACTGGATGACCCGCCTGCTGCAGCGGCCATCGTTCCAGCGCCTGCCACCGGCGAATCTGCAGGCGCTGTTTCAGCGGCTGGATACGATCACGGTCGCCGAAGGCGAGGTGGTGATCGAGCAGGGCTCGGCGGGCGATTACTTCTACGTGATCGTCGAAGGCCGCTGCCGGATCGTCCATCGCGGCATGAGCAAGCAGACGCTGACCCTGGCCGAGTTCGGGCCCGGCGACTGCTTCGGCGAAGAGGCCCTGATCGCCGGCCTGCCGCGCAATGCCAGCGTGACGATGCTGACCGCCGGCACGCTGAAACGCCTGGCGCGGCGTGATTTCGAGGAACTGCTGAACGAGCCCTTGCTGGTCCGGCTCGATCGGGCAACCGCGAAGGCGCAGGTTCAGGCCGGCGTGGCGCAATGGCTGGATGTGCGGCTGCCCAGCGAATACGAAGCGGGGCATCTGTCCGGCAGCGTCAATCTGCCGTTGAGGCTGCTCAGGCTGAGGGCGTCTAAGATCGACCGTCAGCGTCTGCAGGTCTGTGTCTGCGACACCGGGCGCCGTGGCGCAGTAGCGGCGTTCCTGCTCGCACAGCGCGGCATCTCGGCAGCGGTGCTTGCTGGCGGCCTGCGCGGTAGCTGAGCTTTTGAAGCGCGGCGCTCAGGCGCGGTGATAGGGATGGTTGTTGAGCAGGGTCCAGGCCCGGTACAGCTGCTCGGCGACGATCACCCGCACCAGTGCATGCGGAAAGGTCAGCTTCGATAACGACCACTTGGCATCGGCGCGTGCCAGCACCGCAGGCGCATGGCCATCCGGCCCGCCGATCAGCAGCGCGACATCGCGGCCGTCCTGCATCCAGGTTTTCAGCGACTTCGACCAGGCGACGGTATCCGGCTGCGTGCCGTGCTCGTCGAACGCGATGATCCGGGCCTCGCCGGCCGCTTTCAGCAGGCGCTCGCCTTCGGCTTCGCGCAGACGCGGGATATCGGCGTTCTTGCCGCGATGTTCGACGGCCAGTTCAACCAGCTCCAGCTTCAGCTCGCGCGGCAGGCGGGCCGCGTAATCCTCGTAGCCGGACGCGATCCAGTCCGGCATGCGCGTGCCGATCGCGATCAGGCGAATGCGCATCGGCTAGTCCCTCGTTGCGTACCGCTTCAGGCGCTGCGGACGGCCGGTTCGCGCTGGGTGAAGTCCCAGAGTTTTTCGAGCTGGTAGAACGCGCGGGTCTGGGCCTGCATCACGTGGACGATGACGCCGCCGAGGTTGACCAGCACCCACTCGCCCTCGTTCAGGCCTTCGACGCCGACCGGTCGGTGACCGTTCTCCTTGGCCTTGTCGATGACACTGTGCGCCAGCGAAGCCGCATGGCGGTTCGAGGTGCCGGTGGCGATCACCATGATGTCGGTGATCGAGGTCAGCTTCGATACGTCGAGCACCTTGATGTCGACGGCTTTGAGGTCTTCAAGCGCGGCAACGGCCAGGGCGCCGAGCTCGGTGGACGGGGCGGAGGAAGCGACGGAGGTTTCAGTCATGGGCGGGATTTTTCTCTTCATTGATGGTGAGTGCGCGAACGTCCTCGGAGGTCAGGGAACGGATGACAGCTTCAGGCACCAGACCGCGAACACTGCGGCCGGCTTGCAACAAGGCTCTGATACGGGTGGCCGAGATCGCCAGCGGTGGCAGGCTGACTGGTAGCCACAGGCCGGCAGACTGACGACTCAGCGCTTCGACCGAAGTCACTTTCCGGTCATGCAGAAACTCGGCCAGTTCCGGGGCGGGTACATCGGCCGGATGCGGACGCTGGACGACGACGAGGTGCGCCAGGTCGAACAGTTCGCGCCAGCGATGCCAGGTGTGCAGGCGGTTGGCGGCGTCGTCACCGAGCAGCAGATGCAGTCGCGCGTCCGGCGTTTCGGCCTTGATCGCCGCCAGCGTGTCGAAGGTGTAGGACGGATGCTGCTGCGCGCGTGCGCGGCGCAGTTCGCGATCGTCGACGATCAGGCCGGGCTCATCGCCAACGCCGAGTCGAGCCCATTCCAACCGCCGCTCGGCGCTGACGCCGGGGGCGGTGCGGTGCGGCGGGCGGGCGCTCGGAGTGAGGTGAACGCAGTCGAGACCGAGCAGATCGCGCAGCTCGATCGCGAGCCGCAGGTGGCCGTTGTGTATCGGTGCGAAGGTGCCGCCGAAGAAGCCGATCGCTTTCATTCAGGGCGCGGCGGCTTCAAGCGCGAGCCGTCATGCGGCTTGCTCAACGGACATTGCCATCTCCGAGCACCACCCACTTCACCGACGTCAGGCCCTCTAGGCCGACCGGGCCGCGGGCGTGGAACTTGTCGGTGGAGATGCCGATTTCGGCGCCCAGGCCATATTCGTAGCCATCGGCGAAGCGCGTCGAAGCATTGACCATCACCGAGCTGGAATCGACTTCGCGCAGGAAGCGGCGCGCCTTCGTGTAGTTCTCGGTGACGATCGCATCGGTGTGCGCCGAACCGTGGCGGGCGATGTGGTCCATCGCTTCGTCGATGCCGTTGACGATCTTCACGGCGAGGATCGGCGCCAGGTACTCGGTATCCCAGTCTTCGGCCTTCGCGGCCTTGGCCTGCGGCAGGATCTGGCGGGTGCGTTCGCAGCCGCGCAGTTCCACGTCGTGGCCGCTGTAGATCGGTGCCAGCAGTTCCAGCAGCCGGGCGGCTATCGGGGCATCGATCAGCAAGGTTTCCATCGTGTTGCAGGTGCCGTAGCGCTGGGTCTTGGCGTTGACGGCGATCGACACCGCCTTGTCGAGATCAGCCTCGTGGTCGACATAGACGTGGCAGTTGCCGTCGAGATGCTTGATCACAGGCACCTTGGCGTGTTCGGAGACGAACGCGACCAGGCCCTTGCCGCCGCGCGGAATGACCACGTCGATTGCTTCCGGCATCGCCAGCATCGCGGCGACGGCAGCGCGGTCGGTGGTGTCGACGACCTGCACCGCATCGCTGGGCAGGCCTGCGGATTTCAATGCGCGCGAGATGCAGCGAGCGATCGCCTGATTGCTGTGCATCGCTTCCGAGCCGCCGCGGAGCACGCAGGCGTTGCCGGACTTCAGGCAGAGCGCGGCAGCATCGGCAGTCACGTTCGGGCGCGATTCGTAGATGATGCCGACGACGCCGAGCGGCACTCGCATCTTGCCGACCTGGATGCCGGACGGCCGCATCTTCAGATCGAACATTTCGCCGATCGGATCGGGCAGGGCGGCGACCTGGCGCACGCCATCGGCCATCGCGGCGACGCGGGACGGGTTCAGCTCCAGGCGCTCGACCAGCGCTTCGTCGAGCTTGGCGTCACGCGCGGCGCGCAGATCCAGCGCGTTGGCTTCGAGGATGGTGGTGGCCTCGGCCATGATCACATCGGCCAGCGCGAACAGGGCGGCGTTCTTCTCGCCGGTGCTGGCGCGGGCGATCAGGCGGGCGGCCGCGCGGGCGCGCGTGCCGACCTCTTTCATGTAGCGGTTGACCGCGTCGTTGCCGGCCGCGTCCTTCCGGAATTCCTTGTGGGTTGCCGCAGTCATCGCCTTGCCGTTGCCGCCTTTTTCCTCGCCGTCGTCGAAACGGCCACGATCAATGTTAACAACTCTTCCCAGGCCTGCGGCTGGCCGCCGCTGGACTTGGCCTGGGCATCCACCTGCGCGCACTTGCGCAGCCAGCCAAGCACCTGGTTCGGCGTCGAGCGTTCCGCGGCCTTCGTGTAGGCCGCCTGGTTGGCCTTGTGGATGCGTGCGGCTTCCACGGCCGCGGCCGCATTGCCGGTGCGCGCCATCAGATTGGCGACGTTGGCGAGCTGGCGCAGGCCGGTGGCCAGCAGCAGGGTGATCGGCACGATGTCCATGCCTTCGCCGCGCAAGGTATCGAGGCCGCGCATCGCGCCGCGGGCATCACCGGCCATGATCTTGTTGATCCAGCCGAAGACGTCGATATGCGCGGAATCGGCGACCGCGGTGTCGATCGCATCGACGTTCAGCCGCGCGCCCTTGCCGTGCAGCAGTACCAGCTTCTGCACCTCCTGCTGGGCGGCGAGCAGATTGCCTTCGGTGCGCTCGGCGAGCAGTTGCAGCGCTTCCGGTTCGGCATCGAGCCCGGCCGCTTTCAGGCGGCCGCCGATCCAGCCCGGCAGCTCGCCCGGCTTCATCGCTTCAAAATACAGGCTGGCACCGGCCGTTTCGAGCGCCGAAAACCAGCCGCCGCTGCGGGTGCGCCATTCCAGCTTGTTGACGTGGATCAGCAGCAGCACGTCGCGCGGTGGCGCGCTGGCCAATTGCTGCAGGATCTTGCCGCCGGCGACATCGGGCGCGTTGTGCAGGCGCAGTTCAACGACGCGCAAGGACGCGAACAGCGACATCGCATTGCAGGCATCGAGCAGCAGGCCCCACTCGAAACCCTTTTCGGCATCGAGCACTTCTCGCTCGGAATAGCCGACGGCGCGCGCCTTGGCGCGGATCGTATCGAGCGCTTCCTGGGCCAGCAGCGGTTCCTCGCCGCCGACGACGTACAGCGGCGCCAGGCCCTTGGCGAGCGTGGTCGGCAGTTGCGACAGATTCAGGCGCGCCATGGCTGGCTCAGGCCGACAGGAACGTGGCGACCAGCGCCGCGGTTTCTTCGGGGGCGTCGAAATGCAGCATGTGCCCGGCCTCGGGCAGCACTTCGACCCGGTGGCGGCGGAAGCAGCTGACCCGCGCCGCGCGCTGTTCGGGCGGCATCTTGACGAAGGATTTGCCGGCGTCGACGAACAAGGTATCCGCCGTTACCTCGCGCCAGACCGCGTTCGAGTCCTCGGCGTGATAAAGCCCGGGACCGTGGCGGTAATGCTTGGGATCGGCACACAGGGTGACCTTGCCGTAGCCATCCTCGCGGCCCCAGCAGCGCGACACGAACGCGGCGTGTGCCTCCGACAACTGCGGATGCTGGCGGCGGATGCGCCCGGCCAGCTCGTCGAACGAGGCATAGCTGCGTTCACGCGGCGTCTCGCGCAATTCGTCCAGCCAGTGCAGGAAGCGTTTCGGCGCCAGCGCCGCCGGCATGTCCGGCAGGGTGATGCCGTCGAGCAGCACCAGCTTCTCGACTCGCGCCGGTCGCAGGCCCGCATAGAGGCTGACGATCTGCGAGCCCATGCTGTGGCCAGCCAGGCGCAGCGGCGCATCCGGCGAGTAGTGGTTGACGATGGCATCGAGATCGGCCACGTAGTCGTGGAACCAATAGCCTTCCTGTGGCCACTCGGTATGACCGAAGCCGCGCCAGTCCGGCGCAAGCACCTGCCAGCGGTCGAGCAGCGGTGCGACCAGCGGTTCGAAGGTTGCCGACACATCGAGAAAGCCGTGGCCGAGGAACAGCAACGGCAGGCGCTCAGCGCCCCAGCGACGCAGGTGATAGCGCAGGCCGCGGACGCGCAGGAATTCGGAGCGGCTGGTCAGGTTCAGCGAGGTCATGCGCGATTATCGCAGCCGGATGCGTGGCGCGGGCCGTGACGCGATCCAGCCACTGATAAACCCTGCGGTGACGGACCCGTCCGTCGCGTCAGCGCGGCACAAGTTATGCTTCCGTCAGCCAGCGGCCGAGCATGCGTCGTCAATTCACAAGAACAGGCCCGCACACAGCCATGACCTACTGCGTCGCGATCAAAGTCAACGACGGCATCGTATTCGCCGCCGATACCCGTACTGCTGCTGGCGTCGATGACGTGCGGACGTACAACAAGCTCCACGTACTCGAAGTGCCCGGGGAGCGCGTGTTCGTGATCCTCTCGGCCGGCAATCTGGCGACCACGCAATACGTGCTGGCCTATGCCCGGCGCGAGATGAACGACCCGAACTGCAAGGTGTCGCTGCGCACCGTGCGCCATATGTTTGACGCGGCCGACTACCTCGGCCAGCTGTCGGTACGCGCTCAGAAGCAGAGCGCGGAATCGAGCATGAACGTCAACGTCGAAACGACCTTGATTCTCGGCGGCCAGATCATGGGCGAAGACCCCTCGATCTATCTGATCTACCCGCTCGGCAACTGCATCGCTGCCAGCCCGGAAATGCCGTTCCTGCAGATCGGCGAGATCAAGTACGGCAAGCCGATTCTCGATCGCTTCGTCCGGCCGGGTGCCAAGCTCGAAGACGCCGCACGCTGCGCGCTGGTGTCGCTGGATTCGACGATGCGCTCGAACATTTCGGTCGGCCCGCCGGTCGATGTCGCGATCATGGAACGCGATCGCTTGTCGATCGCCCATTCGTTCCGGCTCGACTACGACACGCCGTACTACGCCGCGCTCAAGGAAACCTGGGCGCGCCAGCTCGAGAACGCGGTGCGCTCGCTGCCGAAATTCGACTGGGAAGTGCAGCAGTCGCTGGCCTTGTCGATGCAGCATCAGCAGGCTGCCCAGGCACCGATGTCGCAGCAGGCCCATCAGTCGACGCCTACCTGGCCGTCGCAGCAGGGACCGAACGGTGCCTGGCTGATGTCGTCTGCGCCTGCCGGTTCTGGCCAGAACAGCAGCCAGTCCCAGAATCGCGGCAGCGATCGCGATGCGCCGGCCGATAACGACGACGGCAACGGCTACAGCGGCGGTTGAAACGAAAAAGCCGGCCGCATTGCGGCCGGCTTTTTCCGGTTTCCCGTTTCGCGACGGGTCTACTTGCCGGACTGACTGAAGTAGGCGTCCGCCAGCGCGGTGTGCAGGTCGTTCAGGCCGATCTGGATTTCGTCCATCAGGTCCGGCACGCCCATCGACATCTTCATCAGACCCTCGATGTTCGCGTCGCGCACCAGGCCACGGGTGCGGTCGATGGTGCGCTCGATGCTCCGGCTGTTCGGCAGGTGCGGCAGGGTCGAAGCGATGGTGTCGAGGCAGAACATCGCGCTGCGCGGGAAGTCCCGGTTCTGCAGCAGGAAGCGCACCACGCCGTTGCCGTTGACGCGGGTGCGCAAATGGCGGCGATACATCTGGTAGGCGGTGAGCGAGCGCAGCACGCTCATCCAGACGATGTTCTCGAACGGTGTCAGGTCGAGCTTGTCGTCGTTCTGATTCAGGCGAAGCGTGCGCACGTCGAGGATGCGCGTGGTCATGTCGGCCTGTTCGATGTTGGTGCCGATGCGCAGGAACTGGAAGCCGACATCGCGGCTCATGTTGCTGGTCAGCACGCTGTAGACCAGCAGCGCGCCGCTGATCACCTGCTGCACGAAGGCCTGCCGGGCGGTGCGCAGGATCGATGATTCGCCACGCTCCTGAACGTAGAAGTAGATGTCGTTCAGGCGTTCCCAGGTATCGCGCGGCATGGTGTCGCGGGATACGCGGAGAATTTCGCGGGCGTTGTTCAGCGAGGTGACGATCGAGCCCGGATTGCGCGGATCGATCATCAGGAAGCGGACCACGTTTTCCTCGGTCGCTTCGTCGTACAGCTCCTTGAAGGCCGCCTCGGCGCCGGTGATCTCGATCAGCGGCGCCCAACCCAGCGGCATGCGCCGCGGCAGGTCGAGCATCAGGTTGGCGTTGACGTTGATCAGGCGTGCGGTGTTCTCGGCGCGCTGCACGTAGCGGCCAAACCAGTACAGGTTTTCTGCAACACGGGACAGCATCAGAGAGTCCCCTTCTGCGATTGCGATTGAGCCTGTGCGGCGGCGGCAGGCGAGGTCACGACACCTGGTGCGTCGTCGTCGATATCGACGATCCAGGTGTCCTTCGAGCCACCACCCTGCGAGGAATTGACGATCAGCGAGCCCTTGACCAGCGCCACGCGGGTGAGGCCGCCGGTGGTCACGTAGGTGCTCTCGCCGCGGCTCAGGATGAACGGCCGGAGATCGAGATGACGCGGTTCGATCTCGTCATCGCAGATGGTCGGCGCGGTCGACAGGCTCAGGGTTGGCTGGGCCATGTAGTTACGCGGATTGCCTTCGATCAGCGCCTTGAACTTGGCGTGCTCCTCCTTCGAGACGCGCGGGCCGATCATCATTCCGTAGCCACCGGATTCATTGGCCGGCTTGACCACCAGCTTGTCGAGATTGGCGATCACGTAGTCGCGCTGCTTCTTGTCGAAGCAGAGATAGCTCGGCACGTTCGGCAGGATCGCGTCCTCGCCGAGGTAGTACTTGATCATCTGCGGCACGTAGGCGTAGACGACCTTGTCGTCGGCAACACCGGCGCCCGGCGCATTGGCGAGGCCGACCTTGCCGGCGATCCAGGCTCGCATCAGGCCTTTGCAGCCGAGGATCGAGTCCGGATTGAAGACGTCGGGATCGAGGAACAGATCGTCGATGCGGCGATAGATGACGTCGACGCGCTTCGGGCCGTCGATGGTGCGCATGTAGACGCAGTCGTCATCGCCGACCGTGAGATCCGAGCCCTCGACCAGTTCCACGCCCATCTGCTGCGCGAGGTAGGCGTGTTCGAAGTAGGCGGAGTTGTAGATGCCCGGGGTCAGCAGCACCACGTTCGGCGCGTCGCCGGGCCGCGGGCTGATCGCCACCAGGGTGTCGTAGAGCTGGGCGGCGTAATCGTCGACCGGCAGAATGTTGGTGGTCTGGAACAGTTCCGGCCAGATGCGCTTGATGACGCCGCGGTTCTCCAGCATGTAGGAGACGCCGGACGGCACGCGGAGATTGTCTTCGAGCACGTAGAGCGTGCCGTCGCCATCGCGGACCAGATCCGAGCCGCAGATATGCGCCCAGATACCGTGCTTGGGCTTCACGCCGACGCACTGCTTCCGGAAGTTCACCGACTCGGCGAGGATCTCGGCCGGGAAGATGCCGTCCTTGACGATCTGCTGCTTGCCGTAGACGTCCTGGATGAAGTGGTTGAGCGCGTCGACTCTCTGCTTGAGCCCCTTCTCCGTCGTTTCCCATTCCTTCTTCGGGATCACCCGGGGAATGATGTCGAACGGCCAGGCGCGATCAACGTTCTTGCCCTCCGAGTACACCGTGAACGTGATGCCCATGACCTTGATCGCCAGATCCGCTGCCAGACGCCGATCGGCGAGGTCACGCGGGGACAGGCTCTGCAGGTATTCGACGAGACTGCGGGCGGCGGGGCGCGGTGCTCCCGAGACGGCAAACAGTTCGTCGTAGGCGGCATCACAGCGGTAATTTCGCCAATCGAAAGCCATTCTTATTCCAGTTTTTTACAATTCGGCGGCTGAGCGATCCGGCTGCCGCAGCCGGAACGTTGATATTGCAGGGTTTGGTCTCTAACCTAGCAGCACGTCGAAGCAAAACATAGGCCACGCATCGCAATCGACTGCGGCGGCCGGACAGGTACTACTCCCTAATCAATGACTCGCTCCCGCCCTGCCCTCGAACTGAAGGGCCGCATGTTGCCGATCACGCGTGCGCGGGTGCTGATAGCGGATAGCGCCGCGATCCGGATACAGCTCGCTGAAATGGTTCGCCAGATGCCGCAGGCCGTCAAAGGCATGGCCGTGGTGATCGACAGCGACATCGCCGCCGACCTCGATGCCGTGCTCGCCGCCCTGCGCGAAGTGGGCATCCAGCCGCTCGCGGTATCCGAAGGTCCGCTCGCCGATGCCGCGCGCGCCATCGGCCTGCCAGTCGTTTCCAGGGACAGCGGCAAGAGCGCCGCTGCGCCGGCACCCGCACCCGTTGCCGTTGCAGCTCCGCCTCCGGTTGCCGCAGCGCGCCGGCCAGCCCGCGTGATCGACGAGCCGGTGCGCTCCGGCCAGCAGATCTATGCCGAAGGCTGCGATCTGATCGTGCTGAATACCGTCAGCCCGGGTGCGGAAGTGATCGCCGATGGCTGTATCCACGTCTACGGCAAGCTCGCCGGCCGCGCGCTGGCGGGAGTGAAAGGTGACGAGTCCGCGCGGGTGTTCTGCCGCAAGCTCGACGCTGAGCTGATCGCCATTGCCGGCATCTATGCGGTGGCCGAGCAGATCAAGGCCGGGCCGGTCAACGAGCCGGCGCAGGCCTGGCTGGTCGACGGGCGCTTGAAGATCGAGGCCCACAAAATTTAGGCTCTGGCTCATGCGCGGCTTGGTGCCGCGCGCCAGCGCATCGTTCACACGGCATTCGGAAAGCGGGTGCCGCATCTATCGGGGAGCACCGTTGGCCAAGATCATCGTAGTCACTTCAGGCAAGGGCGGCGTCGGCAAGACGACCACCAGCGCCTCGTTCGCCACCGGCCTCGCGCTGCGCGGCAAGAAGACCGCCGTCATCGATTTCGATGTCGGCCTGCGCAACCTCGACCTGATCATGGGTTGCGAACGTCGGGTGGTCTACGACTTCGTCAACGTGATCAACAAGGAAGCCACGCTGAAACAGGCGCTGATCCGCGACAAGAACGTCGAGAACCTGCACATCCTCGCGGCCAGCCAGACCCGCGACAAGGACGCGCTGACCGAAGAAGGCGTGGAGCGCGTGCTGACCGAACTCGCCCAGGACTTCGACTACATCATCTGCGACTCGCCGGCCGGCATCGAACGCGGTGCCTTCCTGGCGATGTACTACGCCGACGAAGCGCTGGTGGTCACCAATCCTGAGGTGTCGAGCGTGCGCGATTCCGATCGCGTCCTTGGCATCCTGGCTTCCAAGTCGCGCCGCGCCGAGAAGGGCGATCAGCGGGTCAAGGAACATCTGGTGCTGACCCGCTACAACCCGACGCGAGTCGCCAAGGGCGAAATGCTCAGCGTCGACGACGTCAAGGAAATCCTCGCCATTCCGCTGCTCGGCATCATCCCCGAATCGTCGACCGTGCTGACCAGCTCGAACTCCGGCGAGCCGGTGATCAAGGATTCGCTCAGCGAAGCCGGCCAGGCTTATACCGATCTGGTGGCGCGCTTCCTCGGCGAAGAGCGACCGATGCGTTTCATGACGGAGCAGAAGAAAGGCTTCATGGCCAAACTGTTCGGAGGCTGATCATGGATTGGCTGAAGATTTTCAGAACCGAGAAGAAGAACAGCGCCCAGACGGCGAAAGATCGCCTGATGGTCGCCGTCGCCTATCAGCGCGAAGGGCGCATGAACGGGCCGAACTACCTGCCGCAGATGCGCGAGGAAATCCTCGCCGTCGTCCGCAAGTACATCCGGGTGCCGGACGACGCCGTGCATTTCAATGTCCAGCGCGAGGATGGTCTCGAAGTGCTGGAGCTGAACATCACGCTGCCGGAAGACGCGCCACGCTGAAGCGGGCTGCGTAGAGCGGGCAAGGCCCGCCCTACGTCCGTGCCTCAAGCCATCAGCAATTCGAGCGCCTGCGAATCGCCGGTCTCGAGCAGGTTCATCGCGTGGGCACGCAGGGCGTGCACGTCGGACTCGATGATGATCCGCTTCACTTCCAGCACGCTGGCGGGATGCATCGAGAACTCGGTGAGCCCCAGGCCGAGCAGCAAGCGCGTGTAGCGCGGATCGCCGGCCATCTCGCCGCACATCGCTACCGGAATACGGCCGCGATCACCGGCCTCGATGGTCATCCGGATCAGCCGCAGCACGGCCGGATGCAGCGGGTCGTACAGGTAGTTGACCTCGTCATCGACGCGGTCGATCGCCAGGGTGTACTGGATCAGATCGTTGGTGCCGATCGAGAAGAAGCTGCACTGCTTGGCCAGCCACTGCGCTGCGAGCGCTGCCGCCGGTACTTCGATCATCGCGCCGACCGGCACGTGCTTCGCCATCGTCGCACCCTCGCGTTCCAGCTGCGCGCGAGTCGCATCGATGAAGCTCTTCGCCTGCCGGTACTCGGCCACACTCGAAATCATCGGCAGCATGATGTGCACGTCGCCGTGTGCCGAGGCCCTCAGCAGCGCCCGGACCTGAGTGCGGAACAGCTCCGGCTCTTTCAGGCATAGCCGGATGGCGCGCAGGCCCAGCGCCGGGTTGTTCGGTGTCGGCCCGGAACGCGAGCCGGAGTCGACCTGCTTGTCGGCGCCGAGATCGAGCGTGCGGATCGTGATCGGTCCTTTCACCGACGCGACGACTCGGGCATAGGCCTCGTACTGCTCGTCCTCGGTCGGCAGCCCTTGCCGGTTCATGTAGAGGAACTCGGTGCGATACAGGCCGACGCCTTCGGCACCGAGATCCGCGGCGTGAGTCGCGTCCTCGCTGAGTTCAATGTTCGCCAGCAGGCGGATCTTGATGCCGTCGCGCGAGATCGCCGGCTTGTCGCGCAGGCTGGACAGCGAAGCGCGGCGTGCCAGCTGACCGGCGCGCTTGGTCCGGAAGAAGCTCAGCGCCTGCTCGTCGGGATCGGCCAGCGCGTGGCCGAGATCGCCGTCGACGATCACCGCTTCGCCATCCTTGAACAGACGCCGCGCGCCGTGCAGGCCGACGATCGCCGGAATCGAGTACGAGCGCGCCAGGATCGCCGTGTGCGACAGCGGGCCGCCGTACTCGGTGATGAACGCTGCAACGCCGGCTTGAGCCAGCAGGATGATGTCGGCCGGCGTGATGTCGTCGGCGACGATGATGTTCGGTTCGGCGGGCGCTTCTGCGGCTTCGCCGACCGGCAGGCTGCGCTCCTGCTTCAGGAGAATCCGCAGGATGCGCGCCGACACGTGCTGGACGTCGTCCTTGCGCGAGCGCAGGTAGGCGTCGTCCATCTGCTCGAACACCGCGACCAAGGCATCGCGCTGCCGCTTCAGCGCCGCTTCTGCATTGATGCGGCTGTTGCGGATGGTGGCGACCACGGCTTCGGTCAGCGAGCGGTCATCCATCATCAGCAGATGAGTGTCGATGAACGCGGCGATCTCGCTCTGGGCGCCACCGAGGCCGGCCGGTACCTGCGCGCGCACCTGTTCGAGTTGCTCCCTGGCGCGCGCCTGCGCGGCACAGAAGCGCGTCTCCTCGGCTTCGACATCGGCCTCGGCGATCGTGTACTCGGGGATTTCGAGATCACCGCCCGATAGCTTCTGGACGCGGCCGATGGCGATGCCGCGCGATACGCCGATGCCGTTGAGCCACAGGCTCATGGCGGCGCCTCGCCCTTGATGTTCGGTGGCAGGCTCATGCGTCCTCTTCGAAGCGATTGGCGATCAGCGCCGCCAGCGCTTCGAGCGCTTCGACGGCGTCGTCGCCGACCGCGGTCAAGGTGATCACGCTGCCTTGGGCTGCGGCCAGCATCATCACGCCCATGATGCTTTTGCCGCTGACCGTCTTGTCGCCCTTGGCGACCTTGATCTCGGACTGGTACTTGGCCGCCAGGGTCACCAGTTTGGCCGCCGCGCGTGCGTGCAGGCCCAGACGGTTGACGATCGACACGGTCTTCTCGGCGCTGACGCTCATGACTTCGGTTCCTGGTTCGGGACGGGCGACGGCGGCGTGCAGATCGCAACCCCGCGCTGGCCGCCTTCGACGGCGGCGCGGCACATCGCGGCGAGGTCGAGCTGCGGGTAATTGAAGATCTTCACCAGCATCGGCAGGTTGATGCCAGCTACCAATTCGGTATTCGGTGCTTCGGAGAGCCGGCTGGCGATGTTGCTCGGTGTCGAGCCGTAGGCGTCGGTCAACAGCAGCACGCCGGCGCCGGAATCCAGGCGCTCGATCATCCGCCGGCCCTGCAGCAGCAGTACATCGGTGGCCTGCACGCGGCGCACTTCCAGCACATCGACCGACAGCGGCGGCGGGCCGATCATGTCCTGCATCGTTTCCAGCAGGTGATGGCCGAGCTTGCCGTGGGTGACCAGCAACAAGCCCACCGTCATGGTGTGCAACTCATGCGTTCAACTCCCGATGTTTGACCACCACCTGTTCGAAGCGGCCCTCGAAGGCCTGACCCAGGCGCTCGGCCAGATAGACCGAGCGATGCTGGCCGCCGGTGCAGCCGATCGCCACCGTGACATAGGGGCGATCCTGAGCCTCGAACGCCGGGAGCCAGCGCTCCAGATAGGCTCGAGTGTCGTCGAGAAACTGGCTGACCAGGGTCTGGCTCTTGAAGTAGTCGACCACCGGCGCATCGCGTCCAGTCAGCGCGCGCAGATCCGGCACCCAGTGCGGATTCGGCAGCACCCGCGCATCGAAGACGAAATCGGCACCTTCCGGGCCGCCGTTCTTGAAGCCGAATGACAGGAACAGCAAGGACAGGCCGTGCGTGCCCGGTTCCGGCAGCCGTGCGCCGACCGCAGCGCGCAGTTCGTAGAGATTGAGATTGGTGGTGTCGAGCGGCACGTCGGCGAGATCGGCGATCGGCTTCAGCAGCCGGCGTTCGAGCCGGATCGCATCGAGCAGCGACACCTCCGGGTTCGACAGCGGATGTCGGCGCCGGGTCTCGTTGTAGCGGCGCAGGATGACGCTGTCGTCGGCGGTCAGAAACAGCACGTGAACGTCGATCGCCTGGCCGCGCAGCAAATCCAGCACGGACGGAAAGCGTTCGATTTCCAGCGGATCGCAGCGTGCGTCGATGCCCAGCGCCAGCTTGCGGTAGCGCGGCCCGGGATTGTCGACCGCATGGGTCAGCAGCGGCTGCACCAGATCGAGCGGGATGTTGTCGATGCAGTAATAGCCGCGGTCCTCGTACTGCTTGAGGGCCACGGTCTTGCCGGCACCGGAAAGTCCACTGACGATGACAAGGCGCATGCGTTCGGCTCAGAGAGGTTCGGTGACGATGCGCTGCGCCTGCCGCGCGACCAGATCGGCGCAGGCGTCATACCCCGCCAGACGCAGCCGATGATCGCGGCAGGCGGCTTCGACCAGCACCGCCAGATTGTGGCCGACTCGTCTCGGCAGGGCGACGGTCGCTACCGCGATTCCGTGCACTGTGGTCAGCGTGCGGCGGCCGGACAGGCGCTCATCGGGCGAGGCTTCGCCGGTGGCGTCGAGATCGATCACCAGATCGAGCGTTGCTTCGGCGACCAAGGCTTCGTCGCCGTACAGCCGGCGCAGATTGAGGATGCCCAAGCCACGTACCTCGATGAAGCTTTCCAGCAGTGGCGGACAGCGGCCGATCAATCGGGGGCCGCTTGGCTCATCTTCCAGATGCAGGTCGATCGCGTCATCGGCGATCAGGCGATGGCCGCGGGAGATCAATTCCAGCCCGAGTTCGCTCTTGCCGGCGCCACTCGCGCCCTTCAGCCAGACGCCGAGACCATCGACCGCCACGAACACGCCGTGCACGGTCACTGGTGGTGGAATGGCGCTGCTCACGGGCGCGGCGCGTTTATCGTGGGATCAGGCGCTCAGCAGCGCGTAGACCGCGGCATCGTCCTTCGCCGCGTGCACCTGGGCGCAGAAGTCGTCCACGGAGAACTTTTCGGCGATCGCTGCGAGGTGCTGCAAGTGCTCGCCGGTGGCGTTCTGCGGCACCAGCAGGCCGAACACCAGATCGACCGGCTGGCCGTCATGGGTGTCGTAATCGATCGGATGCTTGAGGCGCACGAAGGCGCCGACGCTGGTCGACACACCGGCCATGCGGCCATGCGGAATCGCCACGCCGTGGCCGAGGCCGGTGGAGCCGAGCTTCTCGCGTCCGGCGAGGCTGGCGAGGATGTCTGCCGGCGCGACGCTGGGCGCGCCGAGCGCCAGCAGACGGGCAATCTCTTCCAGCGCGCGCTTCTTGCTGGTCACCGCGACACCGACGGCGACCCGGCCCGGATTGAGAATTTCGGCAAGTTTCATGAGATTTCCGGATGTCGTGAACGAAAAAGCCCCGCTTCGAAAAGCGGGGCTTCTCCAAGGCCCGGGTAGTGTAGCGCCGCGCTATGCAGCGCTGGCCTGCCCGGCAAGAAAGCTAGTTGATGGTGTGTTTCTGAACTTCGCGCGCGTGATGGTCGCGAAGCTTGTCCTTGAATTTCCGGGTCTGCTGATCGAGTTTGTCGATCAGGCTGTCGATCGCTGCGTACATGTCGCCGTTGATCGACTCGGCATGCAGGTTGGTCCCTCGTGCATGAAGCGTCGCTTCGGCCTTGTGCTGCAGTTTGTTGTCGACCGAGAGGATCACGGCGGCGTCGATCAGGTGATCGAAATGGCGCTCGACGCGCTTCAGCTTGTCGGTGACGTAAGTGCGCAGGGCCGGCGTGAGATCGAGATGATGACCGGAAATGTTCAGGTTCATACACGCAACTCCTATTCGATAATCCGTACCGGGCGCCGACCGGAATGCGGCAGCGGGCAGTACGGACAATTCACGTTGCAGGTTTCAGACCATGAAACGAACCGTGATCAGGATTCCGATCGGGGCTCAGCCGATCGGCTTGCGCTCATGTGACGGCGGGATGCGCAGCGCCTCGCGATACTTTGCGACCGTGCGACGGGCCACCTGGATGCCTTCCTTCAGCAGCATCTCGGCGAGCGTCGAATCGGACAAGGGCTTGGTGGCATCTTCGGCAGCGATGAGTCGCTTGATCATGGCCTGGATGGCTGTGGCGGAGCAGGTACCTCCTTCCGTGGTCTGGACATGACTGGAGAAGAAATACTTCAGTTCGTAAAGGCCTCTGGGCGTCAGCATGTACTTGTTTGCTGTCGCGCGCGATACCGTTGACTCATGAATTCCCAACTGTTCGGCGACATCCCGCAGCACCAGTGGCCGCATTGCCTCTTCGCCGTAGTCGAGGAAGGCCCGCTGTTCCTCGACTATGCATTGGGCAACCTTGAGCAGGGTTTCGTTCCGCGCCTCGAGTGAATTGATGAAATAGCGCGCTTCCTGCAGGTGCTGCTTCATGGTCAATTGATCGCGCGAGGTATCGGCGCGCTTGACCATGCCCTGATAGAGCTGGTTGATCCTGAGCTTCGGCGTGTGCTCCGGGTTCAGTGAAACGCGCCAGCGGCCGTTCTTCTTGCCGACGAAGACATCGGGGGCGATGTAGTCGCTCTCGTGCGCCTGATACGGGCGGCCCGGGTGCGGCTGCAAGGTCTGCACCAGGGCCAGACCTTCGCGCAGCGCCTCCAGGGGCAGGCCGGTGGCTTTGATCAGCGCGGTTTCATCGTGGCGCGCGAGCATCGCCATCGGCGCTTCGAGGATTCTGAACGCAGCGCTCAGGCCAGGCGTTTTCGCCGGATACTGCTGCAGTTGCAGGCGCAGACATTCGGGCAGATCCCGAGCGGCGACGCCGGACGGATCGAAGTCCTGCACCGAGCGCAGGATCTTTTCGACGCGCTCCAGCGGAATGTTCTGGCCGCCGACCAAGCGATCGCGAACGCCGTCCCAGTCTTCGAGATAACCGTCGTCGTTGATCGCATCGATGATGTGCAGCGCCACTTCGGCGTCGACTTCATCGAATGGCGCAATGCTCGCCTGCCAGGTCAGATGGTCGCGCAGCGATTGCGAGCCGTGCAGATTGGCCTGCATGAAATCGTGCAGGCCGTCGTCGTCCTCGCCACTGCCGCTGCCGGCCGAGCCGGCGCTGTCGTAGATATCGCCCCAGTCGGCATCGACTGGCATCTCTTCGGGAATGACGTTTTCGCCGCCGAGTTCGATCACCGTTTCGGCCGCCGAGCCTGCTTCGGCGACGGCGGCATCGCTGTCGGCCTCGGCCATCGCTTCTTCGGTGGTCTGCATTTCGAGGTCGTCGCCGTCGGCCTCCAGCATCACGTTCGATTCCAGCGCCTGGCGTATTTCCAGTTGCAGATCGAGGCTGGACAACTGCAACAGGCGGATCGCCTGCTGCAGGGCAGGCGTCATGGTCAGGGCCAGACCAGTGCGGAGCGACAGCGACTGCTTCATGCGGGCTTTTTCAAGAATTCCAGTGTTGGCATTCTACTTGCTCAGAATTCATTGCGATGGGCTATAGTCGAAAAGTAATAGGCCCAGCAGCCGCTGATTTCTGACGTCGCGCTTGGCGCCCAGCCGCCCTCAGAGGCGGAACTGCTCGCCCAGATAGACCTTCCGCACTGTCTCGTTCTCCATCAGCTGATCCGGCGTGCCTTCGGCTATGACCTTGCCGCCGGCCAGGATGTAGCCACGCGTGCAGATGCCGAGCGTTTCGCGCACGTTGTGATCGGTGATGAGCACGCCGATGCCGCGCTCGGACAGGTGACGGACGATGCCTTGGATGTCGATCACGGCAATCGGATCAACACCGGCAAACGGTTCGTCGAGCAGCACGAAGCGCGGATTCGCCGCCAGCGCGCGGGCGATTTCGGCGCGCCGCCGTTCACCACCGGACAGCGACATGCCCAGTCCTTCGCGGACATGGCTGATGTGCAGTTCTTCGAGCAGCCGTTCCAGTTCCTGCAGGCGAGCGGTCTTGTCGAGATCCTCGCGCAGTTCGAGGATCGCCATGACGTTGTCGGCGACCGACAGCTTGCGGAACACCGAGGCTTCCTGCGGCAGGTAGCCGATGCCGGCCTTAGCGCGCGCATGCATCGGCAGCTTGGTGATGTCACGGCCATCGAGCTCGATGACGCCGGCATCGGCCGGCACCAGGCCGACGACCATGTAGAACGAGGTGGTCTTGCCGGCACCGTTCGGGCCGAGCAGGCCGACGATTTCGCCGGCGCGCACATTCAGCGATACGCCATCGACCACGGTGCGCTTCTTGTAGCGCTTGACCAGATCGCGTGCCTGCAGCACTGAACGCGGCTGTTTATCGTCCAAGGTGGTGCCGGTGGTGCCGGTGGTGCCGGTGGTGCCGGTGGTGGCGCTCACTTCGGACCTCCTTCGGCGGGTGGTGCCGGTGCCGGAGCAGGGTCGTTGGACGCCGGCTGGATGATGATCTTGACCTGGCCGCCATCACCGCCCGAGGCCTGGATGCGGCGCTCCCTGACGTCGTACTTGATGGTGTCGCCGGTGATCTCGTCGGTGCCGCGCAGCACGTAGGCATCGGTCAGCAGATCGAGCACGCCGCTGCGCGAGTCGTAGTTCAGCGTCTTCGCGCGGGCGGCGACGGCCGGATTTTCGGTGCCGTTGCCAGCGTGGTTCATCCGCGCCGGACCGCCGGTGATCTTGGCTTCGTACTGGCCGCCCGGATACTGCTTCAGCTCGACTCTGTCGCCTTCAAGCTTCAGCGTGTCCGAGGTCAGCACGACGTTGCCGGTGTAGACCGCCGAGTTGCCCTGCACCAGTTCGGCTTTGTCCGAGGTCAGCGTCACCGGGCCGGTCGGCTTCAGGTCCGAGCCTTTCGGCAGCTTGACCAGTTCGGCCTTGTCGACCGAGGGGCCCTTCGGCGCCGACGGCGCGGCCTGAGCGCTGCCAGCCAGCAGCAGCGCGGCCAGCAAGCGCCAGCCTTGAGGCCAGACCCGATAACTCGCCCGTTCAGCGATTGACTTCATAGCGCATCTTCACGTTGTTGAGCAGGTGCAGGTCCTGCTGTGCCCAATTGGCAGTCATGCCGGTCGCCGTGCCCTTGCGCGTGCGGCTGTCGGCGTTCACGTCGACGTCGGAACTCAGCAGATGAGCATCCGGATCGATCTTCATCGTTGGCGAGCGCACGACCACCGCTTCGCCATTGTCCGGCCATTGACCGTTGGCGATCACCTCGCCGGACAAGGTCATCACCCGGCTGCCCGGCGCCAGGCTGCCGGTGGGCGCGGTGACGTGCCAGGGCGTCTTGGGGCCGGACAGCACGTCGACCACCAGGGTCGTCGCCTGTGCCGATTCATCGTCGAAGTATTCGAGGCTGGCGGCGGTCGCTTTCAGAGACGGCTTGCCGTCGGCGTCGTAGCGAGTCAGCTCGGCGGAGGTCAGCGTATAGCGCGGCAGCTTGTTGTCGGCTGCGCTGCTCACCACGGCGACGTCGTCAATCCGGTTCAGCGTGTAGAGCAGGCCGGCGAGTGCGGCGACCGCGATCGCGGCGACGGCAACGCGGGTCATGCCTGCGCTCCCGCCACGGTCATCGCCTGAGCGTTGAGGATCAGATCGGCGGCATCGCGCACGGCACCGTTGCCGCCGGTCAGGCGGCTGGCCCAGTGGGCGACGGCGAGCACTTTAGGATGGGCATCGGCCACGGTCATCGCCAGGCCGGCGCGCTGCATCAGCGGCAGATCCGGGGTGTCGTCACCCATCATCATCAGTTGATCGTCACGCAGTCCGAGCTTGGCAAGCAGCGCGTCCCAGGCCGGAATCTTCTGCTCGACGTTCAGCCAGACATGCTGGATGCCGAGATATTCGAAGCGCGCCTGCATCGCTGCCGACGGCCGGCCGGAAATCACCGCGACTTCGATGCCGGCCTGCATCAGCAGTTTCAGCCCGAGGCCATCGCGGACATGCACGGCTTTCAGCTCGGTGCCGTCCGGCGCCAGATAGAGCTTGCAGTCGGTCATCACGCCGTCTACGTCGAATACCGCGCAACGGATGTTGCGGGCCCGCTCGGTCAGGGTTTGCATCAGACCACGCCCGCGCGCAGCAGATCATGCATATGCAGAACGCCTTCGAGATGCCGGTTGTCGTCGAGTACCATCAATACGGTGATGCGGTGCTTTTCCATCAGATGCACGGCCTCTGCCGCCAGTTGCGTCGAGCGGATCGATTTGCCGCCGCGGGTCATCACCTCGGTGATCCGGGCGCTGCGGACGTCGAGATTGGCGTCCAGCACGCGGCGCAGATCGCCGTCGGTGAACAGACCGAGCGCCTCACCGTTACCGTCGATGACGGCGGTCATGCCGAGCCCCTTGTGGGTCATCTCCAGCAGCGCGGTCGACAGGGTGGCGTCGGCTGGCACCTGCGGAATGCGCTCACCGGTCGCCATCAGATCGCCGACCTTGAGCAGCAGGCGACGGCCGAGCGTGCCGCCCGGATGACTCAGCGCGAAATCTTCCGGCGTGAAACCGCGAGCTTCGAGCAGGGCCACGGCCAGCGCGTCGCCCATCGCCAGGGTGGCGGTGGTGCTGGCCGTCGGGGCGAGATTGAGCGGGCAGGCTTCCTGGGCGACCGAGACATCGAGATGAACATCGGCCGATTTCGCCAAGGTCGAGCCTGGGCGGCCGGTCATCGATATCAGCGGAATCCCCATGCGCTTGATCAGCGGCAGGATGGTCAACACTTCGGCGGTTTCGCCGGAATTGCTGATCGCGATCACAGAGTCATCGCGGGTGATCATGCCGAGGTCGCCGTGGCTGGCTTCACCGGGGTGGACGAAGAAGGCCGGCGTACCGGTCGACGCCAGAGTGGCGGCGATCTTGCCGCCGATGTGGCCGCTCTTGCCCATGCCGGTGACGATCACGCGGCCGCGGCAGCCGATCAGCAGCTGGCAGGCGCGGGCGAAGCGATCGTCGATGCGCGGCAGCAGCGCAGCCAGCGCATCGCGCTCGATGCCGAGTACGCGGCGCGCGGTTTCCTGCAGAGCGGTGCTGTCGACCACGGGAATGATTAGTGCTGAGTCAGCCATGAGGGACGTATCGTACCCGAGCGTCCCGATGCGGTTCGCGTCCCGGCAATTGCTCAACTATGAGTCGGGCGCTTGTTGCGTCACGCAAGTGGCAGGCTTCTCTCTATAATTGCGCGCTGCGCGGCATGGCTGCCAGCGCAGTTCCGCGCCGCGGCCAGTGTTCGTGCCCTGTTTTGTCGCGAGTTTCGGCGTTTCGCACCGTTATGGGTCATGCATTCTTTTGTTGGTGCATCGCCCGCCTCATTCATCTGTTGCAAGCCTTTTCCATCTGCCGGCCCCGGAGACCGTTGTGAGCAAAGACCAGGACAAGAAGTTCATGATTTCGTTCGCCGGCGTTCTGGCGCTGCTGTTCGGAATCACGATCGCCATCATCGCGCTAGCCGCGATCATGACCCCGAAGCACGATACGGCCGATGAGTCCGAAGTGAAGAAGGTTGCCGCCCGCACCGCGCCGATCGGCACCGTGATCACCGACCCGGCGCTGCTGGTCAAGGCCAAGGCCGCGGTGAAGCGCGAGCCCTACAGCGGCGAGCAGGTCTACACGACGGTCTGCAGCGCTTGCCACAGCGGTGGCTTGCTGGGCGCGCCGAAGTCGGACGACAAGGCCGCTTGGGCCGCGCGCAAGGGCGCTGCCGGCGGCGTCGATGGTCTGACCGCCTCGGCGATCAAGGGCAAGAATTCGATGCCACCGCGCGGCGGCAATGCCGATCTGACCGACGACGAAGTCAAGGCCGCCGTCGAGCACCTGCTGAAGCTGTCCGGCGCCTGAAGCTGTCTCTCAGTCTTCGTCGCTGAAGAAGCGGCACCGGAGAGATCCCGTGCCGCTTTTTTTATGCCTGTCTGGGGTCGGGATTGCCCGATTTTGGTGCGTTCGATCTGAAGTCGGCCCTGTAGCGGCCCGCAGCAGCATGCGCAGTGCCCGGGTTATCACCGAAAAATCCATAAAGGCCAATGAAAGCATGAGTTTGTCGAGAGTGGCATGGTCCATGCTTTTTCGTCGCGCTGGCCAATTTCAGCGAAAAACCCACTCGAAGGAGAGTCATGAGCAAGTACACCAAGTTGCTGTCCGTTGCGGGTCTGGCCTGCCTGCCAGGCATGGCATTCGCAGATACCCCCACCATTGGTTCGATGCTGGAAGCTTCTGGTATCGCCGTGAGCGGTTATGTCAGCGCCTCGTACTCGGCGAATCTCAATGACGGACAGGTCTTGAACTATCGTGCCTACGACAGCTCAACGGACACGGTCACCATCGACCAGACATCGCTGACCATTGCCTACGCACCGACTTCGGGCTTCGGCGCCACCGCCAACGTCATCATTGGCGAAGACTCCAAGGTCATCAACGCCAACTTTGGCGACGGCAATTCGATCATCAGCCTGCCGACCGCCTTCGTCAGCTACGCCAACGGCGGTCTGACGGTCATCGCCGGCCGCTACGGTTCGCTCGCCGGCTACGAAGTGACGGCCGACAACGCCGCCCCGTTCGTGTCGCGTTCGTTCCTGTTCAACAACACCCAGCCGTTCTTCCACACCGGTATCCGCGCTTCGTACAAGGTCAGTGATCTGATCCTCGTGCAGGGCGGTATCGTCAACAGCGCCCCGCTGGCGCTGACGGTTGATGACAACGAGCAGAAGACCATCGAAGCGAACGTCACCCTGACGCCGAGCGACGCGCTGTTGCTGTCGGTCACCGACTACTACGGCTTCGACCAATTCGGCGCCGGCGGCACAACCGTCGGCACCAACATGTTCGACGTCGTTGCCCAATGGAAGGCTACCGGGCAGCTGACCCTGGCCGTCAATGGCGACATGTACAAGGTCGATACCGTTGCCAAGACTCAGGGCGTTGCGCTCTATGGTCTGTTCCAGGCCACGGATCTGATCGGCCTTCGCGCTCGTGTCGAATTGGCCGAGTTCAACCCGAAGGGCGGCAGCAAGGATACGTTCAAGGTTTTCACCGGCGCGGTGGTCCTGTCACCGGCAAAGAACTTCGACCTGATCGCCGAAGCTCGCTATGACACCTCGAATCATGACGTGTTTCTGAACGGCTTCACCAACGACGGCGAGAACGGCAGCGTTCAGGCTTTCAAGGACACCGGCGGCAACGTTGCCGTGAAGGGCATCTTCAAGTTCTGATCGCTTGAGCTGAACGCAGTCCCCGAAAAGGCCGCTCACGCGGCCTTTTCTTTTGGAGCTCGGCTACAGTGCCGGAGCTGCTCGAACCCCGCTCCGACATGCTGATCTTCAGACGTCTACTCATCGCCGTCTTGCTGCCGATGCCTGCGGCATTGGCGGGATCGCTCGATCTGCGCACTACGGTGGCGACCGACGAGCTGTTTCGCGGCATTTCGCAGAACAACAGTCTGAGCTTCAGCCTGCGCGGCGACTATCGCTTCGACAATCGTGTCTATCTCGGCGCCCGGGCACTGAACAATCGCAGCCTCGGTGGTGCGCAGGGCGATTTCTACATCGGCTACAGCCATACGCTGAACCTGTTGGGCCTGATCCAGGCGACTGCCGATGGTGGCTTGTCAGCCAGCGTTTTCGGCAATGACGACAGCCGTCTCCAGAATCCAGACTACGTCGAGGGCTACGCCAGCCTCGGGGTTGGCCCGCTGAGAGTCAGCGGCAGCTATGCGCCCGATTACTTCGGCACCGGCGCAGCCGGCTATCGCATGGCCGGTCAGCTGAAATTGCCTTTGCCGTTTCCAGGCTTGAGCGTCACCGGCGTGATCGGCTTGAATGTTGGTGACGGCGTGCGGCGGCTGGTGGCCAGCCGCCAGCAGGATGGGCGCGGCGCGCAATACGCCGATTACAGTCTGGTCATCAATCAGGAATTGCCGTTGGCGTTCTCGGTGTTCGGACAGGTTTCAGGTGCTACCGTGGAGATCGATGATTCCCGCGCGCCGACCTTCCTCATGGGACTGCGCTGGCGCTACGGCGTCTGATCAACCGGCCGATAGCGCAGCGCCTCGGCGATCTGCGCGGTGCCGACTTCGGCAACGCCAGCCAGATCGGCAATCGTCCGCGCCACTTTCAGCACCCGATGAAACGCTCGGGCCGACAGGCCGAGCCGGGTCATCGCCGTCTGCAGCAAGGCCCGGCCGGCTTCATCGGGCGCGGCATCGCGGTCCAGCTCGCGAACGCCGAGCGCGGCGTTGATCTTGCCGGCGCGCGCCAGCTGAAGTGCTCGTGCTGCCTGTACGCGCAGCCGGACCGTCGCGCTCGATTCCGCTGTGACCGGCGTTGCCGAGGTCAGCGCCGTGGCCTCGAGCCGCGGCACGAAGACGTGCAGATCGATGCGATCGAGCAAAGGCCCGGACAAGCGGCCGCGATAGCGGGCGACTTGATCCGGCGTGCAGCGGCAGCGCGAATTCTGGCCGCTGTCTCCCAGGTATCCGCAGGGGCAGGGATTCATCGCGGCGACGAGCTGGAAGCGAGCCGGAAAATCGACCTGCCGGGCGGCGCGGGAAATGGTGATCCGGCCGTTCTCCAGCGGTTCGCGCAGCACTTCGAGCACGGCGCGTTCGAACTCGGGCAGTTCATCGAGAAACAGCACACCGCCGTGCGCCAAAGTGATTTCGCCCGGCCGGGGATTGCCGCCGCCGCCGACCAGCGCCACGGCGGACGCGGTGTGATGCGGGCTGCGATAGGGACGGCGCCCCCACAGCGCCGGATCGAAACCGCCATGGCCGATGCTGGCGATCGCGGCCACTTCCAGCGCTTCATCCTGAGCCAGCGGCGGCAGCAGGCCAGGCAGGCGCTGCGCCAGCATGCTCTTGCCACTGCCGGGCGGCCCGGCCATCAGCAGCGAATGACCGCCAGCGGCAGCGATTTCCAGCGCTCTCCGTGCCTGCAACTGGCCGCGGACGTCGGCGAGGTCCGGGCCGTGATCGACGGTTTCTTCCAGGATCGGCCTTGGTGCGACGCTGAGGCGGTTCTCGTGCAGTTCGGTGCACAACGCACCAAGACTGAGCGCACCGTGAACGATTGCATGCTCCGCCAGCGAGGCTTCGCCGATATTGGCGGCTGGAACCAGCAGCGCGCGCCCCATCTTGGCGCATTGCAGCGCTGCCGGCAGTGCGCCGCGCACGGGGCGAATCTCGCCGGTGAGGGACAATTCGCCCAGCACTTCGAGCGCGGCCAGCGGTTCCAGCGGAATCTGACCCGAGGCGGCAAGCACGCCGAGCGCGATCGGCAGATCGAAGCGGCCACCTTCCTTGGGCAGATCGGCCGGCGCCAGATTGACGGTGATCCGACGATTCGGGAACTGGTAGCCGGAATTGACGATCGCCGCGCGTACTCGATCGCGCGACTCGCGCACCGCCGCTTCCGGCAGGCCGACGATCGCCAGGCCGGGCAGTCCCGGCGCCAGATGCACTTCCACAGTCACGGCTTCGGCGGTTAACCCGTTCTGTGCGCGGCTATGAATGATGGCGAGCGTCATTTGTGTCGAGCCATCCATGGCGCGGCGCCCGGCCCGGCCATCCATGGCCGGTCGCAACGCGCGCGGCGCAATGCTCCGCTCACAACGCGCGTTGCCCCTTCTGCGCGCGGCTATGGACGATGGCGAGCATCAGTCGCTGAGAGCGTCCGGCACTTGCGGACCTTGCGTCTAGTCGGCTTGGCCAGCCGCCTGCTTTTCCAGCGCCTTCAGCCGCTTTTCCAGCACCGCCAGGCGGGTCTGGGTGCGGGCGAGCAATTCGGCCTGGGTGTCGAAGCGCTCGCGGCTGACCAGTTCCAGGCGGTCGAGGTTGGCTCGCAGCACGGCGCGGAAGTTGTCTTCCAGCTCGGTCCTGAGGCCGCGCAGACCGGGTGGCAGCACGCGGCCGAGGCGGGAGGCAATTTCTTCGAGGGCGCGGGGATCGATCATCGTGGCGGGCAGGTTGAGCGTCAGAACAGCAGGAAAGCGAAGAACATCAGCAGCGTAGGCGGGAGTGCGGCGATAAACAATCCACCGGCGCCGACGGTCTGGTTCGGAAACAGCGGCTTCAGGATCGCCATGCCGGCCGGGTTCGGCGCGTTGGCGATCACCGTCAGGCCGCCGCCGGTGATCGCACCAGCAACCACGAAGTACTTGAACTCGTCGGACAGGTTCGGCACCTGGGCGGCGAGATAGGTAACGGCGGCGTTGTCGGTGATCGCGGTCAGCATCGTCGCGGCGACGAACACCTGCTGCGGGTTCAGCGCCTGCAGCACCGGCTTCAGCCACCATTGCTGAAGGCCGCCGATGATCACCAAACCGGCCAGAAAGCAGGCCACCAGCAGCGCTTCCTTGAGGATCAGGCGGTTCTGGTGCACGGGGTAGGCGTGAGCCCAGAGCAGGAACAGCAGCAGCACGCCGAGGAACATCGGCGGATGGTGGGCGAATACCACGATGGCGACCAGGAAGCCGAGGTGCAGCAAGGCCTGCGAGACGGGTACGCGATGATCGTCACCGGAAGCGTCTTCGGTCGGCAGCTTGCGCAGCGTGGTCATGAACATGCCGGTGACCACCGCGGCATTGATCAGCACCACCGGCACCACCTTGACCGCGAAGTTGTTGAGCATGAAGTTCAGGTCCCAGCTCCAGATGCTCGCCACCATCAGGACCGGCGGTGCCGCGAACGGCGTCAGCGCGCCGCCCACCGAGACATTGACGAACAGCACGCCGAGCGTGGCGTAGCACATGCGTACCGGCAGGCGATAACGGAAATGGCTTTCGCGCAGCAGCAGCGCCGCCAGGGTCATGGCGCCGGGCTCGGTGATCAGCGAGCCGAGCAGCGGGATCACCGTCAACGCCGCGAAGTAGGTCGCCGCGGCACCCGGCAGCGGCAGCACGCGGGCGACCACGCGGGTGACATTGCCCATCGCCGCCAGCACCGGCCGGCTGGCGGCAACCACCATGATTGCGAACACGAACAACGGCTCGGTGAAATTGCGGCCCTCGACATAGGCGATCGCTGCCGCCGGACCTTCCACGGCCATGAAGGCGGAGATCAGCGCCGCAGCCCACAGGGCGAACACGATCTCGACTTCGGCCAGTGAGTGGATCAGGCCGGCATGGTGCGGAAAACGGTGGGCGATCTTCGCGACGAAGGCGACCGAGAAGGTATGCAGCAACGCCAGCGCAAACATTGCGGCAGCAAGCAGCTGGAAGAGCGTCGGCGTCATTGGGCGCGGGTCCGGTCGGTGCTGGATCGGGATTGAATCCGGGTCGTGACTATACGGATTCAGGCGCATTGATGGACCTTTCATCGGCTGCTCACGAACCGTTGACGGCGCGCGATCCGAGGTTGGGGGCGCGTTTCCGAGCTATCCACGTCGCTGCGAATGGGCGGCTGTCATCAATGCCGTGCGAAGCGCAGCAAAAGCCGTTCGTCAGCCGGTGAATGGCACGCTCCGTGCTAAACCTGACCGGCTGTTTGCAGACCCCAGCCTGCACAGCGCCAGGGCGGTTCGCCGCCGACGATAACCAGGAGTTGCTTGCATGAAACTGATCACAGCCATCATCAAGCCTTTCAAGCTTGACGAGGTGCGTGAAGCCCTGTCGGAGATCGGCGTCGCCGGCATCACCGTCACTGAAGTCAAGGGCTTCGGCCGCCAGAAAGGCCATACCGAGTTGTACCGGGGAGCGGAGTACGTTGTCGATTTCCTTCCGAAAGTGAAGATCGAAGTCGCCATCGACGACGACAAGCTCGAATCCGCGATCGAAGCGATCACCAAGTCGGCACACACCGGGAAGATCGGTGACGGCAAGGTTTTCGTCACTTCGCTCGACCAGGCCATCCGCATCCGCACCGGCGAGACCGGGCGCGACGCGCTCTGAACGACGGCTCAATACTTTTAGGGGACCCCCGATGATTTCTCTTGGCAAGCTTTCCCAAGCACTGCTGTTCGCCAGCCTGACGGCTGTCGGCGGCATTGCATTCGCCGAGGAGGCCGCAGCACCCGCGCCGCCAACGGCTGAAGCGACTGCTGCACCTGCGGCCGAAGCCGCAGCTCCCGATGCGGCAGCTCCGGCCGCCACCGAAGCGGCTGCAACCGAAGCCCCGGCCGCCGATGCGGCCCCGGCCGTAGCGGCCAAGCCGCCGGTGTTCAACGAAGGCAATGTCGCCTGGATGCTGGTGTCGACGGCCCTCGTGCTGCTGATGTCGCTGCCTGGCCTGGCGCTGTTCTACGGCGGCCTGGTCCGCTCCAAGAACATGCTGTCGACGATGACCCAGACCTTCGGCATCTTCTGCCTGATCGGTGTTCTCTGGGTGGTCTACGGCTACTCGGTGGCCTTCAGCGGTACCGGCCCGTTCTTCGGCACGCTCGACAAGATGCTGCTGAAAGGCGTGGTCTATGACGCCAACGGCTTCTTCACGGCGACCGGCACCTTCTCGAAGGGTGTGGTCATTCCGGAACTGCTGTTCGCCGTGTTCCAGATGACCTTCGCCTGCATCACCGTGGCACTGATCGCCGGTTCCTACGCCGAGCGCATGAAGTTTTCCGCGGTGCTGATCTTCTCGGTGGTCTGGTTCACGCTGTCCTATCTGCCGATGGCCCACATGGTCTGGTGGTGGGCGGGTCCGGATGCCTACACGAGCGCTGATGTCATCGACGCCACCAACGCAACCGCGGGCTACCTGTGGCAGCTCGGTGCGCTGGACTTCGCTGGCGGCACGGTCGTGCACATCAACGCCGGTGTCGCCGGTCTGGTGGCCGCGATCATCCTCGGCAAGCGCACGGGCCACGGCAAATCGGCCATGGCGCCGCACAGCCTGACCATGTCGATGATCGGTGCCTCCCTGCTGTGGTTCGGCTGGTTCGGCTTCAACGCCGGTTCCAACCTCGAAGCCAACGGCTATGCCGTGCTGGCCTTCGCGAACACCGCGTTCGCCACCGCTGCTGCCGGCGTGGCCTGGTTCTTCGCGGAGTGGATCTTCAAGGGCAAGCCTTCGCTGCTCGGCATCATCTCCGGTGCGGTTGCCGGCCTGGTGGCGATTACCCCGGCCTGCGGTTTCGTCGGCATCGGCGGCGGCCTGATCATCGGCCTCGTGTCCGGTGTGGTCTGCTTCTTCGCCGTGGCCTACCTGAAGTCGATCCTCGGCTATGACGACGCGCTCGATGCCTTCGGCGTCCACGCAGTCGGCGGCATCATCGGTGCCATCCTGACCGGCGTGTTCGTCGATCCGGCCAAGGGCGGCGTTGGTGTCTACAACAACTGGGTCGACCTGGTTCCGGGCTATTCCTCGGGCCAGATCCTGATCCAGGTGAAGGCGGTGCTGGTGGCTGTCGTGCTCAGCTCCGTGGTCACCGCGGTCACCCTGCTGATTCTCAAGTACACGATCGGCATCCGTGTGTCGGAAGACGCCGAAGCCGAAGGTCTGGATCTCGCCGAGCATGGCGAGAAGGCCTACAACCCGTAAGCGTTCTGCCGTAAGCGCCCGAGCCTGCCAGCGGATTCGCATCCGCTGGCAGGTGGCGCAAACCGAGTTCTCCAAGGGAAGTTGTCATTGGGCGGACCTGTCGCCGGGTCCGCCTTTTTTATGGAAGTTTGTGAGCTTGTACTTCCTGTACCAGACCGCGAGTCTGTACATCCGGTACGAGGCCGCGCCATCCCTGGCGCGGGCTACTCAAACAAGCAAGAATCTTTACACTCGCAAAGTGCTTCAGGAACGAGAAACCAACAATGAAAATGCTGATCGCCATCATCAAGCCCTTTCGCCTCGACGCCGTGCGTGAAGCGCTCGCCGAAGCGGGCGTTCAAGGCATGACGGTGACGGAAGTGCGCGGCTTCGGTCGCCAGAAAGGTCATACCGAGTTGTACCGCGGTGCCGAATACACCATCGATCTGCTGCCGAAGATCAAGCTGGAAGTGGCGCTGACCCCCGATCAGGTCGACAAGGCCGTTGAGGCGATTGCCCGTTCCGCGAAGACCGGACAGATCGGCGACGGCAAGATCTTCGTCTACGATCTCAATCAGACGGTTCGTATCCGCACCGGCGAATCGGGCGTCGACGCGGTCTGACACGGTAGCGCCCCCAATCCTGGACCGCCGCCTGCAGATCCACAGGAGGCTGTCCCATGAAACTGCACCGTGCGTTGCCGCTGAAAATCTCGCTTGCAGTGCTCCTGCTGAACCTGCCGGCAGCGATGCCCGCGGCGGCACAAAGCCGGGTCTACAAATGGACCGATGGCAATGGCGTGGTTCATTACGGCGACAGCACCCGCGGGCCTGCGAAAACGATCCTGATCAAACCGACCAGCAGCGGCCTCGACGGCGGAGCCAACACGCCTGCAATCGATCAGGCGGCATGCGGGGCCAAGCGCGAGCAGCTCAAGCGCTATAGCAGCGCCAGCCGGGTCACCGAAACCAATGCGCTCGGCGAAACCCGCGATTACGATGACGCCCAGATCAAGAAATTGATCGAAACCACCGAAGCCGCCGTTCGCAGCACCTGCGGCGACAACTGACGTCACGACCTTGCCCACGCGCCCGATCATCGCCGTGCTATTGCTGGCCACTGCAGGCTCAGCCGGCATTGCCCATGCGGCCGGCGCCTACAAGTGGGTCGATGCGCAGGGCAACACGCACTACGACGATCAGAACAGCCTCAAGCAGCGGCTGACCCTGCAATATCTCAACCAGCGAGCAGTCCCCGAGCAGATCGAAGCCACCACGCCGCGCGACTTCATCGAAGCCGTGGCCAGGGACTGCGCCAATGCCCGGGATCGCGCCGCCGTGTACCGGGGCGCCAGGAAGGCCTACGGCCGCGATCGTGGCGGCAATGCCTATCTGCTGTCGGCTCGCCAGCAGGCGCTGGAAGTGGAAACGGCTGAACGCAACGTCCAGCGCTACTGCAGCGATGGCGCCGCTGCCAGCTTGTATCGCGAGCAGCGGCTTGCGGCGTCAGCGCCGAAGGCCAGAAAGATCGAGGTCGAACAGCGCCGCTAGTCGACCTTATCCGGCAATCGCCTTCTTGACGAACGTCGGCAAAGCGAAAGCCGCCGCATGCGTATCGACGTTGTAGAACTGGCAGTCCATGGCTTCGATCGCCTTCTCGTCGAGCCGCGCCGCCAGCGGGCCAGCCGTCTTCTGCGCGATCGAACCGCTCCACCAGCCGCTCGGGTAGATCGTCTGCGGGAAGTGGATCAAGCGGGTCTGGGCGAAACCGGCCTGGCGCATGAACTTGTGCATCTCGGTGATCAGCGGCAGATGCAGGATCGGCGATTCCGACTGCTGCACCAGCAGGCCGCCCGGCTTCAGGGCACGCAGGCAGTCGACATAGAACTTCGCGCCGAACAGGCCTTCCGCCGGCCCGACCGGATCGGTCGAGTCGATGATGATCACGTCGAGGCTGGCCGGTGCCACGTCCTTCATCCAGGCCAGGCCGTCGCCGAAGAACAGCGTGGCGCGCGGATCGTTGTTGGCGACGCACAGTTCGGGGAAGTATTGCTCGGACAGGCGCGTCACCCGCTCGTCGATCTCGACCTGGGTGGCGGTCTTCACTTCCGGGTGCTTGAGCACTTCGCGAAGCGTGCCGCAGTCACCGCCGCCGACGATCACCACATGCTCGGGCGCCGGGTGCGAGTTCAGCGCCGGGTGCGACATCATCTCGTGGTACAGGAAGTTGTCGCGGGTCGACACCATCGTGCAGCCGTCGATGGTCATCAGCCAGCCAAAGGTTTCGGTCTTGAAGATTTCGATCTTCTGGAACGGCGTCTGCTCGCTATGCACGCGCTCGCCGAGTTTCAGCGAAAATGCCGTCCCCGTCGCATCGACGGGCTCCGAAAACCAAGTGTTATCCAATGACATTTGTCGCGCTCCAGAAATGACGGGCGAGTATACGGTTTGGAGTATTTGAATTGAGTGACGGAATGAAGCAACCCAACTGGACCCCCGCCGACTCGGTCGACCTCTACAACATCGCCAAATGGGGCGATGGTTACTTCGATGTCAACGATGCTGGCCATGTGATCGTGCGGCCACAGGGCGCCGGCTCAGCCGTGACCATCGATCTGCACGAGCTCGCCGAGCGCCTGCCGCGCGAAGGGCTGGACCTGCCGGTGCTGGTGCGCTTCACCGACATCCTCAAGGATCGTGTCGACGTGCTGACAGGCGCCTTCGCCTACGTCATCAAGGAACTGCATTACAGCGGCCACTACACGGCCGTGTACCCGATCAAGGTCAACCAGCAGGGATCGGTGGTCGAAGCGATCGTCGATTACGGCGGCGAGCGAGTCGGCCTCGAGGCCGGTTCGAAGCCGGAACTGGCGGCGGTGCTCGGTCTCGCACCGACTGGCAGCATCATCGTCTGCAATGGCTACAAGGATCGTGGCTATATCCGCCGCGCGCTGATCGGCGCCAAGCTGGGCCACACGGTCTACATCGTCGTCGAGAAGCTCTCCGAACTGCCGCTGGTGCTGGCGGAATCGCGGGCACTCGATGTCGCGCCGATCATCGGTCTGAGAGTGCGGCTTTCGGCAGTTTCCGAATCGACGCAGCAGAACACCGGCGGCGAGAAATCCAAGTTCGGCCTGACCGTGCCGCAGGTGCTCGAAGCGGTCGAGATGATGCGCGCGGCCGGCAAGCTCGATGCGATCCGCATGGTGCATTTCCATCTCGGTTCACAGGTCGCCAACGTCCAGGACGTGGCGCGCGGCATGCGCGAAGCGGCGCGCTACTACGTCGAACTGCGCAAGCTTGGTGCGCCGGTCGATACCGTCGACGTCGGCGGCGGTCTCGGTGTCGACTACGAAGGCACGCGCTCGCGCAGCTACTGCTCGATGAACTACTCGGTGCGCGAATACGCCCGCAACATCATCCGTACCTTGGCCGAAGTCTGCGAAACCGCGGGCGAGCCGCAGCCGAATCTGATCTCGGAATCGGGCCGCGCGCTGACCGCGCATCACGCGGTGCTGATCACCTCGGTAGTCGATTCGGAAGTCGCGCCCAGCGGCGCGCTCGAAGCCCCGCATGCCGATGCGCCCGCCGCGCTGCGCGCGCTGCATGAACTGCCGAGCCATATCGATGCCGATGGCCCGATCGAATGCCTGCATGACGCCGCGAACTACCTGTCCGACGCCCAGACCCAGTACACGCTCGGCCTGATCCCGCTGCGTGATCGCGCCTATGCCGAGCGCGCCTATTACACCGTGGCTCGCGCCGTGCTGCCGAAGCTCGATCCGACCATCCGCGCCGAACGTGACGCCCTCGACGAGCTGCGCGAAAAGCTGTCGGCCAAGTACTTCTGCAACTTCTCGGTGTTCCAGTCGGTGCCCGATGCCTGGGCGATCGATCAGGTGTTCCCGATCGTGCCGATCCATCGCCTGACCGAGCGTCCGTCGATCCGCGGCCGGCTCTGTGATCTGACCTGCGATTCCGACGGCCGCCTCGATCTCTATGTCGATCGCGAAGGCGTGGTGTCGACGATGGCGCTGCACGAGCTGAAGCACGACGAGCCTTATCGGCTGGCGCTGTTCATGGTCGGTGCGTACCAGGAAATTCTCGGCGACATGCACAACCTGTTCGGCGATACCAACGCCGTCAATGTCGTCGTCAAAGGCGACTCGTGGCGACTCGAAGGTGCGGAGCATGGCGACCGCACGGACGAGTTGCTGCGCTACGTGCACCTCGCGCCGGAAGCGCTGGCGCAGAGCTATCGCCGCAAGTTCGCGGCGACCGATCTGCCGCAGGCCACGCGCAGCGCCTTGCTCTCCGAACTCGAAGCGGGCTTGAGCGGCTATACCTACCTGAGCTGAACAGCGGGCCTCAAGCGGCCCGCAGGAAGTGCCCGAACTCGGTGATGAAGCGCCGCGGTGATTCGAACGGAATCACGTGGCCCGAGTTCGGAAACTCGATCAGCTTGGCGTGCGGCACCAGGGTGCCGAGCAGGCGCTGGCCTTCGGCCGGATACATCGCCGAGCGGCCGCCGATCATCACGGTCATCGGTTTCTGCATCGTGCTCATCGATTCGCGCCAGTCGAAGCCGTCTTCCAGATAGGAACGCAGCGAGTCGACATAGACCGTCCAGTTGGTGGTCGGCACGAGGCGTTTCGCCAGCTGGTCGTAACGGGTCAGGCTGGCCGCGCCGCGCCAGCCGCGATGGCTGAACGCGAAGCTCAGGAACTCGGCGAGCAGCGCCCAGAAACGCTGGCGCAGATGGCCGGGCAGGCGCTCGAACGGCGTGTCGCGATAGATCTTCAGGCGGTGCAGCAGATCGCTCCAGTCGGCCAGCCGCTCGGTCTGCACGCTGCCGAGCACGCCGTGCTGCCAGTCGTCGCCATTGATGATCCGCGGCGCCTGATCGATGTGCAGATAGCTGTGCACGCGATCGAAACCGTAGCGCGCGTGGTAGTCCATCGCCGTGCAGGCGCCCATCGACAGGCCGGCGAGCCGGACCTGATCGAGGCCCAGGCCTTCGATCAGATCGGCGAGGTCATCGGCGTGCTGGTTGATCAGCTGCGGCGTGGTGATGCGCAGGCCATGCGAACCGCCGAAGCCGCGCAGGTCCGGCAGGATGAAGCGCTGCTTGAGCAGCAGCGGCGCGATCACCGGCAGCCACATCGCGCCCTGCATGCCGAAGCCATGCAGCAGCACGCAGGCCGGACCCTTGTTGCGACCGACGTCGAGGTAGTGGAGGCGGGCGCCGTCGCGGGTGGTCAGATGGGGCATGAGGCTTCAGTTCAAAGCGGTGGCGGGGACGACCGGCAGCACGACGCTCGAGGGCCGCGCCGCGTCGTTGTAGATGGTGAGGATGCCGGCCAGCGACTGCAGCAGCGTCGGCAGCGGCGGCACGCCCTGCGGCAGATTGCTGGCGCCGACCGAGACGCGCAGCTTGTGGCCCGCCGCGATCAGAGCGCTGGTCTGGAACACTTCGACTGGCACCAGCACCGGCTCGCCTCTCGGCAGCGCCACGACCGACGCCTGGGTGTACGGATGCCAGGGCTGGATCATCTGGCCATCGAGCGTCCGGCTCTTTGCCGCATCGACGGCGCGCAAGGACGCGGTCTGCAGGCCGTTGGTCAGCGTGCGCGCGATGCCGCGCTCGTCGACATCGGAGACCCGGATCGACAGGCCGGCGTCGCCGGCGGTGCTGTCCATCCAGATGTCGGCCTGGATCGGGCCGTTCAGATACATCGGCTCGGTCAGCACGGCGGTCTCGTAGACGATGGACAAGCGATCCGAAGCATTCGAGTTCTCGAAGCAGGGCAGCGGGATGTAGCCGGCGGCACCGGCCGTCCATTGCACCGTCGAAGCCGAGCACAGGCCGGCGATTGGCACCTGCAGCGCACGGTTGACCGGTTCACCGGCAGCCGGTGCCTCGCTGCTCAGCAGATGGCTGCCGTGCAGGAACAGGCGCAGCGCGCTGGCATCCGGATGCGGCCAGTCGCGGGCCGTCACGTAGCGCTCGGCGCCATAGACCCATTGGGTGACGTTGGGAATCGTCTCGGCGCCAACGTCAAGGCCCTTCACGTACTGATCGAACCAGCGCAGCTGGATCTGATTCATCAGCGGCACGCCATCGACGGGCAGGCCGGCGCCGAACGCGGCGTCGAGATGAGTCCACGGGCCCATCAGCAATTTCGCCGGCACCTTGCGCTTCAGCACTTCGTAGCTCATCGGCTCGCTGCGCTGGAACAGATCACGCAGGCCGCCGACGACGAAGGTCGGCACGGTGATCGCATCGAGCACTTCCAGCGGCGAACGGGTGCGCCAGAACGGGCCGTCGTAAGCAGTATCCGGATCACCGGCCAGGGCGTTGAGGATCAGCGGCGCCTGGAATTTCAGTGCGGCGTTGGTGATGTGCTCGAGCACGATCGGCAGACCGTTGGCCGGATCGGTCAGCGCCGTCGGGTTGGTGACGCCGAGCACGGTGATCAGGCTCAACCACAGCGGGATGAAGGTCGGGTTGATCTGGCCGCCGGTGAACACGATGTCGCGGTAGCCGTCGCCGATCGGAACGATCGGGAACGCGGCCTTCACTGCCGGGTGGTGCTGGGCGGCAGTCAGCATCGTCGCGATGCCGAGATAGGAAACCCCGTACAGGCCGATGCGGCCGTCGCTGAACGGTTGGGTGGCCGCCCATTCGGTGACTTCCGCGTAGTCGCCCTGCTCGGTTTCACCGAACGCTTCCCAGACGCCTTCGGACTGCCCGGTGCCGCGCACGTCGACAACCACGGTCGCATAGCCGTGGCGGACGATGTACGGATCGGCGCCGCCGAGGCCATCGACCTGGCCACCGACCACGCCGTTGTAGGGCGTCTGCACCAGCACCACCGGAAACGGGCCGGTCGCCGGATTGCCATCGGCATCGGCCGGCACCGTGACATAGGTCGCGAGGCGGATGCCGTCGCGCATGGTGATGAACTGCAACGGCAGGCGCACGATGCCAGCGTACGTGGCCGGCGGATCGTAGGCGGTCCAGCTCGCCTTGTTGTTGGTATCGACGGACATGCCGGTGCCGGCGGCGGCCTCCCGGTTGCCCAGGGTCGACCAGTCGGCGCTGGCCGCCGGGGTTGTCGTCGAGCCGCCCGGAGCGCTGCTACCGCCGCAGGCGGCCAGGAAAATGGCGACGGCCGTGCCGGCAACCTGCAGGGAAACCCTGCCGAAGTTCAAGATGTTCATGTCCCCTCCCGTTATGAAACGTCTCGGTTTCGCCCGACTGTGATCGTCGGGTCGAACGAGAACGCTTGTTCACTGGAGGGCGATGATACCCCTCGCGGGGTAGCGCCGGCGATCAGCCCCGGCTACGCGCTCTTGCGATCGCCGCGCGCACCTGCGCCGGCGCGGTGCCGCCCCAGTGATTGCGCGCGTTCACCGAACCGTCGAGCGTCAGCACGTCGAACACGTCGGCTTCGATCAGCGCCGAGAAGCCGCGCAGCTCGTCGAGCGACAGCTCGGACAGATCGCAGCCCTTTTTCACCGCGTGGCCGACTGCCGAGCCGACCGCGTGATGCGCGTCGCGGAACGGCAGGCCGCGCTTGACCAGGTAGTCGGCCAGATCGGTCGCCGTCGAATAACCCTTGAATGCGGCGGAGCGGCAGGTGGCGCGTTCGACCGTGACATTCGGCAACATCGCCGCGAACAGCCGCAAGCTCGCCGACAAGGTGTCGTGGGCATCGAACAGCGGCGGCTTGTCTTCCTGGTTGTCGCGGTTGTAGGCCAGCGGCTGGCCCTTCATCAGCACCAGCAGCGCATTGAGATCGCCGACCACGCGGCCGGTCTTGCCGCGCACCAGTTCGGGAACGTCCGGGTTTTTCTTCTGCGGCATGATCGATGAGCCGGTGCAGAAGCGATCCGGCAACTTCACGAAACCGAACATCGGCGTGCACCACAGGATCAGTTCCTCGCTCCAGCGCGACAGGTGAACCATCGCCAGCGCGGCGGCCGACACGAACTCGATCGCGAAATCGCGATCACTGACCGCGTCCAGCGAGTTCTCGGATACCGAATCGAAGCCCAGTTGTTCGGCGACGAAATGGCGATCGATCGGATAGACCGTGCCGGCCAAGGCAGCCGAACCGAGCGGCAGCACGTTGGCGCGGCGGCGACAGTCGAGCAGGCGCGCGCGGTCGCGCAGCACCTGTTCGCGCCAGGCCAGCATGTGGTGGCCGAAGGTCACCGGCTGGGCGATCTGCATGTGGGTGAAGCCCGGCATGATGGTGTCGGCTTCGCGTTCGGCTAAGTCGAGCAGCACCTCGGCGAGCACGCCGATGGTGATCACCAGTTCGTCGATCGCATCGCGGACGTACAGGCGCAGATCGGTGGCGACCTGATCGTTGCGCGAGCGCGCCGTGTGCAGGCGCTTGCCGGCGTCGCCGATCATCGCGGTCAGCCGCGATTCGATGTTCATGTGCACGTCTTCGAGCGCCAGCTGCCATTCGAACTTGCCGGATTCGATCTCGCTGCGAATCTGCGCCAGGCCGTCGACGATGGCCTCGACATCCGCGGCCTTCAGCACGCCGACCTTGCCGAGCATCCGCGCATGCGCAGTGCTGCCGGCGATGTCCTGGCGCCACAGGCGCTGATCGAAGCTGACCGATTCCGAGAACGCCTCGACCAGCGCATCGGTGCCTTCGGCGAAGCGGCCGCCCCACAATTTGGCGGCGGGCGGGGTCTTCGGGGAAACGGGATCGGCGGGAGTCATTGTCGGCGCGGCACGGCTGGAAACGGGGGGAGATCGTGTCAGCCAGGAGCGGATTTAGGCTTCGGCCGGGCCTCTATTGTAAGTCGGTGGCCATAGCCCCGGAGACAGACCCCGGAGACTTCCGATAGGCTTCGTCGATGAAGCGATTCGAAGTCGCCGCCCACTCGGAAAACAGCCTGATCCCGGAGTTCTGTCGGGCGAATTCGCTGTTGACGCTGGCCTATGTGATGGAGCTGATCGCGGTGGTGCTGACCCTGGCGGTCGGCAGCTCCGATAGCCCTCAGGCGCTGCGTCAGTTATTGCTGCTGTCGCTGTACCTGCAGTGGACGGGGCTCTGCGCCGCTGCGGCCTTGTGCATGGTTCGCCGCTTCCTGACCGCGTTGCCGAGCGGCGTGCTGTTCTTCATCTGCTGGTTCGTGCTGGTGCTGGTGACCTTCGGGGTCAGCACCGCCACTTGGCTGCTCGATCTGCGGTTTGGTCTCAACCTGCTGCCGCCGGCCGAGGCTTGGTCGTTCGTGCTGCGCAATGTCTGCATCGCCGCGATCGTCGGCCTGTTGCTGTTGCGCTATCTCTGGGAGAACCACCAGTGGCAGGAGGAATCCCGCGCCGAGGCCGATGGCCGCTATCTGGCGCTGCAGGCGCGCATCCGCCCGCACTTCCTGTTCAACGCGCTGAACTCGCTGGCCGAGCTGATTCCCTCGAAGCCGGACGTGGCCGAGGAAATGGTCATCGATCTCGCCGACCTGTTTCGCGTCAGCCTCGATTCGCGCCAGCGCCTGATTCCGCTGCGCGAGGAGATCGAGATCGTCAAGGGCTACATGCGCATCGAGGAAATTCGCCTCGGGGACAAGCTGCTGGTCAACTGGGAAGTGCCGGACAGCGTGCTCGATGCCCAGGTGCCGCGCCTCACCGTGCAGCCGCTGGTCGAGAACGGCGTGCTGCACGGCGTGTCACGGCTGCGCGCGAGGGGCATGCTGCACGTCATCGCCCGCCGCGAAGGCGAGTTCCTGATCATCGATGTCGAGAATCCGATTCCGCCCGAGGACTCGCCGAAGCGGGCGGGCACGGGTACTGCCATCACCAATATTGCGCAGCGCATCAAGCTGATCTACGGCGAGCGTGCCAAGCTGATCCTCGGAGATGACCGGGATGAGTTCGGACCGCTGTTCCGCGCGCGCCTGCGTTTGCCGTATGTCTTGCATAGTGGCGCGGAATTGAACGCGCCCACCGCCGAGGAGGAGTGAAGCATGAGAGTCGTGATCGTTGATGACGAGCCGTTGGCTCGCGAGCGCCTGCGTCGTCTGGTCGCGGAATTTCCGGGTTACGAAATCGTCGGTGAAGCCGGCGACGGCGAAGCGGCGATCGACATGATTCGCGAGGAAGAGCCGGACGTGGTGCTGCTCGACGTGCGCATGGGTATGGTCGACGGCCTGCAGGTGGCGCGGGCGATCAAGTCCGAGGACATGCCGCCGGCGATCATCTTCATCACTGCTTACCCGGAGCACGCGCTGAGCGCTTTCGACGCCCAGGGCGATGCCTACCTGCTGAAACCGGTGCGCAAGGAAAAGCTCAAGGAGGCGCTGCAGCACATCCGCAAGCTGTCGCGCGCGCAAAAGCCGACGATCGCGCTGCCCGGCACCAAGCCGGCCCGCGAGTTCGTGCTGGCCACCACGCGCGAAGGCCTGGTGCGGGTGCCAGCCGAGGACATCGTCTATTTCCTCGCCGATCAGAAATACACCACGGTCTGCCATCTGCACGGTGAAGTGCTGATCGAGGAATCGCTGAAGACGCTGGAGGACGATTTCGCGCCTTGGTTCCTTCGCGTGCATCGCAAGGCGCTGGTCGCGACCCGCTTCATCGCCGGCCTGGAGCGCGGCAAGGGCGATGAATCCCAGCACTGGTTGAAGGTTCGCCACGCGGCGACCCTGCTGCCGGTCAGCCGCCGCCGCCTTGCCGAAGTGCGCCGCTTCCTGACCGATGACGGCAGCGACAAGACGCTCGACTGATCACGCCGAAGACTCACGCCCACGACTCACGCCCACGACTGCTGAAGGAAGTTCTGTCTTGTCGATCCGAATCGCAACCCGCGAAAGCCCGCTGGCGCTATGGCAGGCCGAGCACGTCAAGGCGCTGATCGAGCGCACCCATCCCGGCACTGTGGTCACGCTGGTGCCGATGACCACCATCGGCGACCAGCTGCTCGATCGCAGCCTGGCCACTGTTGGCGGCAAGGGCCTGTTCGTCAAGGAACTGGAAACGGCGATGTTCGAGAACCGCGCCGACATCGCCGTGCACTCGATGAAGGACGTGCCTGCGCAGTTGCCGGAGGGTCTGGTGCTGACCGCGTTCCTGGCTGGTGAAGACCCGCGCGATGCCTTCGTCTCCAATCGCTATGCCTCGCTGGACGAGCTGCCCCAGGGCGCAGTGGTCGGCACCGCATCGCTGCGCCGTCAGGCCCAGCTGCGCCAGTTGCGGCCGGACCTGGTGATCAAGGAACTGCGCGGCAATGTCGGCACCCGGCTGCGCAAGCTCGACGAAGGCCAATACGACGCCATCCTGCTCGCCGCTGCCGGGCTGATCCGGCTCAACCTCGCGGCACGCATCCGCGAAAGTTTTGATATGCGCCGCTTCGTACCGGCCTGCGCCCAGGGCGTGGTCGGCATCGAATGCCGGGCCGACGATGTCGCCACCCGCGCGCTGCTGGCACCGCTGCACGATCCGCAGTCGGCGATCCGGCTGGCCGCCGAGCGCGGCCTCAATGCGCGGCTCGGTGGCGCCTGCACCGTGCCGGTCGCCGGCCATGCGGTGATCACCGGCGATCGCCTGCGGCTGACCGGCCTGGTTGCCGCACCAGATGCCTCGGCCTGCGTCCGCGACGAGATCGAAGGCCCGACCTCGGAGGCCGCCGCTCTCGGCGTGCAACTGGCCGAACGCCTGCTCGCCAACGGCGCGCGCGACATCCTCGCCAAGCTCGGCATCCATGCATGAGCAACTCGCGCGACTGGACGGTCTGACCGTCCTCGTCGCGCGGCCGGCGGAGCAGGCGGATGCGCTCTGCGCGTTGATCGAGCAGGCCGGTGGCAGAGTTCTGCGTCTGCCCTTGTTCGAGATCGCGCCCGTAACTGATCCCGCGGCCGCTGCGTTTCGCTTGCAGACCGCGTGTTCGTTCGATCGCTGGCTGTTCACCAGCAGGAATGCCGTCGTTCATGCCGCCGAACTGCTGTCGCCGCCGTGGCCGCCGCTGGCGGCCGTCGGCGCGGTGACCGCTGCCGCACTGACGGGCCTGACCGGCACGGCGGTGCTGGCGCCGGAAGATGGCGATGGCGCCGAAGCGCTGCTGCGTCATCCGGCGCTACAGGAGATCGCCGGGCAGCGCCATCTGATCGTCACTGGCGAGCAGACCCTGCCGCTGCTCGAAGCCGGCCTGCGCGCGCGCAAGGCCGAGGTCGAGGTGCTGGCGGTCTATCGGCGCGTCGCCATCGACCACGCGCCGGAACGGATCGCCGAACTGCTGGGTCAGGCCAACTTCGCGATCATCCCCAGTGGCGAAGCGCTGGCTCGTCTGGCAGCGCTGACGCCGCCTGCCGCGCAGTCCCTGCTGCAAGCGCTGCAACTGGCCGTGCCGTCGCCGCGTGTGGTAGAAACTGCGCGGATTCTGGGCTTCGTGCACCAGCCTCTGCTGCCGCAACGGGTCACCGATGCGGCCTATCTCGAAGTCCTGTTGCGCCACCGCCCCGGCCACTCCCTGAACGCATGACCGAATACGAAGTTCCTGCTCGCGTGACACCAAGCCGTTCGGTTTGGCCCGTTCTGCTGAGCCTGCTGCTGATCGCCGCGCTGGCTGGCACCGGCTACGCGGGCTGGCGGCTGTGGCAGCAGCGCGTTGCGACCGAGGAAACCGTTGCTGCCCAGGACACCTTGCTGCGCCGGCTCAGCCGCCAGCTCGGCGATGCCAGCGCCGAGATCCAGCAACTGCGCCAGCGCCAGAGTGATGTCACCGAAGCGGCGCGCCGCAACACCGACACCCTGGGCTCGCTCGCCAGCCGTGCCGACGACGCCGATGCCACGCTGGCCCGCATCAACACCACCATCCAGGGCGGCCGCAGCCGCGCCCAACTGGTCGCCGTCGAGCAGCTGCTGCTGATCGCCAATGAACGTGCCCGCTTGGCCCATGACGCCAAGGGCGCGGCCGATGCGCTGAGCCTGGCGCAGGATCGCCTCGGCGCACTTGCCGAGCCGCAGCTGTTCGCGATCCGCGAATCGCTGGCCGCCGAACGCGGCGCATTGCAGGCGCTGCCCGGTGTCGATCTCGAAGCCTCGGGCTTGAGCTTGTCCGCGCTGATCCGTCGCGCGCCGCAGTTCCCCCAGCGCTCGCGAACACCGGCGCAGTCTTCGGTCGTCGACTCCGGGCCGTCGCGTGATCTGAAGCCGGCGGGTGACAGCGCCTGGTCGCGCGGCTGGGCTTCGTTCCGCGAAGTGCTCGGCGCGGTGTTCATCCTCCGTCGCAACGACAAGCCGGTGGACCGCCTGCTGCCGCCGGAGCAGGAAGCGCTGGTCGGCCAGCTGCTGCTGATGAAGCTGGAAACCGCGCGCGCCGCACTGCTCGCCCACCAGACCGGCGTGATGCGCGCCACCATCGAGGACGTCGATGCCTTCCTCGACGATTACTACCGCAGCGATGACCCCGCCGTGCTCGGCGCTCGTGCCGAACTCGATCGCCTGCAGAGCCTGGATCTGGATCCGCCGCTACCGGAGCTGGGCCGCAGTCTCGGCCTGCTGCGCGCCTACCTCGACGCGACGCCGCGCTGACCCGTGATCATCGTCTTCCTGTTTCTGCTCGTCGTCTTCGTCGGCGGACTCGTCGCCATCCTGCTGCTGCGGCCGGACACCGGCTATGTCCTGATCAACTACGGCCCGTGGGTGGTCGAGACCTCGCTGGCGGTGCTCGTGTTTGGCGTGGCGCTGTGGTTTCTGGTGGTCTGGCTGGTGGTGCGCTTGTCCGGCTTCGCGTTCCGCCTGCCGACGAGTCTGCGCGAAGCGGTCGATCGCCGCCGCTCCGATCGTGCCCGTGATTCCTTCGAAAACGGCCTGCTGGCCCTGTTCGAAGGCAACTGGGCGCGTGCCGAGAGTGAGCTGGTCAAGCGCGCCAGCGACCATCACGCGCCACATCTGAACTACCTCGCGGCTGCCCGTGCCGCGCAGCGTCAGGCGGCTTCGGATCGTCGCGATCACTACCTGCGTCTGGCGGCGCTGAACAGCCCGGAGCATGAGTTCGCCACCTTGCTGTCGCAGGCTGATCTGCAGCGCAAGCGCGGCGAGTTCGAGGCCACCCGGCAGACCGCGCTGCAGTTGCGCGAGAAAGACCCACGCCATCCGTTCGCGATCGAACTGCTCGCCGAAAGCCATGCTGCGCTCGGTGATTGGAGTGCGCTGCGCGAACTGCTGCTGGAACCGGCCAGCGAAGGCGCGATCATCGTCAAGCGTCGCGAGCAGCTGATGAGCCGGGCGCTGCGCGAGCTGATGCAGCAGGCAATCGACGAGGCCCGCCTGCCGGTGCTGAAAGCGCTGTGGGAATCGGCGGGCACGCAGCGCGAGGACCGCGAAGTGCGCCTGGTCTATGTCCGCGGCCTGGCCCGGCTGAATGCCGATTCCGAAGCGCTGGCGCTGATCGCGCAGGCGCTGTCGGTCGACTGGGATGGCGATCTGGCGCTGCTCTACGGCGATCTGCACGCCAACGATCCGATCGGCCAGCTGGCGACCGTCGAGCAATGGCTGGCGCTGTATGGCGAGAAGCCGGAACTGCTGCAGGTCGCCGGTCACGTCTGCCTCGCTAATAGGCTATGGGGCAAGGCGCGCAGCTATCTGGAAGCGGTACTGGCCGTTGCGCCAACGCCGAAGGCCTGTCTCGATCTGGCCCGCCTCTGTGCCGATACCCAGCAGCCTGAAGAAGCGGCGCTGCATTACCGGCAGGGTCTGGAGCTGGCCGCCGGCAATCGCTGAGCGATCTGGCGTGCGGGTTCCCAAGCCCGTCTGCCTGCGCGACACTCCGGGCACGCGGCCGTTCGAGCCGTGACCGATGGAGGAGCGAACCGATGAGCGAGCCAGAGGAACAGAGATTCACCACGGCGCAGCGCGCGCTGCAGCGGGAGTTCGGTACCGAGATGCTGGCGGACCGGGTGTCGATGATCACCATGCACCCGGAATTGAGCGATCCCGAGAAAGCCTTCATCGGCAGCCGCGATCTGTTCTTCCTGTCGACGGTCGACCCGGATGGCCAGCCCACCTGTTCGTACAAGGGCGGCGCCGCAGGCTTCGTGAAGATCGTCGACAGCGGCACCATCGCCTTCCCGAGCTACGACGGCAACGGCATGTATCTGTCACTCGGCAATCTCAAGACGCACGCCAAGGTCGGCCTGCTGTTCATCGATTTCGAGACGCCGAATCGCCTGCGCCTGCATGGCAATGCCAGCATCGATCCGAACGATCCGCTGCTCAAGGAATACCCGGAGGCCGAGCTGGTCGTGCGGGTGGCGATCACCAATCTGTTCGTCAACTGCCCGCGCTACATCCATCGCTATCAGAAGCTGGGTGATTCGTTGTACGTGCCGAAAGCCGGCTGCGAGACGCCGCCTGCGAAGTGGAAGCGCATCGATGCCTTCGGCGATGCACTGCCAGCGCGCGATCTCGCACCCGTGGCCGCTGCTGGCGGCGCAATCACTTTCGACAAGTACATCGCGGACTTGATGGAAGGCGACGGTTGATGCCGGCGAGCGAGTGCGACCGATGCAGGCACTGATCGTCGGCTGCGGCGATGTCGGCTGCCGCCTCGCGCTGCAACTGATGGCACGCGGCATCACGGTGACCGGCATCGTCCGCTCCGAAGCCAGCGCTGCGGCGCTGGGGCGGCTCGGTATCAAGGCGCAGACAGCTGATCTCGATGCCGATGCAATCGCCGATCTGCCCGCAGCGGACTGGTTGTTCCATTTCGCGCCACCACCGGAAAAAGGCGAGAGCGATCCGCGCCTTGCCCAGGTGCTCGATGCGCTGAACCTGCCGCCTGCGCGGCTCATCTATCTGTCCACCTCGGCCGTCTACGGCGACTGCGAAGGCCGCTGGATCGACGAGGGCGAATCCTTGAAGCCGAAGAGCGCGCGCGGCTATCGCCGGCTCGATGCCGAACGTCGCGCGTTGGCCTATGGCGAGCGTCACGGCATCGCGGCGATGATCCTGCGCGTGCCCGGTATCTACGGGCCAGGGCGCCTGCCACTGCAGAGACTCAAGTCCGGCACGCCGCTGGTACAGCGCGACCAGTCGCCGTACACCAATCGCATCCACGCGGACGATCTGGCGTCTGCGGCGCTACGCGTGGCCGAGGCCGGCGACGCTGGCGCGGCCTACAACGTGTCCGATGGCCAGCCGACGACGATGAGTGACTACTTCTTCCGCTGCGCCGCGCTGCTTGGCCTGCCGGCGCCACCGGAAGTGCCGCTGGCAGTGGCGCTGCAGACGATGTCGCCGATGCTGAAATCGTTTCTCGAAGAATCGAAGCGGCTGTCGAATCGCCGACTGGTCGATCAGCTGGGCTGGCAACCGCAGTACGCGAATCTCGAGGCCGGTCTGCCGATCTGTCTTGTCGATGACAGAGTCGTCAAAGCGTTCGCTGGCCCGGCATAGAATTCGCTGCAACCAAGAAAATCGTTCCAAGCCCCCGGAGAACAGCATGAGCATTGCCCAGGAGTTCAAGAGTTTCGCGATGCGCGGCAACGTCATCGACCTTGCCGTTGGTGTCGTCATCGGCGCCGCGTTCGGCGCCATCGTCACTTCGCTGGTCGGCGACGTGATCATGCCGGTGATTGGTCAGCTGACTGCCGGCGTCGATTTCTCGAAATCGGCGTTCGTGCTGAAGGCCGCCTCGGAAGACGGCAAGACGCCGGCCGTACTGCTCAGCTACGGCAAGTTCATCCAGACGGTGATCAATTTCCTGATCGTCGCCTTCGTGATCTTCCTGGTCGTCAAGGGCATCAACACGATGAAGAAGGCCGAGGCGGCAGCACCGCCACCGCCGCCGGGGCCGACCAATGAGGAAAAGCTGTTGATGGAAATTCGCGACCTGCTCAAGAAGAGCTGAGATCCGAGTTTCAAAATAGCCGGCCTGATCAATCAGGCCGGCTATGAGTCAATCAAGCAGCCAGCGCCATCGGCACCACCAGCTTTTCATTCGCCATCCGCGGCGAAATCTTGCCGCTCTTGCCGGACGGCAGTGACAGCTTGGCGATGCGCTTCCAGGTGCTCAGGGTCTGGCGTGAGAACGAGCCGGTCTTGTACGGCAGACCATGCTTCTCGCAGATCGCGCGGACTTCCGGGGCGATCTCGGCATAGCGATGCGCCGGGATGTCCGGGAACAGGTGGTGCTCGATCTGGAAGCTCAGGTTGCCGCTCATGATGTGCATCAGCTTGCCGCCGCTGAAGTTGGCCGAGCCGAGCAGCTGGCGGACGTACCACTGGCCGCGCGTTTCGTTCTCGATCACCGATTCCGGGAACTGCTCGACGTCTTCCGGGAAGTGGCCGTTGAAGATGACTGCACAGGCCCAGATGTTGCGCGCCAGGTTGGCCAGCACGTTGCCGGCAAACACCATCGGCGCCATCGGGCCGGCCAATAGCGGGAACAGCACGTAGTCCTTGGCGAGCTGCTTGCGCATCTTCTTCCACACCGGCTTGAACTCTTCCTTCAGCTGCGCCGGGGTCTTGGTCTTGTAGATCATCACCTCTTCGAGCTTCAGGTTCTGCACCGCGACGAAGTGCTGAAAGAAAGTGTGCAGCAGCACCGTCAACGGCAGGTTGGCGAGGAAGCGCGGCTCCCACTTCTGATCGGTCGACATACGCAGCAGGCCATAGCCGATGTCATGGTCCTTGTTGAGGACATTGGTGTAGGTGTGATGTTCGTAGTTGTGCGTGATCTTCCAGTTCTTGGACGTATCCGCGCTGTCCCACTCGAAGTTCTTCGAGTTCAGTGACGGATCGCCCATCCAGTCGTACTGGCCGTGCATGACGTTATGGCCGATCTCCATGTTGTCGAGAATCTTCGACACGGACAGCGCGGCCACACCGGCCGGCCAGACTGGCGGAATCATCATCATCACGCGGCCGGCAACTTCGAACTGGCGCTGGCGCTTGATCATCGTGCGGATGTACTTCGCGTCGCGCTCGCCGAGGTCGGCGCGCATGCGGTTGCGGATGGCATCGAACTCGGTGCCGATGGCCGCGAACTGGGCCGGCGTGAGCGAGCTGAAAGTGTTTTTCTGGATGGCGGTCATGAGCGTTCTCTCGTTCAATTCGTGAGTCGTAAATTGGGGGGCTTAGATTTCGATCGTCACGGTGCCGACTGGCACGCTGATGCAGATCTGGATATCGCCTTCGCCGGCATCGCTGATCTCGCCGGTGCGGGTATCGCGCACGCGGCCCGCCGTCTTGCGGCAGGTGCATGCGTGGCAGATGCCCATGCGGCAGCCCGATTCCGGCTTCAGGCCAGCGGCTTCGGCCTGATCGAGCAAGGTGGCGCCGCTGTTCTTGGCGAGACGCTCGCTGCGAGCGAAGCGCACTTCGCCTTCGGAATTGGCGCTGTCGATGACGACCGGCGCGGCCGTGAAGTGTTCGAGATGCAGGCGCTCGGCGATGCGTTCATCGGCCCACAGCTTCTGCACAGCTTTCATCATGCCGGGCGGGCCGCAGAGGAAGGTCTGCGCTTCGGCGTAGTCCGGCACCGCGTCATTCAGGTGCGCGCGGCCGAACAGGCCGCTCAGCTCGCCGCCCTGGTCGGCTTCGACATAGCCGCGCAGCAGCTGCACGTTCGGATGCTTCGCGGCGATCTCGGCCAGCTCGGCAGCGTAGATCTGATCCTTCGCGGCGTTCGAGTAATGCAGGAAGGTAATCTGACCGGCGTGGCCTTCATCGCAGAGCGTGCGCAGCATCGCCATCACTGGCGTGATGCCGCTGCCGCCGCTGATCAGCAGGACTCGCGAAGGACGCGTTTCCGGCAGCGCGAACGTGCCTTCGGCCTGCGACAGACCCACCGTCGTGCCGACCTGCAGCTCCTGCTGGAGATGCCTGGAAACGAAGCCACCGGCATGCGCCTTGGCGGTCAGTTCGATCAGGCCGTCGGCGGCATGCACCGAGTTGGCCGGCGAATAGCAGCGCGTACGGCGCACGCCGTTGATCTCCACCGTCAGACGCACGTACTGGCCGGCGCGGAAGCCCTGCCAGTTGCCGTTCGGGCGCAGCGTCATGGTCACGCTGTCGCCGGTCTGGTAGCGGACTGCGGTCACTTCGGCGCGGACTTCGTTCAGCGAGAAGGTCGGCGCAAAATGCTCCACGTAGCGGTCCACGCCATGCGGATAGGCCAGCGTGGCCGCGATGCGCGAGCTCAGCGCGCGGCGCAGGCCGGTGCTGAAGAAATGGGTACGCGGGGCGGTGGCAGACATGACGGGCTCCTCGGTTGGTGGACGTATGTTCACGCAAGAAGATCGGTATGTCAACAATCGTTCACTGAAAATATCTACCTGTTCACTGATGATTGCCCTTGTCTGGTCAGTGCGCGGGCTGAACGCGGCCAGAACACGGATTTTCAAGGGGTTTCGCTGTTACCATCACGCTTGTACACCGAGGAACAGTGATGAGCGTGCGCAGTCGCCAACCGTCCGGGCCAGAAATTCCGGAATCCGAAGAGGAAGTGTTGCCCGCGCGTGGCCAGCGCAAGCAGCGCACCCGCGATGCGCTGATCGATGCCGCGCTGCAGCTGATGAACGAGGGACGCAGCTTCAATTCCCTGGGTCTGCGCGAAATCACCCGCGTCGCCGGCGTGGTGCCCACTTCGTTCTACCGCCACTTCCGCGATACCCACGAGCTCGGTCTGGTACTGGTCGAGGAAAGCGCGCTGACCCTGCGTCGCATGCTCCGTGAAGCGCGCCGCGCCGGCGCGCCGGTGAAGGACATGATTCGCCGCTCGGTGCAGGTCTATTCGGCCTTCGTGCTGGCCAATCGCCTGCATTTCCTGTTCATCGCCGGGGAGCGCACCGGCGGCTCGCCGGTGATTCGCGGCGCGATCCGCAACGAGGTCGACCAGTTCACCGCCGAGTTGACCCAGGATCTGCGTCATCTGGCGATCTTTCCGCAGCTGACGCCCGAGTCGCTGCAGATGATCTGCAGTCTGGTCGCCAGCACCATGCTCAATGCGGCGACCGACATTCTCGATCTGCCGCCCGGCGAAGCGTCCCAGCCGCTTGAAGACAGTCTGGTCAACCAGCTGCGGGTGATCTTTCTCGGCGCCCAGCTCTGGCGCGACGAGTGATCTGCTGACTAGCTGAAGCGCAGCTTGTAACCGGCGGCCACGAGGTAGCCAGCTTCTAGCTCCAGATCCTCGCGGGTCAGCGGATGACGATCCAGCCAGCCGCTGCGGAATGCCAGTTTCAACTGCTTGCCGCTGGCGCCGAGTTCGAACGGAATGCGCAGCCCCGGCGCCCGTGAGCGATGCAGCACGATTGCAAGCCGGAACAGCACGGCAAGTCTGGCGATCGGCTGCTTCCAGCTTTCCGGCAGATCTTCCAGTGCGCTCTGGGCGAACTTGCCGCGCTGCAGCCGCACCAGGGCGGCGACCAGACGCTGATCGGTCTGCGAGAAGCCGAACAGCTCGGCATTGCGCAGCATGTACTCGCCGTGGCGATGGCTGCCCTCGTGGGCGATGACCAGGCCGATCTCGTGCAGCAGCGCCGCCCAGCGCAGCAGGCGCGCCGAGACTTCGCGATCGAGCTGCCAGGCGTCGTGTGCCTGGTCGAGCAGCTTCAGTGCCGAGCGTTCGACTTCACGCGCCTGTTCGTGATCGACGCCGTAGCGGGTTGCCATCGCATCGACCGAGCGGCTGCGCACGTCGTTGTCGGCAAGCCGGCCGAGCAGGTCGTAGATCAGGCCTTCGCGCAGCGCGTGCTCGGAGGTTTCCATCGCATCGATGCCGAGGCTGTCAAAGACGCCGGCGAGCACCGCCAGCCCGCCGGCGAACACCGGGCGACGATCCTCGCGCAGGCCGGGGAAATCGATCCTGGCGACGTTGCCGGTGCGGATCACCAGTTCCACCGTGCGGTTGACGGCTTCGCGGGTGATCTTCTCTTCGGCCCAGCCCTGAGCGCGGGCCACGCGCCAGACGCCTCGCACGGTGCCGCTGGCGCCGATCGCGACATCCCAGCCGGCGGCGCGGTACTGGCGCTCGACGAATTCCAGTTCGACTCTCGCTGCCAGCCGCGCTTCCTGCATTCGCGCGCGGGTGATGACGCCGTCCGCGAAATAGCGTTGGGTGTGGGTGACGCAGCCGAGCGCCATGCTTTCCATCAGCCGCGGATCGGCGCCTTGACCGATGATCAGCTCGGTGGAGCCGCCGCCGATGTCGACCACCAGCCGTCGCGGCTTGGGCTTGCCAAGGCCGTGGGTGACGCCGTTGTAGACCAGGCGCGCTTCCTCGACGCCGGAGATCACTTCGATCTCGTGCCCGAGCGCTTTCTCGGCCGAGCGCATGAAGCGGCCGCCATCTGCCAGCCGGCGCATGGTGTTGGTGCCGACCACGCGCACCCGCTCGGGCGGGATGCCGCGCAGGCGCTGGCCGAAGCGCTTCAGGCAATCCAGCGCACGGCTTTCGGATTCGGCCGTCAGCATGCGATTGGCATCGAGCCCGGCCGCCAGGCGCACGGCATCGCGCAGACGATCGACGATCTGCAGCTGACCGCCGCTGTCACGGGCCACCAGCATGTGGAAGGAATTGGAGCCGAGATCGACCGCCGCCACTTCTCCGGCTGCCGGATTCGCAGCGGGCTTCGTGCGCTTGCCGGCCACCGTCGTCAGAACGAGGTGATGACCGCTGCCAGCAGCAGCAGCGACAACAGCAGCAGGCAGAGGTAGGACAGGCCGGCACCGATCCGGCGCAGCGGATGCACCGGCGCCAGGCTGAGGCCGATGGCGAAACTGAAGCGGGCGAACAGGAACAGCGCGACCAGCGTGATCAGCATCCCGTTTGCGCCGGCGTAAAGTTCGTAGCAGAGCGACAGGATCACGAATATCGGCAGGAATTCGACCGTGTTCGCGTGGGCGCGGATAGCCCGCAGCAACTCGTGATTGCCGCCGTCGCCGAGCGCGATCCGGTGGCGGCCACGCAGCAGCGATACGCGCAGCGCCAGTGCCAGGATCAGCAGACCGCCAAGCGCAGCGCAGGTGGCAGTCACGGGGATTTGCATGGCAGCACCGGGTCGACGATCGGGCGAGAGGAACGCCGCCGAACTATAACTGAACTCGATGACCAGCCCGATCGTGTCGATGCCCTCTGCCGAACGCAAAAACAGGCTCTGAAACAGCCGGTTTTATTGACGCAAGCCCCGGATTCGCCGACCATACCGCCCGCTGCGCGGCTGCTCTTCGCGCACTGCCACGATCCTAGGAGACACCCTGATGATTTCAGTGCGATGGGGCCTGATTGCCCTCACCGCCGCCCTGACCTGCACCGCTGCCAACGCCGAAGGCGACGCCGCAGCGGGGAAGGTCAAGGCTTACACCTGTTACGGCTGCCACGGCATCGTGAACTACACGAACGTGTACCCGAGCTACCACGTGCCGAAGCTCGGTGGGCAGCATCCGGAATACATCGTCGCTGCGCTGAAAGCCTACAAGTCCGGTGAGCGTCCGCACGCCACCATGCACGCACAGGCTGCCAGCCTCAGCGATCAGGACATGGCCGACATCGCCGCCTATCTGACCAAGGCCCCGGAAAAGAAGTGAGCACGACGATGAACTCCCGTCCCTCGAAGTTGCTGTCCTCGATCGCCGTTGCGCTGCTTGGCCTGTCGGCCATCGGCGTCGCCTCCGCCAACGAAGAAGCCGCTGCCCCGGCTGCTGCCGCAGGCGGCAAGCCTGCCCAGGTCGGCGTCTGCGCTGCCTGCCACGGCGAAAACGGCGTCAGCTCGTCGCCGCTGTTCCCTAACCTTGCCGGCCAGCATCGCAGCTACCTCGAAGTGGCCCTGAAGGGCTACAAGAGCGGCGCCCGCAAGAACGCCGTGATGGGCGGCCAGGCTGCTGGTCTAAGCGATGCCGACATCAAGGCGCTGGCGGTCTGGTACTCCAGCCAGAAGCCGGTGCTGTACACGGTCAGCCCGGAAGGCGAAGCCAAGAAGTAACAGCTTAGGCTGATCCAACCGGCCCCTCGCTTGTGCGACGGGCCGGTTTTTTATTGCCCGGTCTCCGTCGATGACCTTCAGAAACGAACAACCCCGCGCGCGGCGGGGTTGTTGTACAGCCGCTTGAGCGTTGTCGCTTATTCGTCGAGGAACGAACGCAGGTAGTTCGCGCGTGACGGGTGACGCAGCTTGCGCAGTGCCTTCGCTTCGATCTGACGAATGCGCTCGCGGGTGACATCGAACTGCTTGCCGACTTCTTCCAGCGTGTGGTCGGTATTCATGTCGATGCCGAAACGCATGCGCAGAACCTTGGCTTCGCGAGGTGTGAGCGAGGCCAGTATCTGATGCGTGGCTTCCGCCAGGCTCTGCGAGGTCGCCGATTCCAGCGGCGAGACGGCCGCCGTGTCTTCGATGAAATCGCCCAGATGCGAATCTTCGTCGTCGCCGATCGGGGTTTCCATCGAGATCGGTTCCTTGGCGATCTTGAGGACCTTGCGAACCTTGTCTTCCGGCATTTCCATCTTGATCGCCAGCTCTTCAGGCGTGGGCTCGCGGCCCATCTCCTGCAGCATCGTGCGGCTGATGCGATTGAGCTTGTTGATCGTTTCGATCATGTGCACCGGGATGCGGATGGTGCGCGCCTGATCGGCGATCGAACGGGTGATCGCCTGACGAATCCACCAGGTGGCATACGTCGAGAACTTGTAGCCGCGGCGGTATTCGAACTTGTCCACCGCCTTCATCAGGCCGATGTTGCCTTCCTGGATGAGATCGAGGAACTGCAGGCCGCGGTTGGTGTATTTCTTGGCGATCGAGATCACCAGGCGAAGGTTGGCTTCGACCATTTCCTTCTTGGCGCGGCGAGCCTTGGCTTCACCGACCGTCATGCGCCGGTAGATGTCCTTGATCTCGTCGATCGACAGCAGGTTGTCGCCTTCGATCTGGGTCAGCTGGTCCTGCAGCAGCTTGATGTCATCCTTCTTGGTCGCCAGCGCCGCCGAATACTTGCGCTTGGCGCGGATGGCCTTTTCCAGCCAGCCGAGATCGGCCGTGCCGCCTTCGCGGTACTTGACCAGGAATTCTTCGCGCGACATGCCGCATTCGGCCACGCAGATGCGCAGCACCGAACGCTCGATCGAACGGATCAGCTCGACCTTGTTGCGCAGGTTGTTGGTGACTTCGACGACGATCTTCGGCGACAGCCGGAAGGTCATGATCAGATCGGCTACCGCGGCGCGGCGAGCCTGCGTCTTCTTGCTGGCGGTACCGAGGCGGAGCAGCGAATCCCAGGCCTCGTCATAGAGCGCCTGCAGCTTGCCGAAGTTCTCCGCGCACAGGACCGGATCCGGACCCGTATCGACGGCTTCCTCTTCTTCCTCTTCAGCAGCGCCTTCGACCACTTCCGGCTCGATTTCGGCGACTTCCGGCGGCAGCACTTCTTCAGGCGCAGCTGGCACCGGTGCGTTCGGATCGAAGAAGCCGACCACGACTTCGGCCAGACGCTTCTTGCCGTTGACGGCGTTGTCGTACTGTTCGAGCAGGATCGCCACCGTTTCCGGATAGCTGGCCATCGCATACAGCGCTTCGCCCAGGCCTTCCTCGATGCGCTTGGCGATACGGATTTCGCCCTCGCGATCAAGCAACTCGACCGAGCCCATTTCGCGCATGTACATGCGCACTGGATCGGTGGTGCGGCCGAACTCGGAATCGCTGGCGGCAAGCGCGGCAGCGGCTTCCTCTGCGGCTTCCTCGTCGTCCTCGGCGGCGGCAACGGCCGGCTCGCTGAACAGCTGGGCCTCGGTGTCCGGGGCTTCGTCATGGACCGGAATGCCCATGCCCTGGATCATCGTGATGACGTCGTCGATCTGCTCCGAATCGACGATTTCAGGCAGGCTGTCGGACACTTCGGCAAAGGTCAGGAAGCCCTTTTCCTTGCCGAGCGCGATCAGGTTCTTGATCTGGGATTGCTGGTCAGCTGCTGCCATCTGAATACTCTTGCGTGAAACCGGCGTGTGTGGCGTCGGTCAAGAACTGCGCAGTTTACTGGATTAGGCGGTCAATCAGCCAGCCAGATGCGCAGAAATGGGGGCAAGGTCGGCGCTTGCAAGCGCCGCGCATCCGCTCGTTGCCGGCCGGCGTAAGTGTTCGGGACGACATCAGAGCACGACCCCAATGACCATCTTCACGGTTTTTCGTTCGATTTCCGGCATTGCCGTGCTGCTGGCGGGCTTGGCATCAGCCGCGGCAATGGCTGCTCCGCGCAACGAGTCTGCAGCCACTGCGGCCGGTCTGGCACTGGTTGAAGCCGCCGCCAGCGGACGCGTCGACGAAGCGTTCAAGAGCGCAGCGACGCTGGGTCGCGCGAACGACTCGGCCCTGGCGATAGCGCTCGATGTGCAGCAGCGCGCGCTGACCCCGGCCAGCATCAGCCTCGGCGCGTCGAGGGGGCCGGTCCGGCTGCAGCCGATCGAAGCGACGATCTTCAGCGGCTGCATCAACCGGGAATATCGCGCGGTCTACGCTGGTGGCGAGCAGCGCTGGCGCCTCAAGTTCCGGCGCGGCGCTGGCGGCTGGGCACTTGCCGATCTGGCCGTGATCAGCGAACCGTCGAGCTGAGGCCGGTCAGGGTCGCTGCATCAGCGCCATCAGTTCGGCCTGCTCGGCCGGTTCCAGCGAGCGCTCGCGGGCAGTATCGAGCAGTGCCTGCTGACGTTCGCGGATCGCCCGCTTGCGCAGATGCGTCAGGCAGTCGAGAAATTCCGCCTCCAGCGAGGCGTCGGCGATGGTCAACGGCATGGCACTGATGCGAGTAAGTGCTGCGCCACGGGCGGTGCCGCGATGCAGTTCCAGCCATTGTGCAGCATGAGCCTCCGGGTTCTCGCGAAAGAACTCGATGGTGTCGATCAGGATGTCCAGGCCGGGCTGGGCGAGCATCTCGATCTGGCCGAGATGTTCGGCTTTCGACGCCAGGGCCGGCTCTTCGAGCAGCAGTTGCAGCGCGATGCGCACCGGCTTCGCGCCCGGGCTTTCGACTCGTCGCGCGTTGTCGTTCGGTGCCGAGGAGGCTGCAGCTTCGGGCTTCGCTCTGGCCGCCAGGGCCGCTTCGAGATCGCCGCGGCCAAGACGTGTCAGCCGCGCCAGTTCATCGACGATCAGGGCGCGCAGCGGCCCATCGCGCAGCTTCTCGACATGCGGGCGGGCGAGGCCTGGCAAACGGGCGCGGCCATCAAGCGTAGCGATGTTGACCTGCTTCTGAAGCTCGCCGAGCAGGAAGTCCGATAGCGGCTGCGCCTGCTCGATCAGCACGCGGAAAGCGTCGGCGCCGATTTCCTGGACCAGCGAATCCGGATCGTGACCGTCCGGCAGGAACATGAAGCGGCATTCGCGGTTGTCGAACACTTCCGGCAGCGCCTGTTCCAGCGCGCGCCAGGCGGCCGAGCGGCCGGCACGGTCGCCATCGAAACAGAACACCACGCGCTGGGTCGACTTGAACAGCAGGGTCAGGTGCTCGCGCGTGGTCGCCGTGCCGAGCGTGGCGACCGCGTTGCGGATGCCGTGCTGGGCGAGCATGACCACATCCATGTAGCCCTCGACGACCAACAGCGACGTCAGCTCCGATTTCGTCGACTGCTTCGCTTCGAACAGGCCGAACAGGTTGCGGCCCTTGTGGAACAGCGGCGTCTCGGGCGAGTTCAGATACTTCGCCGGATCGTTCGCCAGGGTGCGGCCACCGAAGCCGATCGTGCGGCCGCGGGTGTCGCGGATCGGGAACATCACGCGGTTGCGGAAGCGGTCATAGGCACCGCCACCACTGTCGCGCTCGATCAGCAGGCCGGCGTCCATCGCATGCTTGCGCTGGCCGTCGGCCTCGGGAAACAGGCGAGTCAGCGCATCCCAGGATTCGGGTGCGTAGCCGACGTTGAACAGCTTGGCGGTCTCGCCATCGAGGCCGCGCTTCTTCAGATAGTCGATCGCCGGTTGATGCGTGCGCAGCTGGCCGCGGTAGAACTTCTCGGCGACCGCCAGCGCATCGAGCGGCCCATCGAGCACCAGGCGGCTGACTTCGTTGCCACCTTCGCGGGGGACGTCAACACCGGCGCGCTTGGCCAGTTCTTCGACCGCTTCGACGAAGCTCAGGCGATCGTTTTCCATCAGGAAGGTGATCGCCGTGCCGTTCTTGCCGGACGAAAAATCGAAGAACATCTGCTTCGCCGGATTGACGAAGAACGAGGGTGATTTCTCGTTGGTGAACGGCGACAGGCCCTTGTACTCTCGGCCGGCACGCTTCAACTCGACCCGCGAGCCGACCACTTCGACGATGTCGATGCGCGTCAGCAGGTCTTGAATGAAGGCGTCTGGAATGCGGGACATGGCAACAGTGTCCAGTGACTAGCGTTCAGTGGCTAGTCGGCGGCAACGAATCAATGTTCGACCGCCAGCTACAAGCTTGCAGCTTTATCCCAGCTTGGCCTTGATCAGCCCGGACAGCTTGCCCATGTCGGTCTTGCCGGCAACCTGCGGCTTCAGCCAGGCCATGACCTTGCCCATTTCCTTCATGCCGACGGCACCGGTTTCGCTGATGCCCTGAGCGATCAGTGCGCCGACTTCCTCATCGCTCAACTGCTGCGGCAGATAGCCGGTCAGCACGACGATTTCCGCTGCTTCAATGGCGGCGAGATCCGGCCGGTTACCGGCGAGGAACTGCGATTCGGAATCGCGACGCTGCTTGAGCATCTTTTCGAGCGTGGCGATCACCACTGCATCGGTCAGCTCGACGCTGTCGACGACTTCGCGATTCTTCATTTCCGAAGTCAGCATGCGCAGCACGCCGAGGCGCGCCTTGTCGCCGGCCTTCATCGCCAGCTTCACGTCTTCGGTGATGCGGGTCTTGAGATCGGTCATGGGAAGGCGCCTGAATATGGAATCGGGAAAAACACAAATCGCGCCCAGAGGCGCGATTTGGAGTGCTTTTTATTGAACAGTCCGCGCCAAGAATGGCGCGGCACTGGTCAGAGCGGCAGATTCGCTTAGTACAGCCGGATCTGCTTCGAGGTTTCGCGGGAAACCTTCTTGGCCTGACGCTTCACGGCAGCAGCGCGCTTGCGCTTGCGTTCCTGGCTCGGCTTTTCGAAGAATTCCTTCTTGCGGAGGTCGGTCAGAACGCCGGCCTTTTCGCAGGTACGCTTGAAACGGCGAAGAGCAACTTCAAAGGGCTCGTTATCGCGGACGCGGACATTCGGCATCAGTTCACTCTCAACAGCGGACAAAAACGGAATTAGGGAAGCACTCCGATCAGCAGGCAGATCAGGAGGGGCGCAAAGTCTAGTCAATCGTCGGCTGTAAAGCAACGCGCCATGCCCCACAATGCTCGGCATGCGCGTTCTCGGCCTTGAAACCTCCTGCGATGAAACCGCCGCTGCCATCTATGACGGCGAGGCGGGCCTGCTTGCCCATGTCCTGCACAGCCAGGCGGCAATGCATGCCGAGTATGGCGGCGTGGTTCCGGAACTGGCGGCACGAGACCACGTCGGCCGCATCCAGATGCTGGTGGCTGCCGTGCTTGCCGAAGCAGGCCTGGCCGCGTCCGAACTCGACGGCATCGCCTACACGGCCGGCCCTGGCTTGATCGGCGCGCTGCTGGTAGGGGGTGCGTTCGCGGCAGGTCTGGCCGCTGCCATCGAAAAGCCGCTGCTGCCGATCCATCATCTCGAAGGTCATCTGCTGGCGCCGATGCTGGAAACGCCGCGCCCGCAATTCCCGTTCGTGGCGCTGCTGGTTTCCGGCGGCCACACGATGCTGGCGCGCGTGGATGGCGTCGGCCGTTACGAGATTCTCGGCGAGACGCTCGACGATGCCGCTGGCGAGGCTTTCGACAAGACGGCGAAAGCGCTGGGCCTGCCATATCCCGGCGGCCCGGAGCTGGCGAAGCTGGCGAAGGACGGCCGGCCCGGCGTGTTCCGCTTCTCGCGACCGATGACCGATCGCCCCGGGCTCGAGTTCAGCTTCAGCGGGCTGAAGACCGCGGTGCTGAACCAGCTGAAACCGGACTTTGACAGCCAGGCCAAGGCCGATCTCGCCCGCGCCTTCGAGGAAGCGGTGACCGACACTCTGGCGATCAAGTGCGAACGCGCGCTCGATGCCACCGGCCTGAGTGCGCTGGTCGTCGCTGGCGGCGTCGGCGCCAACCAGCGTCTGCGCGCGCGCCTCAAGGTTGCGACCGACAAGCGCGGCGCCGGTCTGTTCTTTCCGCGCCCCGAGTTCTGCACCGACAACGCGGCGATGATCGCCTACGCGGGCTGGGCGCGGCTGTCTGTCGGCGAGCGCAGCGCTGGCCTGCCAGCGCGCGCACGCTGGCCGCTGCATGAACTGCGCGCGCCTGCACCCGCAACTGCCTGATCGTCGCTTCTTCTGCGCCTCAGTCCCAAACCCACGTCACCACGATCCGACTCATGCCGCTCGACACCGTCTTCATCCAGGCACTGCAAATCGAAACCATCATCGGCGTTCACGCCCATGAGCAGAACGCACCGCGTCCGCTGCTGATCGATCTGGAGATGGGCACCGATATTCGCGAAGCAGCATCGAGCGACCGCATCCGCGATGCCATCGACTACAGCGCAGTCGCCGACGCGATCATCCGGCTCGCTGCCGAGCGCCGCTTCCAGTTGCTGGAAACCCTGGCTGAAACCCTGGCGCGGATGCTGTTCGAGCGCTTTCCGATCGCCAGCCTGCGGATGACCATCGGCAAGCCTGGCGCGGTCGATGCGGCGCGGACGGTCGGCGTGCGCATTGATCGCCGGCGCGAGGATTACGCCGCCTGCGGCGTGCGCTGACGGTTATCCTGTCGGCCCGTCTCTTTCGTCGAGCGCGCGTCATGAAGAAACTGCAACGCATCGAGCTGCTGAAGGATTTCATCCAGGAAGCCGTCGATCGCGGCGCGACTTCCGTGCAAGCGGTGCACGAGTACATCGCCGATCTGCCGTTCGAAGCGCTGGAGCAGACCGGCCTGCTGACCGAGGACAAGACCGGACTGCGCCAGAAGCAGCAGCAGACCATCGGTGTCGTCTACGACGCGATCCGCCGCATCAACCGCGAGATCGGCCAGCTGATTTCCGATCAGTTCGAGAACATCGAAGAGTCGACCGAGGCTGCTTCGCGCATGGCGCCGGAGCCGCCCGCCAAGCCCGCCGCGCCGCGCAAGGCGACGGCATCCAAGGCCGCCAAGAAGGCAGTCAAGAAAGCTGCGCCCAGCAAGGCAGCAGCGAAAAAGAAGGCTGGCTGAGCAGCCTCTTCAGCCTGCGCTAGTCGCAGACCGGCAGCAGCACGCCGCGTGACACCCAGGCGCCGGCCTTGCGCTCGAACTGGTAGGCCGTCGAGCCGCCGCAGCCCGGGTTGACCAGGCTGTTCGAGGGATCGCAGACCATCACCTGATCCTTGCCCTGGCTGAACCACAACACCTCAGCGTTATCGGGGAGATTGGCGCGAACCAGCAGTTCGCTGCCATCGGCGGGCGTGGCGGAGAGCCGTGACCAGCCCGGGCCGGCAATCGCTTCGCAATCCTGAGTGCCGCGCGAGGCGCAGCCAGCAAGGACGAGAGCGGCGGTGATCAGCAATGCAGTTCGGAACACGCGGCAGATCCTTGTTTGAAGTTTGACCAGAAGCCCGTTCAAGCGCCGCCAGCGACGGTCATCGCGTCGATCAGCACCGAGCCGCAGCGCACGCCGCCCCGGGTATCGACATCGGAGCCGATCGCGGCGATGCCGCGGTACATGGTCGCCAGATTGCCGGCGATGGTGATCTCGTCGACCGGGTAGGCAATGACGCCGTTCTCGACCCAGAAGCCGCTGGCGGCGCGCGAATAGTCGCCGGTCACGGTGTTGACGCCCTGGCCCATCAGATCGGTGGCGATCAGGCCATGGCCCATCTCGCGGGCCAGCGCTTCAAGGCCGCCGTCGAAGGTCGAATCGACGATCAGGTTATAGATGCCGCCGGCATTGCCGGTCGATTCCATACCCAGCTTGCGGGCGCTGTAGCTGCCGAGCAGATAGCCGCCGAGCACGCCGTGATCGATCAGCTGGCGCTCGGTCGTCGCCACGCCTTCCTGATCGTAGGCGCTGCTGCTGGCGCCGCGGAGCAGCCACGGCATCTGCCGGGCGCTCACTCTCGATGCGAACACCGCTTCACCGAGCTTGCCGTGCAGGAAGCTGGCACGGCGATACAGGGAAGCGCCTGAAATCGCGCCGATGAAGTGACCGAACAGGCCGCGCGCCACTTCGGCCGGAAACAGCACCGGCGCGGTCTGCGTGCTCACCGAGCGGCCGCCGAGGCGCGCAGCAGCTCGCTCGCCGGCACGCTTGCCGATCGCGGCAGCAGCGTCGAGATCGGCGTAGCGACGTGTCGCGCTGTACCAGTGGCCGACCTGCATCGCATCGCCGTCAACCGCGATCGCGGCGCAGCCAAGGCTGTAATCGGTGGCACGGCGGCAGCCGAGGAAGCCGTGGGTGTTGGCGTACAGGCTCAGGGATTCGCGGGTGTCGACGCTGGCGCCTTCCGATTGGGTAATGCGCGCATCGGCGGCAAACGCCGCAGCCTCGCACTCGCGGGCGAGATCAATGGCCGCTTCCGGCTCGACGATCGCCGGGTGATAGAGATCGAGATCGGGAAATTCGCGCGCCATCCGCGACGGATCGGCGAGGCCGATGCAGGGATCTTCGCCACCGACGCGGGCAATTGCGCAGGCCGCTTCGACGGTGCGCTTCAGTGCTGCATCGGACAGGTCCGTGGTGCTCGCCGAGCCGGTGCGATGGCCGAAGAACACCGTGACCGACAGATCACGATCGCGCTGGAACTGTACCGATTCGACTTCACCTTGACGCACAGCCACCGACAGGCCGCGGCTGACACCGAGATAGCTTTCAGCAGCACTGGCACCCAGTGATTGCGCCAGCGCCAGCGCAGCGTGCAGACGCGGTTCGAGGTCGCGGGCTTCGGGCAGGCCCTGAATCCGGGCCGGGGGCGTTGCAGTCATTAGCAGGGACGGAAAGGTCGCAAAGGATCGCGGCAGCTTACGGCAATCCACGGGCGTAAAGGCTGGCGAAGGCGGCGCGGGCCCGTGCGAAGATTGGTTCGCTGCCGCCACTCCATCCTCCACGAACCTGCTCCCATGAACTTCACCACGCTCAAGATCGAACTCGACGGCCCCGTCGCCCGCCTGCTGCTGAATCGGCCGGACAAGGCCAATGCGATGTCCGAAGCGATGTGGGCCGAGCTGCCTCAGGCCGCCGCCTGGCTGAACACCCAGAAGCAGGTGCGTGTGGTGATCCTCGCGGGCAGCGGCAAGCATTTCACCGCCGGCATCGATCTCGAAGTGCTCGCCGGCCTCAGCCAGCGAGTGCTGGGACCGGGCTGCCCGGCGCGGGCACGCGAATACCTGCGCGACTGGATCCTCGGCGCCCAGGCAACGATGACCGCGATCGAAAACATCCGGGTGCCGGTGATTGCCGCGATCACCGGTGCCTGCGTCGGTGCCGGGGTCGACATGATCGCGGCCTGCGACCTGCGCTATGCGACGGCCGATGCGAAGTTCTGCATCAAGGAAGTCGACCTCGCCGTGGTCGCCGATGTCGGCACCGTGCAGCGCCTGCAGCCGATCATCGGCTACGGCCGGGTCGCCGAGCTGACCTATACCGCCGAAACCTTCGATGGCAACAAAGCCGAGCGTATCGGCCTGGTCAACGGCGTGTTCGCCACCTCTGAAGCGCTGATGGCCCACGTCGAAACCCTGGCCCGCGAGCTTGCGGCGAAATCGCCGATCACCGTCCGCGGCGTCAAGAAAAGCTTGCTCTATTCGCGGGACCACACGGTCGCCGAAGGCCTGGAATTCGTCGCCGGCTGGAACGCTGCGATGCTGATCTCGGCCGATATCCAGGAAGCGGTTGGTGCCTACCTGCAGAAGCGCAAGCCGACGTTCGCTGACTGAAGCAACAGGGCAGGCTGCCATGCGTGAACAAGCTCACGGCAGATGGCAACGGAGCAGGTGACCATTCCCGCGCCCCGCCTGCCTCGTGAGCGGGGCCATCCTGAACTCGGAGACCGATGAAGATGAGTTCGACGATTGCGGTCCGCTGGTTGGGACTGATGCTGCTGGTGCTTGCGCCGTTCAAAGCCATCCAGGCGCAGGACGCCAATTCCACAGCCGAAGCGGCGAAGGTCGCCTGGCAAGATGCTGCTGCGGCACTGCAGCGGGGCCCACAGGAAGTGAAGCTCCGTGATCAGGGGCTGTTGAAGCTTCCCGAAGGCTACGGGTTCGTGCCGCTGGCCGAATCGCGCAAGTTGATGGACGTGCTCGGCAACTCGGTCGGGGACAATTTCCTGGGCCTGATATTTCCGGTCGGCAGCGAAGATGCGGACTGGACGGTATCGATTGACTACGATGCCGCCGGCTATATCCGTGACGACGATGCCCGAGAGTGGAACGCCGACGACATGCTGGCAGACCTCAAGAAAGGGACCGAAGCTGGCAACAAGCGGCGCATCGAGCGTGGCTATCCGGGTCTGGAAATCACCCGCTGGATCGAGCCGCCGACCTGGGATGCCATCAATCAGCGCCTCGTCTGGTCACTGGAAGCGCGCCAGATCGGTGCGGCGCCGGACGCCGACACAACGGTCAACTACAACACCTACGTACTCGGCCGCGAAGGCTTCTTCGAGATGAACCTGATCACCACGACTTCGAAGATCGAGCGTTACAAGTCGGACGCCCGGACGCTGCTGGCGGCCGTCGCCTTTGACGACGGCAAGCGCTATGCGGACTTCAAGCCCGATACCGACAAGGTCGCCACTTACGGGCTCGCGGCGCTGGTCGGTGGTGTGGCGGCGAAGAAGCTGGGTCTGCTGGCCGTGCTCGGGCTGTTCCTCGCCAAGTCCGCGAAAGTGATCGTCCTTGCCGTCGCCGGCATCGGCGCGCTGGTGACGAAGTTCCTGCGCGGCAAGAAGGCTTGATCGGCGGATGCTGAGCGCGCTGCTACTGCTGCTGAAAGGCGCGAAGCTCGGCAAGTTCCTGGTCACCGGCGGCACCATGCTGGTGTCGGTGTTCGCCTATGCGCTGCTGTTCGGCTGGCCGTATGCGGCCGGTTTCGTCGGGCTGATCTTTGTTCACGAGATGGGCCATTTCATCGCGGCGCGGTCGCGCGGACTGGACGTCGGCGCGCCGACCTTCATCCCCTTCGTCGGCGCCTGGATCCAGCTGAAGGATCAGCCGCGCGATGCCGAGACCGAAGCCTACATCGGCATGGCCGGGCCGCTGGTTGGCAGCTTCGGCGCGCTGGCCTGCTACTGGATGGCACGCGAGACCGGCAGCCGCCTGTTGCTGGCCCTGGCCTACTCGGGCTTCTTCCTGAACCTGTTCAATCTGATCCCTGTATCGCCGTTCGACGGTGGGCGGATCACGGCCGTGATCTCGCCGCGACTGTGGCTGATCGGCGCGCCGCTGCTGGTCGCGCTGTTCTTCTGGCGGCCGAGCCCATTGCTGATCCTGATGGCGGTCCTGGCCTGGCCACGTCTGGTCGAGGCCTGGCGCGGTATCCGTACGCCGGAAGCGGCGCAGTATTACGAGGTCGATATCGAGACGCGCACCTCGTACGGCCTGCTCTATCTCGGACTCGCAGCTTTCCTGGCGATCATGTGCCACGAACTACATAGCGAACTGCCGCGCGGCTAGGGTTGCAGCAATGAAAAAGGCCGACCCTCGCGGGCCGGCCTTCTGTTCTACCTCGTGCTACTTCAGCGCAGATCGATCGCGATGCTGCGGACCTGGGTGCCGCCGGCCGGGCCGATAAGCGCCGTACTACCAGCCACGCCAACTGGTGTCGCAGCACCCGTGGCCAGGTTGATGCGATACAGGTCCGACGGGCCGCTGCCGGTGGTGTTGATCGCCGCCAGCACCAGGCCATTGGCGCCACCGGCGATGTCCAGCCCTGCGTCGCCGCTGGCAGTGACGCCGAGCGGGCCGACTGCCACCAGCGTGCCGTCGTTCGGCGGCGTCTGGGTGTACAGCGTCGTCGCATCGAGGTCGTACAGCGTCGTCGTCGTGGTGCCGGCGTAGCTGTTGGTGTACGCCGCTGCGACGATCTGACCGGCTGCGCCGTTGAGTGTCAGATCGGCATCGGTGGCGCCGGTGGCAACGTTGATGCGCAGATTGCTGCCGGTATTGTCGACCACCCGCAGACGATCCGGAACCGGATTGAAATCGACGCCGGAAATCGCGCCGGCGGGCAGTGTCGTGTAGACCGGAGGCAGCGTGTCGGCCGGGTTCGCGGCCAGGGTCGCCGACAGCGTGGCCAGACCCGTCGAAGTGTTGATCACGTAGATCTGGTTCAGCGAGCTGACGGCGTACAGCAGGCCGTTCGCGGGCCGGAAATCCATGCCCAGCAGTTGCTCGCCGGAAACGGTGCCGGTGATCGCCAGATCACTGGTCGCATTCGGCGCCAGCACGTTGCCGGTCTGCGAGAACGACAGCAGGCGGTTGTCGCTGGTCAGCGCGTAGACCTTCAGGCTGGTGCCAGTGGTCAGCGCCAGGCCGCGCAGCGGTGCCGCCGCCGTGGTGCCGAGGCCGCCGCCGACGGTGCCGATCACCGTTGCCGCGCCGGTGGTCAAGTTGACCGTGTACAGCGTCGATGCCGCGGCGCCCGCCACGCTGGTCGCCAGCAGGGCGGTGTTGTTGCGGCCGTCGATCAGGAAGGCATCGACCTTGCCGACATCACCGGCACCCAGCGCGCCGATGGTGCTGGCCACGCCGCTGTTTGGATTGCCCGGATCGTCGGCAATGCCGTTGGCCGGGTTGCTGCCGATCTGCACCAGGGCATCGGCGCCGCTGTCTATCGCGTACAGCGTCGTCGTGCCGGCCGCCGGCACCGCGTTGGTGTAGGCCGCGCCGCTGAGCGAGCTTGCGCCGGAGATCGCCGTATCGGTGGTGACCAGGCACTGGCCGGCAGGATTGGGATTCGGGTTGATGCGCAGGTTCAGGCCGCTGTCGGCAATCACCCGCAAGCGATCCGGTACCGGGTTGAAACCTACACCGTAGCTGGCTCCGGTCGGCAGCACCGAGTAGGGCAGCGTGGTGTCAGCCGGATCAGTGGCCAGCGCGCACAACGCAGCGGCGACACCGGCATTGCTGAGCGAATACAGCTTGTTGTCGCTGCCAAGGCCGACGATGCCGCCCGTCGATGGGCGGGTATCGATGCCGAGCAGATCGGTGCCCGCGGGCAGGCCACTGATCGCGCCGCTGGTGCACAGCTTGGTCGGCGAGCCGCGCATGAAGCTGACATAGCGGTTCGCGTTGGTCAGGCCGACCAGTTCACCCGGGGTCTGGCTTGGCGTTGCCGTCTGCGGGCTGGTGGCGAAGCCCGCCGCCGATTCGCCGGCGTTCAGAGCGATGCTCTTCGTGACAGTTGCCGCGCCCGTCGTCGTGTTGATCGTGTAAAGGCTGGCGCCGCTGGACGTGGTCAAGACCGCATAGGCGGTATTGGTGCCCTCGGCAGAGGTGGCGATCCCGAAGCCGTTGACGGAGTCGATATCGAGGCCCAGGCTGCCGATCGCCGTCAGAACGCCATCGTTCGGCGGGTTCTGCAGAAACAGCCGATCGCTGGCCGGATCGATCGTGAATTGCTGAGTCCGGCAGGCGGCGTTGAAGGCATTGGTATAGGCGGTGGCCGAGGCACCGCTGGCTGCGCCGTTGAGCGCGGTGTCGGTGATCGTCAGGCCGGTATCGATGTTGATGCGCAGGTTCTGGCCCGCGTCAGAGATCACGCGGAGGCGATCGGGCACCGGGTTGAAGTCGATGCCGAAACGGACACCGGCGAGGCCGGTGTACGGCGTCGTCGTATCGGTCGGGTCGGCGGCCAGCGTGCTGACCGCGATCGCAGCGCCGGTGGTTGGATCAAGTCGCACGATGCGGGCACCCGCGGGCCCATTGACCAGTGCATAGAGCAGACCGTTGCGTGGACGGAACGCGAGGTCGAGCACTGTTTCGCCGGCGGCGAGGCCGCTGATCGCAGCGCTGAACAGTACGTCGCCGGTGCCCGCGAGATTGATGCCGAGCAGACGGTTGGCACTGGTGACCACGTAGCTGTCGGTGATCACCGGTGAAGTCGGTGACGGGGTTCCTGGCGGGCCGTCCTCCTTGCTGTCGCAGCCGGACAGGAACAACGCAGCAGCAACGAGGGCCCAACTCTTGTGGCGCGTCAGCATGATGAATCTCCATGAGTTCAGTGCACAGCCAGCGATTGCCGGCATCCTTGTGGTTCGAGGCCGCGCAGCAAACAGCGCGGCCTCGCGGCCCCCGCTCACCCGTGTTTCGGAAGGTGGAAATGCGGAAGGCCCACGAGTCTGCGTACACCGATCACATGGAATCGGATGCGCAAAATGGCCATGAAAAATCACATGGCCGACTTTCATCGGAGACATGTCAGACGTGTGTTATTTCAACGTCATGAAAATGTCGATTTCGCGCTGATTCAGGTCTTCAGCAGATCGAGCAGCCGCTGATGCAAGCCGCCGAAATCGCCATTGGTCATCACCAGCACGCGGTCGCCCGGGCGGGCTTCGGCGGCGATCGCGGTGGCCAGCTGGGTTGGATCGTCATGCAGGCGCAGGCGCTCGCCGATCGGTGCCAGCGCGCTGCCGGCGTCCCATTTCAGATCGGGCCTAGCGTAGACGAAGGCGAGGTCGGCATCGGCGAGGCTGTCGGCGAGATCGCCGCCGGCATGGCCGCCGAGCCGCATGGTGTTCGAGCGCGGTTCGAGCACTGCCAGGATGCGTCCGGGACCGCGTTCGCGCAGACCGGCGAGAGTGACGCTGATCGCCGTCGGGTGATGGGCGAAGTCGTCGAACACTTCGACGCCGCGCGCGGTGCCGAGCAACTCCAGCCGGCGCTTGATGCCGCGGAACGATTCGAGGCCACGCAGCGCATCGGCCGTCGATACGCCGACATGTGCGGCCGCCGCGATTGCCGCCAGCGCATTGGCGCGGTTGTGTGGCCCGGCCAGCGGTGTGTGCGCGGTGCCCAGCGTTTCGCCGCGATAGCCTAGGGCGAAGCCGTCCGCGTTGCGCGTCGCTTGCCAGCCACGCGCATCCCGGCCTTCGCCATCGAACCACTCGATGCCAGACCAGGCGCCCATCGCCAGCACGCGGGGCAGGTTCAGGTCCTGCGTATTGACGATCAGCCGGCCTTCGCCGGGCACGGTGCGCACCAGGTGATGGAACTGTCTTTCGATCGCCGCCAGGTCCGGAAAGATGTCGGCGTGGTCGTATTCGAGGTTGTTCAGGATCGCGGTGCGCGGCCGGTAGTGAACGAATTTCGAGCGCTTGTCGAAGAACGCGGTGTCGTACTCGTCGGCCTCGATGACGAAGCACTTGCCGCGGCCCAGGCGCGCGGACAGGCCGAAGTTGACCGGCACCCCGCCGACCAGAAAGCCCGGTTCCAGTCCTGCTTCCTCGAGCAGCCAGGCGAGCAGGCTGGTGGTCGTGGTCTTGCCGTGAGTGCCGGCAACGGCGAGCACATGGCGCCCCTTCAGCACATGCGCCGCCAGCCATTCGGGGCCGGAGACATAGGGCAGACCGACGTTCAGCACGTGCTCCATCGCCGCATTGCCGCGGCTGACGACATTGCCGACCACGACCACGTCCGGTGCCGGATCGAGATGCTCGGCCAGATAGCCGGGCATCACTGCGATGCCGAGCTTTTCCAGCTGGGTCGACATCGGCGGCCAGCCGTTGGCATCCGAGCCGGTGACCTTGTGGCCAGCCTCGCGGGCGAGCGCGGCGATGCCGGCCATGAAGGTGCCGCAGATACCGAGGATGTGCAGGTGCATCAGCTTCCTCCGAAGACGAGCTTCAGCACCGGTCCGGCGAAGGCGACCAGCAGCACCACATTCATCACGCAGAGCAGTGCCAGCACGCCGGAGCCGAAGTAGCCGAGGTTGGCCGCCTGGCGGAGCACGTGGCCGGTGACGGCGAAGAACCAGATGGTCAGCAGATCGAGCAGCAGCGAAGCACCGCCGGGCAGATCCGGCATCTGATCCGGGCTGATGGTCAGCGGTGCGCCGCCGGCGGGAATGGCGTCCTGCGCCACGCGCAGCGATTCCAGGAACGCCATCATCCCCGGCATGATCGCCGACATCGGCAGGCTCATGATCAGCAGCAGCACCGAGCCGGTGGCCAGCAGTGTGTTGCGGGTCTGCACGTAACGAGGTTCGAGGCCGCGCAGCCGCAAGGTGGTGCGGACGAACATCGACAGAGCGGCAGTGGCGACCACACCGCTGGCGAGCGCCATCGCCAGCGGCAGCATCTGGCCAAGCACCGCCGCGGTCGCGACGATGCCGAGAACGATGCAGCCACGGCTCAAGCCCGGGTCTTCGCGATAGGGAAAATCGGCCGGGCCGGCACGGAACAGCAGGATCTTCAGCGTTGCCTGGAACGCCTCGCTCAGCATCGGAATAGGGAATGGTGGGTGCGGGAAAGCCGCATTCTAAGCGGCCTGTTGAAGGCTCAGTCGTCCGATACGCGTGCACGCCGGGCTGGTCGCTGCTGCCGTCGAGGCTTGCGCCCCGAGATACCGGTGGCTTCGTGCGAAACTGCCGCGCAAATCCACGAGACTCGACCTTGAACGCCGCCGTTGAACTGATCGTCACCGCCGATGCACTCGCTGCACGAGTCGAAGGCTGGAAGCACCGTCCCTGGCTGGCGCTGGATACCGAGTTTCTTCGCGAAGACACCTATCACCCGATCCTCTGCCTGGTGCAGGTCGGCGATGGTGAATCCGATGTCTGCATCGACACCCTGGCGCTGGCGCCCGAAGCGCTGAAGCCGCTTTGGGCCCTGCTCACGGCACCGGCGATCACCAAGGTGCTGCACGCGCCCTCGCAGGATCTGGAAATCTTCGTCCGCCTTGGCGGCGATACCGTCACGCCGCTGTTCGATACCCAGATCGCCGCCGCACTGCTTGGCCATGGCGATCAGCTCGGGTATGCGGCCCTGGTCGACAAGCTGCTCGGCATCAAGCTCGACAAGAGCCTGACCCGCACCGACTGGTCGCGCCGGCCGCTGACCGGCCCTGAGCTGGCCTATGCCGCTGCCGACGTGCGTCACCTGTCGGAAATCCATCCGCGCATGCGCGAGGAACTGATTGCGCTGGGTCGGCTGGCCTGGCTGCAGGAAGACTGCGCACGCCTGGCCGAGCCGGCGCGCTACCGCAATCCGCCGAACGAAGCCTGGAAACGCCTGAAAGGGCTGGGACGGATGCCGCCCGCGGCGCAGCCGGTGGCGATGGCACTGGCCGGCTGGCGCGAGCGCATCGCCCAGGAGCGGGACCGCCCGCGCAAATGGATCCTCGATGACGATGCCCTGTACCGCATTGCCGAACGCGCGCCGCGCGATCTCGAAGAACTGGCGGCGCTGAAGGTGCTGCCGGTCAAGACCGTCGAACGTCACGGTCAAGCGCTGACATCACTGGTCGCTGCCGCGCAGGCCGAAGCGCCACGGCCAGCGCTGGTCGACGAGCCGCTGACCGAGCCTCAGAAGGCGAAACTGAAGCGGCTGCAGGATGGTCTGCGCACGATCGCCGAGGCGCAGAACCTGCCGATCTCGCTGATCGCACCCAGGGCCGATCTCGAAGCGATGATCCGCTTCGGCGCCGCTGCCGAGGCCACCGTGCTGCAAGGCTGGCGTCGCGAACTGGCCGGCGAAGCGCTGCTCGCACTGCTCTGAGCGGAAACGACAACGCCCGGGTCTCGCATGGCGAGGCCCGGGCGTTGGATGCTGCGGCGATCGATTACAGCGTCGCGACGATGCGATCGAAAATCTGGTCCATCGTGCCGATGCCGTCGACGGCGACGACCTTGCCCTGCTTGCCGTAGTAATCCAGCAGCGGATGGGTTTCGGCGTTGTAGACGTTGATGCGGTGGCGGATCACGTCTTCCTTGTCATCGTCGCGGCCTTCCTTCTGGGCACGGTCGAGCAGGCGGGCGATGATTTCCTCATCGGCCACGGCGAGGTGCACGGCGCGCGAAATGCCGGGCTGACCGAGACGCACCAGCATCGCGTCCAGCGTTTCGGCCTGCGCGGTGTTGCGCGGGAAGCCGTCGAGAATGAAACCCTTCTTGGCGTCATCCTGGCCAAGGCGTTCCTCGACGATGCCGATGACGATCTCGTTGGCCACCAGCTGGCCAGCGTCCATCACCGCCTTCGCCTTGCGGCCGAGTTCGGTGCCAGCCTTCACGGCAGCGCGCAGCGCGTCGCCGGTGGAAATCTTCGGGATGCCGTAATGGGCGACCAGCTTTTCGCCTTGCGTGCCCTTGCCCGAGCCGGGCGCACCCAGCAGGATGATTCTCATGGTGCAGACAGCCCCTGTGTGAGCCGCATGTGTGCGGCTTCGTTCGGAAGAAAGCGATCACAACAAAGCGGCAGTCTGGCGTGTGTGGTGACGCCGACCGCAGCGATAAGTGAGCGCGATGGGCGAAACGGTACCCGGTGGATGCGTACCACGTCAACGCGGAAATCGTGCCAGCGCGGTTATACTTTGGGCCATACCCATCGCGTTCTCCGCGCCGGACCCCGCTCCGGTCCGTCAGCCTCCGGTCCTTTCGCCTCGTCCTTGCCATGCCTCGCAATGCCTTCTACGCCCAATCGGGCGGCGTCACGGCTGTCATCAATGTTTCCGCCGCCGGGGTCATCGAGACCGCAAGACGCTATTCGCAGACGATCGGCAAGGTCTACGCCGGCCGCAACGGCATCATCGGCGCACTAACCGAAGATCTGATCGATACCTCGCTGGAATCCGATGCCGCGATCTCGGCACTGCGCTACACCCCTAGCGGCGCCTTCGGTTCCTGCCGCTACAAGCTGAAAGGTTTTGACAAGAATCAGGCCGAGTACGAGCGCCTGATCGAAGTGTTCAAGGCCCATGACATCGGCTACTTCTTCTACAACGGCGGTGGCGATTCGGCCGATACCTGCCTGAAGATCAGCCAGATGGCCGAGCGCCTGAACTACCCGCTGCAGGCGATCCACGTACCGAAGACCATCGACAACGATCTGCCGATCACCGATTGCTGCCCGGGCTTCGGCTCGGTGGCCAAGTATGTGGCCGTGTCGATCCGCGAAGCCGGCTACGACGTCGCGTCGATGGCCAAGACTTCGACCAAGGTGTTCATCCTCGAAGTGATGGGCCGTCACGCCGGCTGGATCGCCGCTGCTGGTGGCCTGGCCTCCGAGAACGAAGGCGACAGCCCGCACATCATCCTGTTCCCTGAAGTCACCTTCGACGAAGCCGCGTTCCTGGCGAAAGTCGATCACTGCGTGAAGACCTACGGCTACTGCACGATCGTCGCCAGCGAAGGCCTGCACGCGCCGAATGGCGAGTTCCTGTCCGAAGCCGGTGGCAAGGATGCTTTCGGCCACGCGCAACTCGGTGGCCTGGCGCCGCTGCTGGCCGGCATCGTCAAGGACAAGCTTCAGTACAAGTATCACTGGGCGGTGGCCGACTATCTGCAGCGCGCCGCGCGCCATATCGCTTCAGCGACTGACGTCCAGCAGGCCTATGCGGTTGGTCAGGCGGCCGTCGAGATGGCCGTGGCCGGCAAGTCCGGCGTGATGCCGGCAATCATCCGCACCAGCGATTCGCCGTACACCTGGAACATCGCCGAAGCGCCGCTGGCCAGCGTCGCCAACGTCGAGAAGAAGATGCCGCGCGACTTCATCACCGCCGACGGCTTCCACATCACCGCAGCCTGCCGCCGCTACCTGGCGCCGCTGATCCAGGGCGAGGACTATCCGCCCTACGTCAACGGTCTGCCGGCCTACGTGCAGTTGCAGAACATCGCCGTGTCGAAGCTGACCGGCCGCGAGTTCACGGTCTGAAGTTGCAGCACTCCCCTATACCGACAACCTCCACACAACAGGTAAGCAGACATGGGTTTTGAAGCACTGGGTCCGGGCGAAAAGGCCCCGAACGAATTCTACGTCGTCATCGAAATCCCGGCCTATGGCCCGCCGGTGAAGTACGAAGTCGACAAGGACACCGGCCTGCTGATGGTCGATCGCTTCATGAACGTGGCGATGAGCTACCCGGCGAACTACGGCTACGTGCCGAAGACGCTGGCCGGCGATGGCGACCCGGTCGACGTGCTGGTGATCACCCCGCATCCGGTCGTTGCCGGCTCGGTGATCAAGTGCCGCGCGCTGTGCGTGCTCGACACTGAAGACGAGAAGGGCACCGACGCCAAGCTGCTCGCCGTGCCAGTCGACAAGGTGTCGAACGGCGCCTACGACCATCTGCGTGATCTGGCCGACGTGCCGGAGCGGGTCAAGAACGAAATCCACCACTTCTACTCGTCCTACAAGGCGCTGGAGAAGGGCAAGTGGGTCAAGATCTCCGGCTGGCGCGATGCAGCTGCCGCGCGCGGCGAGATCGAAAAGGGCATCGCCGACTACAAGGGCTGAGCCCAAGCGACACTCGCTGCACCGCTGATCGGAAAAGGCAGGCCGCGCGCCTGCCTTTTTCTTGTCCGACGTATAACCGCCTCACGATTCAGGAATGTCCCTCATGAAGCAGCTCGCTCCGCAGAAAGTGCTGGTCATCGGTAACGGTGGCCGCGAGCACGCGATTGCCTGGAAGCTGGTGCAATCACCGAACGTTGCCGAAGTGCTGGTGGCGCCGGGCAATGCCGGCACCGCGACTGAAGCCGGCTGCCGCAACTGCCCGGTGGCCGTCGAGGACATTGCCGGCCTGCTGAAACTGGCGGCAGACGAGGGCGTGGGTTTCACTGTGGTCGGGCCGGAAGTGCCGCTGTCGAAAGGCGTCGTCGATGCGTTCCGCGCGCAGGGCAGGCGCATTTTCGGGCCGACCCAGGCCGCGGCTCAGCTGGAATCGAGCAAGGCGTTCACCAAGGCTTTCCTCGCGCGTCACCAGATTCCGACTGCGCAGTACCAGGTATTCACCGACGTGCAGCCGGCACTCGATTACGTTGCCGGCCGCGGCGCGCCGATCGTCGTCAAGGCCGATGGCCTGGCCGCCGGCAAGGGCGTGGTGGTCGCCGAAACGGTTGCCGAAGCGCAGGCCGCGATCCGCGACATGCTCGGCGGCGCCTTCGGTGGTGCCGGTGCCCGAGTCGTCATCGAGGACTTCCTGCAGGGCGAGGAAGCGAGCTACATCGTCGTCGCCGCCGGCACCAAGTACGTGCCGCTGGCGTCGGCCCAGGATCACAAGCGCGTGTTCGATGCCGATCAAGGTCCGAACACCGGCGGCATGGGCGCGTACTCGCCGGCGCCGGTGGTGACTGCCGAAGTGGACGCGCGTGTGCGCCAGCTGGTCATCGAACCAACCCTGGCCGGCATGGCGGCCGAGGGCACGCCGTTCACCGGCTTCCTCTACGCCGGCTTGATGATCGACTCGAAGGGCATGCCGAGCGTCGTCGAATTCAATGCGCGGCTCGGCGATCCGGAAACGCAGCCGATCCTGATGCGCCTCGATTCCGATCTGCTGAGCCTGCTCGAAGCGGCCGTCGATGGCGATCCGAACGCCGCGCCGCCGACCTGGAATCCGCAGGTTGCGCTCGGTGTGGTGCTCGCTGCCGGCGGCTATCCGGGCGAGATTCGCAAGGCCGATGAAATCTCCGGCCTCGATGCCGCATTCGGCGACAAGGCCAAGGTCTTCCACGCCGGCACCAGTTTGAACGCGGCCGGCAAGGTCATCACCTCGGGTGGCCGCGTGCTGTGCGTGACCGCCCTTGGCGATACGGCAGCGGCCGCGCAGGCGGCGGCTTACGAGGCGGTCGGCAAGCTCGGCTGGACCGGCGTACATTTTCGCAGCGACATCGGCTATCGCGCAGTAGCTCGGGAACGGAACATCGAATGAACCGGATAGCGGTCGCAGTGCTCGCAGGTCTTGCAGTCGTGTCGACGGCGCAGGCCGAGACCTATGGCCGCACCGAACGGGTGAGGGTCCTCGGCAGCTCGGCCATCGAAGTCATCGGCCGGCTTGATCCTGCGGCCAATGGCTCGAGCCTGCGTGCCGTCAACGTCAAGTATTTCAATCGTGACGGCGGCACCTGGGTGCGCTTCACGATCGACAACGGCAGCGTGCTGCCTGGCAGCCGGGTCACCCTGGAGCGTTCGATGCTGAAGGACGTGAAGCTGAAGCAGCGCGATGGCGGCGTCGAGCATCGGCCGCAGGTGGCAATTGCGCTGTGCGTCGGCCGCACGACGCTGGAAACGACGCTGACGGTTTCGGATCGCACCGGCTATACCCCGCCACTGACCATCGGTGCTGACGATGTGCGCAAGCTGGGCGCGGTCGATCCGGCGCGTGAGTACACGATCGAGCCGAGTTGCCCCGCGCAGGCGAAAGTCGAGCCTGAGCCGCACGACATCCCGGAGCCGGCGCCGAAGCGCTGAGGTTCCTGGCGCCGGTCGAGAGGCAACAAAAAAGCCGCAGCAAGCTGCGGCTTTTTCGCATCTGGCTGCGATCAGTTCCGCTTCATCGAATCGAAGAAATCGGAATTGGTCTTGGTGCCGCGCAGGCGATCGAACAGCAACTCCATCGCCGCCAGTTCGTCCATCTGGTGCAGCAGCTTGCGCAGGATCCAGACCTTTTGCAGCTCGCCCGGATCGACCATCAGCTCTTCCTTGCGGGTGCCCGAACGGTTGATGTTGATCGCCGGGAACACACGCTTTTCGGCGATGCGGCGCTCGAGGTGCAGTTCCATGTTGCCGGTGCCCTTGAACTCCTCGTAGATGACTTCGTCCATCTTCGAGCCGGTGTCGATCAGCGCCGTGGCGATGATGGTCAGCGAGCCGCCCTCTTCGACATTGCGCGCAGCACCGAAGAAGCGCTTCGGCTTCTGCAGCGCGTTGGCGTCGACACCGCCGGACAGCACCTTGCCCGATGACGGAGCGACCGTGTTGTAAGCGCGGGCGAGGCGGGTGATCGAGTCGAGCAGGATCACCACGTCGCGCTTGTGCTCGACCAGGCGCTTGGCCTTCTCGATCACCATGTCTGCAACCTGCACATGGCGCTGGGCGGGCTCGTCGAAGGTCGAGGAAATCACTTCGCCGCGCACCGTGCGCTGCATGTCGGTGACTTCTTCCGGACGCTCGTCGATCAGCAGCACGATGAGATAGACGTCCGGATAGTTCGCCGCGATCGACTGCGCGACGTTCTGCATCAGGATGGTCTTGCCGGCCTTCGGCGGGCTGACGATCAGGCCGCGCTGGCCCTTGCCGAACGGGGCTACGATGTCGATGACGCGCGCGGTGATGTCTTCCGTCGTGCCATTGCCGCGCTCCATCACGAAGCGCTCGTCGGCGAACAGCGGCGTCAGGTTCTCGAAGTTGACCTTCTTCTTCGAGACTTCCGGAGCCTCGTAGTTGATGGTGTCGACCTTGAGCAGCGCGAAATAACGCTCGTTGTCCTTCGGGCTGCGAACTCTTCCGGCAACGGTATCGCCGGTGCGCAGGCCGAAGCGGCGAATCTGGCTCGGGCTGATGTAGACGTCATCCGGGCCCGCCAGGTAGCTGGCGTCGGCACCACGCAGGAAGCCGTAGCCGTCCTGCATGATTTCCAGCACGCCATCGGCCTGGATGAAGTCGCCACGACGCGCGGCGGCGCGCAGCAGGTTGAAGACGATGTCGGTCTTGCGGGCGCGGGAAATGTTCTCCAGGCCCATCGCTTCGGCGGTTTCGTACAGCTCGGCGGCGGTCTTCTTCTTCAGATCCGAGATGTGCAGGATCTTCTGCTCTCGCGGCGGCAAGGGCTCGCCGTTCGGGCCGAACTGCGGCGCTTCCTCGATCGGCTCGTCGCCGGGGCCGAAATTGCCGCCGACATTGCCGTCGCGATCAGGACGCTGGCGCTCGCCGTTGTTCTGGTTGCCGCGCTCGGCCTGGCCGCCGTTGTTGCCACCGCCGCCGTTATTGCGGTTCTGGTGGCCGCCACCGTTGTTCTGCTGGTGGCGACGCCGCTGATTGTTGTTCTGGTTGTTATTGTTATTGTTGTTGTTCTGTTGCTGCGGACGGGGCGGGGCGACGACGACCGCAGCTGCGGACTCTCCGCCACCACCGCCATCGCCGCCTTCAAGCATCTCGACGTCGGCCGGCATGCCTTCGAGGCGTTCGCCCCGGTCCTGGGCGCCATTCTGGCCGTTATTGCCTCCGTTGTTCTGACCGTTGGAGTAATGCGGACGGCGACGATGCTTGATCATTTTAAACGGGGAGGGGGTCGCGGAGGATCAGGCGGTCGCCAGATGGGGCTGGACGAACGCGGCGAGCTGGGCCTTGTGCACGGCACCAACCTGGGTGGCGGCAGGCGCGCCATTCTTGAACAGGATCAACGTCGGGATGCCGCGAATCGCGAACTTCGGCGGCGTACCCGGGTTTTCGTCGACATTCAGCTTGACGATCTTCAGCTTGCCCTTGGTTTCGACGGCGATCTGTTCAAGCACCGGCGCAATCATCTTGCAGGGTCCGCACCATTCGGCCCAGAAATCGACCAAAACCGGCACGTCGCTGTTCAGCACGTCGGCTTCAAAGCTGGCGTCGGTGACAGCCGAAATGTTTTCGCTCATTTACGAACTCCGATGGTGTCTGCCGGATAGTGGCGGACGAATGTTGATGGCCCTGTTGACGATCTGGGGTGGGCCGATGCGTGGTGCAAGGGCCGTGACACGTCAGTGGGGACGGGCCGCGCGCGTTCAATGCGCATGCCCTGACGATCTGCTTTAATAGCCGGAAGAATTTCTGCGATTTCGACTGTGATTGCGCGACGCGTGGTGCGCTTCAGTCGTTGTGATTGCTCGTATTTCAATCCAAGTCCCGATCAAATGCAAGCCTCGTTAGACGCCACTGCTTCAGAAGCCGCGCGTCCCCAGCACTTAAGCGACACCTCCTTCGACAGCCTGCCGCTGCACGAAACCCTGAAGTCGAGCCTCGCGGCGATGGGTTACTCCCATTGCACGCCGATCCAGGCCGCGACCCTGCCGCTGGCGTTGCAGGGCAAGGATCTCGCAGGTCAGGCGCAGACCGGCACCGGCAAGACGGCGGCCTTCCTGCTGGCGACCATGCATCACTTGCTGACTCAGCCGCGCATCGGCGAAGAAGGTCAGCCGCGCGCCTACATCCTGGCGCCGACCCGTGAGCTGGCGCTGCAGATCTATAACGATGCGCTGCAACTCGGTGCCCACACCGGCCTGAAGCTCGCCGCCCTGTACGGCGGTACCGGCTATGACACCCAGAAGAGCGCGATCGCCGAAGGCGTCGACATCCTGATCGGCACGCCGGGCCGGATGATCGATTTCTTCAAGCAGGGCCTCTACAAGCTCAACGGCATCGAAGTGCTGGTGCTCGACGAAGCGGATCGCATGTTCGATCTCGGTTTCATCGCCGATATCCGCTTCCTGATGCGGCGCATGCCGCGCCCGGGTTCGCGCTTGAACTACCTGTTCTCGGCAACGCTGTCGCACCGCGTCCTGGAACTCGCTTACGAGCACATGAACAGCCCGGAGCGGATCGAGATCGAGCCTGATCAGGTCACTGCCGAGCGCGTGCGCCAATCGCTGATCCACGTCGCCAACGAAGACAAGCTGCCGATGCTGGTTGGCCTGATGCGCCATCACGCGCCGATTCGCACGCTGGTGTTCGTCAACACCAAGCGCGGTGCCGAAGACGTCGAAGCGGCACTCAAGGCCAACGGCTTCAACGCCGGCGTGCTGTCCGGCGACGTCCCGCAGAACAAGCGTGAGCGCCTGCTCGGCGAGTTCAAGCTCGGCGAACTGCCGGTGCTGGTGGCGACCGATGTCGCCGCTCGCGGCCTGCACATTCCCGAGGTGTCGCACGTCATCAATTTCGATCTGCCGCAGGACGGCGAGGATTACGTGCACCGCATTGGCCGCACGGCGCGCGCCGGCGCGTCGGGTGACGCGATCTCGCTGTGCTGCGAGACCTGGGTCTACTCGCTGCCGATCATCGAGAAAGCCATCGGCATGCGCATTCCGCAGTCGCTGAATCCAGACGATCTGATGCCGCAGGACTACATCAAGCCGAAGCACGTGCACCGCGATCGCAGCGGTGCGCCGCCGCGTCGCGATGGCGGTCGTCCGGGCGGCGGTCGTCCTGGCGGTGGTGGTGGACGTCCGCGCTCGACGCGTCCTGTTCGCTAAGGTTTCGCCGAGTTTTCGCTGAGCTGGCGCATCGGCACCGGCAGCAACTCCGGCAGTCGATTCACCGCGGGGAAGCCGTCGATCACCCGCGGTGCGGCGGTCGAATCCGGATGCAGCATCGCGATCACTTCGCGAATGCCGTGATCACGTGCGGCATGCAGCACCGGCAGGCTGTCATCGGCGAACAGCGAGCGTGCCGGATCGAACGGATAGCGCTCCTGCAGCAAGGGCCAGAAGCGCGCGTCCTCTTTCGGCATGCCGAAGTCGTGCGAGGAAATCACCCGATCGAAATACTGGCCGATGCCGGTCTTGGCCAGCTTGACCGTCCAGCTGCCCGGATGGGCATTGGTCACCAACCATAAGGGCCGGCCGCTGGTGCGCACGGCAGCCAGAAAATCCTCGCTGCCCGGCAGGACCTGCATGCGGTGCTGCATCTCGATCTTCATCGCGATCACGTCGAGCCCGGTCCAGCGGCTCCAGTAATCGAGGCAGTACCAGTTCAGCGTGCCGCGCGTGGCCTGGAACTCGGGCTCCATCCTGGCCAGTGATTCGGCAAAGCTGATGCCCTGCAGATCGGCATAGCGCTGAGGCAGCAATTCGAGCCAGAAATGGTTGTCGAACGCGAGATCGAGGATGGTGCCATCCATGTCCAGCAGTACCTGGTCGATGGCCGACCAGTCGATAGTCAATGCAGTCATGCCGTTATCATAAGGCCAGCCCCCTACGTCCTGACCATGAGCCTGCCAAGAACTTCTGCCGACGCCCTCGCCGCGCTGCTCGACCCGGTGCTCGCCATTGCCATCGCTGCCGGCGACGCGATCATGGAGGTCTACGAGTCCGACTTCGCGGTCAGCACCAAGGACGATGCCTCGCCATTGACCCAGGCCGATCTGCGCGCCCACCGCGCGATCATCGACGGCCTCACCCAGCTGACGCCGGACATCCCCTGCCTCAGCGAAGAAGATGCCGACATTTCCTACGAGATGCGCCGCAACTGGACGCGTTACTGGCTGATCGATCCGCTCGACGGCACCAAGGAATTCATCAAGCGCAATGGCGATTTCACCGTCAACATCGCGCTGATCGACCAGCATGAATCGGTACTCGGCGTGGTCCACGTGCCGGTGACGAAAACCAGCTACATCGCCGCGCGCGGCGTTGGCGCGAGCGTCATTCGCGATGGCAAGAAGACGGCGATCCACACGCGCGCGACGCCGGCCAAGCCGATGCTGGTGGTCACCAAATCGCACCGCGATGCCGCGCTCGACGAGTTCCTGGCCCATGCGCCGGAGCATGAACAACTCAGCCGCGGTTCTTCGCTGAAGTTCTGCATGGTCGCCGAAGGTCTGGCCGATCTTTATCCGCGTACCGGCCCGACCAGCGAATGGGATACCGCTGCCGCGCAATGCCTGGCTGAAGTGGCCGGCGCGACGGTGCTGCGTCTGCCGGACTGGCAGCCGCTGCGCTACAACACCAAGGACTCGCTGCTGAATCCGGGCTTCGTCGTCATCGGCGATCCGGCTTACGGCTGGCGCGAACGGCTGAAGGCCGGCTGATGGCGGCGCGGTTGCCAGCGGCGTATCGGGCGCGCATCCAAGCGTACTGGAGCGAATTCGGCATCTCGCAACGCGCAGTCAGAGCCCGGCGATTGCCGCTGTTCATCGAAGCGCAGCGCCTGCAGCCAGTCGGTCTCGGCAGTGATGGCCGCGACAAGCTGCTGGTGCCGGGCGCTGCCGCGGCCTGGGCGGCGATGCGTATGGCGGCGAGTGACGACGCCATCGACCTGTTGCTGGTGTCGGCTTTCCGCAGCGTCGATTTCCAGGCCGGGCTGATCCGCAACAAGCTCGCAAAGGGCAGGGAGATCGCGGAAATCCTGACTGTCAACGCGCCGCCCGGCTGCAGCGAGCATCACACCGGGCGGGCCGTCGATATCGGCGTGGCGGGTTGCCCGCCGCTGGAAGAGGAATTCGACCAGACGGCCGCCTTCCACTGGCTGACGGCGAATGCCCGGCGCTTCGGCTTCACGATGACCTACCCGAAAGGCAATCCGGAAGGCTATCTGTACGAACCCTGGCACTGGTGCTGGAAGAAGCTCGGCTCCGGTCAGGACAGCGGCGCGCTGGCGGCCGAAGCCGCCGTACCGCTACTTCAGTCGATCGTGATCCCGGAAAAATCCTTCGCCTGAGGGTGGGCCGGGAATGGCTTGGCCTGGGCGTCTCGGATCAGCTGGCAGGTCTTAAGGCCGGCTTCACGGGCGGCGTCGAGTTCTTCGCCGATATCGGACAGGAACAGCACCTCGCTGCCTGGCAGGCCGATCCGTTCCAGAATCGTGCGATACGCCGCGGCCTCGCGCTTGGCGCCGATGCGGGTGTCGAAATAGCCCGAGAACAGCGGCGTCAGATCGCCGGCATCGGAGTGGCCGAAGATCAGCTTCTGCGCGGCCTCCGAGCCTGAGGAATAGACGTACAGCTTCTTTCCCGCGGCATGCCACTGCTCCAGGTAGATCGGCGTATCGGCATAGACATGGCCGCTCAGTTCGCCGTCCGCATAGCCCTCGGCCCAGATCAGGCCCTGCAGATCCTTCAGCGGCGTGGCCTTGCGATCCTCGGCGATCCAGCGCTCGAGCACGTCGGCTGCTTCGTCGATGGACGCGAAACTGCGGCCTTCGAGTTCGGCCGTCGCAGCCAGCTGCGCCGCGACCTCCGGCTGGTCCGCATGTTCGTGCAGATAGCGCCGCAGATGCTGCTTCGCGTACGGGAACAGCGTCTGGTGGACAAAGTCGATCGAGGACGTGGTTCCCTCGATGTCGGTGACGATGGCTTTGATCACGGCGATGAATCCTCCAAACGACAAGGCCGCTCAGGAGCGGCCTTGTCGGAAAACTGGATTCCCGCCTGTGCGGGAATGACGATTGCGGGTCAGGCAGCCTTCAGATAATGCGGCGCTTCCAGACGCGGGAAGCTGTCGGCGATCTTGTCGCCGGTGAAATTGGCGACCCAGCCGTCCGGCGTGATGAACAGGCGGATGGCCTTGAAGCTCGGGTTGGGGCCCATGTCGAACCAGTGACGGACATTGGCCGGCACCGAGATCAGATCGCCCTGCGAGCACAGCACGCCGTGAACGCGGCCGGCATCGCGGATATAGAACAGCGCTTCGCCTTCGACAAAGAAGCGCACTTCGAATTCGTCGTGACGATGCTCGCTGAGGAACTTGCTGCGCAGCACGTCCTTCTGCGGATGCGCCGGGTGCAGGCTGATCACGTCCACCGACTTGAAGCCGTACTGGTTCATCAGGCGGTTCACCGAGCCGCGATAGGCCTCGATGATCTCGTCCTGCGTCGCCTGGGCATCGAGCTGACGCGTTGCTTCCCAGCGCTCGAACTGCACGCCGATCGACTCCAGCTGATCGCGGATGTCTTCGAACCGGGTGTGGCTGGCCACGGGCTGGCCGTTCTCTTCGTAAATCCGGAGCTCACTCATAGGGTCACCTCTCGTTCCACAACTCGCACTCGAACATGAATTCCAGGGCTTCCAGCCGGTGCCGTGCTTCGCGCACCGACCCGCCCCACGTATATAAACCGTGTCCGGCTATCAGATAGGCCGGCATGCGGCTCGGTTCCATCATTTTTGCGTCCACTTGTCGGCTCAAGCGGTCTATATCCTGATCGTTGCCGAACACCGGGATATCGACGGTCACCGACGGCTCGACGATCCCCGGCAGGATCTTCATCAGTTCGTATCCGGTCAGACGGATCAGAGGATGACGTCGCGACAGTACGGTGTTGGCAATGCTGTGGACGTGCAGTACCGAACGTATGGCCGGGTCGCGGCGATACAACTGGGTGTGCAGTCCGGTTTCGTATGACGACTTGCGGCCAGCTTCGAGCGCCTTGCCGTCGACATCGACGATCATGAAATCGGCCCGCGTCAGCTCGCCCTTGTGCACGCCGCTGGCCGTGATCAGCAGATGCTGTTCGTCGAGCCTTGCCGAGAAATTGCCACCGGTGGCCGGCACCCAGCCACGCGAATGGAACAGCTGGCAGGACGCGATCAGCTCGTCGGCCAGTTGATCGAGACGGGCTTCGGCGCCCAGGGAATCAGCATGCATCAGCGACCTCCTGACCGGTCAGCACGAAAACGGACCGGCACATTAGGGCAAGCCCCTGGCGTAAGCAACGACCGTGTAGTTCTTCAAATCAGCACCAGGGTCGCCAGACCCAGGAAGATCAGAAAGCCCATGCTGTCGGTCAGCGCGGTCAGGATCACGCTGGAGCCCAGCACCGGATCGCGCCCGAAGCGTTCCAGCGACACGGGAATGATTGCGCCGGCCGCCGCTGCAACCAGCAATTCCAGCATGGTGGCGGAGGCGATGACCATGCCGAGTTTCACGTCGTGATAGATCGCGAAGGTGACCACGCCGAGCGCCGAGCCCCAGATCGTGCCATTCATCGCCGCGATCAGCAGTTCCTTGATCAGCATCTTCTGCAGCAGCCGCCCGCCGAGCTGGCCCAGGCTCAAGGCACGGATCACCAGCGCCATGGTCTGGTTGCCGGTATTGCCGCCGATCGAAGCGACGATCGGCATCAGGGTCGCCAAGGCCACCAGCTTTTCGATGGTCGGCTCGTAGAAACCGATGACTCTCGAAGCCGCGAACGCCGTGAACAGGTTCAGCGCCAGCCAGGGCCAGCGATTGCGGCCGCTCTGCCAGACCGGCGCGAACAGATCCTCGTCCTCGCGCAGACCGACCTTGCGCAGCGATTCGCGCTCCTGCTGATCCTTGATCGCGTCGACGATCTCGTCGACGGTGATCCGGCCGACGACTTCGCGATGCAGATTGACCACCGGCGCGGAGATCAGGTCGTAGCGCTCGAAGGCGTCGATCGCGTCGGGCACCGCATCGTCGGTATAGAAGAAGTGCGGGTTCTCGGTCATCACTTCGGCAACCGTCTGCTCGGGCTCGCTGAGCAGCAGTTGTTCGAGCGTCAACACGCCGCGCAGCACCTTGGCGCGATCGACGACGATGATCTGGTTGGTTTCCGCCGGCAGTTTCTTGCGCCGGCGCAGGAAGCGCAGCACTGCTTCGAGCGACGCGTCGTCGCGCACCGGGATGAAGTCGATGTCCATCAAGGCGCCGACGGTGCCGTCCGGAAACGACAGCACCGAACGCACTTCAGCCTGATCGGCGGAGTCTAGGCGGGCCAGTACTTCGGCACCGGCATCCGAGGGCAGCGAGGCGATCAGCTCGGCGATGTCGTCCGATTCAAGGTGATGAAACGCGGCGGCGATGTCGCCCGGTTCCATGTCCTCGATCAACGAGCGACGAACGACGTCCGAGGTTTCCAGCAGCACCGAACCGCGGCGTTCGGCACGGACCAGCTGCCAGGCCATCTCGCGGGCATCGGGCGGCAGGCTTTCGAGGACAAAGGCGATGTCGGCCGGATGGAAGTGGGCCAGGCGCTGCTCGAGTGCGGCGTGCTGCTGACGGGCAACCAGCTGGCTGACCACGTCGACCGGCGCGCCGGTCGTCGACTCGCTCTTCGACACCAGCTCGCGCTCGAGCGCCTGCCGGGTCAGCATCTCGATCACCTGCGCGCGGGCGCGCTCCAGGTTGCGGTGATGCGGGTTGTCGCGGCTGGCAGCGTCCATGAGCTCGATACCCTACATGCGGGCTATCTCAAATCGGAGACAGCACGAACTGCAGAAACGAGAAGGCCCGCAAGCAGCGGGCCTTCTGGACCCCGGCCTGGGCCGGGATGATCTTTCGGCTATTGCCGAAGAATCACTTGATCTTGCCTTCCTTGAACGGGACGTGCTTGCGCACGATCGGGTCGTACTTGGAAAACTCGAACTTGTCCGGCGTGTTCTTCTTGTTCTTCGTGGTCGTATAGAAGAACCCGGTTCCGGCGGTCGAGATCAGTTTGATCTTTTCGCGGTCTTTCTTGCCTTTGGCCATTTCTTACACCTTCTCGCCGCGCGAGCGGAGGTCGACGATGATCGCCTCCAAGCCCTTCTTGTCAATGATGCGCATGCCGTTGGCGGACACGCGCAGGCTCACAAACCGCTTCTCGGCTTCGAACCAGAAACGATGGGTATGCAGATTGGGCAGGAAGCGACGGCGACGCTTGTTGTTCGCGTGCGAGACCGTGTTACCCACGATCGGCTTCTTGCCGGTGACTTGGCAGACTCTGGACATGACACAACCTCGAAACTGGGGAGGTACCGCGAAAAAGGACGCGAAATGTACCAGCACGACCTTGCTCCGGCAAGTGCTGACAGCATAAAAACTTCCTGAATGTCGCAACTGGGCTTGTTATTCGGACGTCAGAGCCAGCCACGTTCGGCGAAGGATACCGGTTGTCCCTCGCCAACGACGAAATGATCGAGCACGCGGACGTCGATCAAGGCCAGTGCATCACGCAGGCGGTTGGTCAGCGTGCGGTCGGCAAGGCTCGGTTCGGCGATCCCGGACGGGTGGTTGTGCGCGAAGATCACTGCCGCCGCCTGCGCCCGCAGCGCTTTCTTCAATACTTCACGCGGATAGACATCCGCCGCGTTGATCGTGCCGATCGACAAGGTCTCGAAACCGAGCACCTGATTCTGGCTGTCGAGAAACAGCGCGCAGAACACTTCATGGTCGAGATCGCGCAGCTTCAGGCGCAGGAAATCGCGCGTGGCGGCCGGGTTCGGCAGCGACGTGCGCTCGTTCATCGCCTCGGCGAGATGACGGCGAGCGATCTCCATCACCGCCTGCAACTGCGCGTACTTGGCATCGCCCAGCCCATGCGCCGCGCAGAAATCCTCGCGGCTGGCTTTCAGCAAGCCGCGCAGGCTGCCGAAGCGGATCAACAGATCGCGCGCCAGATCGACAGCACTGCGGCCGACGACCCCGGTGCGCAGGAAGATCGCCAGCAGTTCGGCATCGGACAGCACGGTGGCGCCATGCCGCAGCAACTTCTCGCGCGGCCGCTCGTCTTCGGGCCAGTCGGTGATCGACATGTCCATTGCTCCACATTTATTGATCGCGGACGGCGATCGCCGAAGGCTAGCGCGGCCAGCGGCTACAATTCCGCGCGCCAAGTCACAGCCTCTCTCGCTGCATCGCTCCCGTTTCGCGTCCGGTCCGAACTCAATGCGCTCATCTTCGAATTCCGATCCGAATCACGGGCCAGTTCCCGGCCGGCGCATCCTGCTGGCGCTGTGCGGCGGCATCGCCGCCTACAAGTCCGCCGAGCTGGCCCGCCGCTTTATCAAGGCCGGCTGCGAAGTGCAGGTGGTGATGACCGATTCCGCCCTGCGCTTCATCGGCGCCCAGACCTTCCAGGCGCTGACCGGCAAGCCGGTGCGCAGCTCGCTGTGGGATGAAGCGGCTGAAGCGGCGATGGGCCATATCGAGTTGGCCCGCTGGCCGGACGCCATCGTCATCGCCCCGGCCACCGCGAACACGCTGGCCAAGATCGCGCACGGCTTTGCCGACGATCTGCTGACCACCTTGGTGCTGGCCACCGACAAGCCGATTTTTGTCGCTCCCGCAATGAATCGCCTGATGTGGGCGAATGCCGCGACGCAGGCAAACATGAGCACCTTGCGCAGCCGCGGCTTCAAGGTCATCGGTCCCGGCAGCGGTGCGCAGGCCTGCGGCGAAGTCGGCGAAGGCCGCGTGGCCGAGCCGGAAGACGTGGCGGCCGTGGTACTGGCCGCGTTGGCTTCGGGCAGCGCGGCCAAGGCCTTGGACGGCCCACTCAGCGGCCGCCGCGCCGTGGTCACTGCTGGCCCGACGCGCGAGCCGATCGATCCGGTGCGCTTCATCACCAATCGCTCATCCGGCAAACAGGGCTATGCCGTTGCCGAAGCGCTGCGTGCGCTCGGCGCCGAGGTGACCTTGGTCAGCGGCCCGGTGAATCTGGAGACGCCCGCGGGCGTCCAGCGCATCGACTGCGAAACCGCGCAGGACATGCTCGATGCGACGGTCGCCGCCTGTGCGACGGCGGACATCCTGGTCGGCACCGCCGCGGTTGCCGATTACCGCTGCGTGGAAGTTGCCGGCCAGAAGATCAAGAAGAAGACCGAAACACTGGAACTCGAGCTGACCAAGAACGCCGACATCCTCAGCGAGGTGCGCTCGCTGCAGCCGCAGCTGTTCATCGTCGGCTTCGCGGCCGAGACCGAGAAGCTTGCCGAACATGCCAAGGGCAAGCTGGCGCGCAAGAAACTGAATCTGATCGCGGCGAACTGGGTCGGCAACGGCCGCGCCTTCGATCGCGATGACAATGCGCTGACCGTCTACTGGGCCGATGGCGAACTGGCGATCGGCCCGGCCGACAAGCGCGAGGTCGCCGGGCAACTCGCCGGCCTGATCGCCGAGCGCTACGCGGCAGCATGCAACACAGCGGCATCCTCCACCAAGGCGCGCAAAGCGAAATGAGCAGCAAGGCGATCCAGCTGAAGATTCTCGACCCCCGTGTCGGCCGCGACCTGCCGCTGCCGGCCTACGCAACCGGCGGCTCCGCCGGCCTGGACCTGCGTGCGCTGCTCGATGAGCCGCTGAGCCTGGCGCCGGGTGCGACCAGTCTGATCCGCACCGGCCTCGCCATTCATATCGAAGACCCGGGCCTGGCCGCGGTGATCCTTCCGCGCTCCGGCCTCGGCCACAAGCACGGCATCGTGCTCGGCAACCTCGTCGGTCTGATCGACTCGGATTACCAGGGCGAACTGATGGTCAGCTGCTGGAACCGCGGCCAGACCCTGTTCGTCATCGAGCCCGGCGAGCGCATCGCCCAGCTGGTCATCGTGCCGGTGGTGCGAGCGGAGTTCGAGCTGGTGTCGGAATTCGGCAGCAGCGAGCGCGGCGCCGGCGGCTTCGGCCACACCGGCAGACACTGATTTCCACCGTTCACTGATTCCATGATTGCCGACAAAGCCAACCCTTCGACCATCGCCCAGGTTCTGACCGAGGCGCTGCCGTACATCCGCCGGTTCGCCGGCAAGACCATCGTCGTCAAGTACGGCGGCAATGCGATGGGCGACGACGACATGATCGAATCGTTCGCCCGTGACATCGTGCTGATGAAGGCGGTCGGCATGAACCCGGTCGTCGTCCACGGTGGCGGGCCGCAGATCGGCAAGCACCTGGAAAAGCTCGGCAAGAAGAGCGAGTTCATCGACGGCATGCGGGTGACCGATGCCGAAACCATGGACGTCGTCGAGATGATGCTCGGCGGCCTGGTCAACAAGGCCGTGGTCAACGCGATCAACCAGCAGGGCGGCCGCGCGGTTGGTCTCACCGGCAAGGACGGCGGCCTGATCCGCGCCAGGAAGATGCTGGTCAAAGGCGGCGACATCGGCCAGGTCGGCGAAGTCGAAGCGATTGATCCGCGAGTCGTCGATCACCTTGAAGCCGGCGGCTTCATTCCCGTGATCGCACCGGTCGGCGTTGGCGCCAAGGGCGAGGCTTACAACATCAATGCCGATCTGGTCGCCGGCAAGCTGTCCTCAGTGCTGAAGGCCGAGAAGCTGATGCTGCTGACCAATGTCAGCGGTCTGATGGACAAGCAGGGCAAGGTGCTGACCGGCCTCACGGTGGCTCAGGTCAATGCGCTGATCGCCGACGGCACGATCTACGGCGGCATGCTGCCGAAGATCGCCTGCGCGCTCGATGCAGTGACCAGCGGCGTCAAGAACGCGGTGATCATCGACGGCCGGCTCGAGCATGCGGTGCTGCTCGAACTGTTCACCGACGAAGGCATCGGCACGCTGATTCGCGGCTGAACAAAAAGCCCTCCAGCGCGTCATCGACGAGCTGGAGGGCCGGGTCAGTGTTGCTCCAGACCGGGATCAGCGCGGTACGTTGACGATCGTCACCCGCTGGACCTTCGGATTGTTCAGCTTGACGCCACCGGTCGGTGCCGACAGCTCGATGCGGAAGTTCTCGCTGCGCTCGGCAAGGCTGTCCCAGACGATCGGGATCGTGAAAGTCTTGTCGGCAGCATCGCCTGCGCTCCAGCTCAGATCGCCAGCAGTGGCCGCGTAATCGGCACCGGCCAGCGCGCTGCCGTTGACGGTCACGTAATGAATGCCGACGGCGCCTGCCTGGCCGCCGCTGCGCTGTACGGTGACGGTCAAGGTGCCGGCATTCTCATCGACGCTGACCGCGGAAGCGCTGAACGCCAATGCGCCGGCCTTGTCGTCGTCGACGATGTTGGCGGTGCTCGATGCGCGGCCGAGGATGGCGTTGCCGGTGGGTGCCGACAAGCTCAGCGTGAAGCTCTCCTTGTCTTCGACGTTCTGATCGTCGATCAGCGGCACGGTGATCGTCTTCGCTGCGGAGTCGCCCGGTGCCCAGCTCAGCGTGCCGGAGGCTGCGGTGTAGTCCTGACCGGCGATGGCGCTGCCATCGGCCGTCGCGTAGCGGACGCTGACTGCGCCATCAAAGCTGCCCGAGCGGTTGACCTCGAACACGGCGCTGCCAGCGCCTTCCTTGACGTTGATGCTGGCGGCGGCCAGTGCCAGTCGCATCGGCTTGTTGCTCGCGGTGCCGCCCGTGCCGCTCAGGCTGGCCAGGGTCGGGCTGCTCGCGGCGCTGCTGGAAACGCTCAAGGTCCCGCTGCGCGAACCGGTTGCGGTCGGCGCGAAGCTCACGTCGATCGTGCAGCTCGAGCCCGCTGCCAGCACCAGGCCGCAGTGGCTGGTCTGCATGAAATCGCCGGTGGCCGCGATGCCGCTGATGGTCAGCGCGGCGTTGCCGGTATTCGCCAAGCTGACACTCTGCGCCAGGCTGTAGCTGCCGACGGCCTGTGCCGCGAAGTTCAAGCTGGCCGGATTCAGCGAGGCGCTGGCTTCGGTGCCGATGCCCTGCAGGGTGAACCGAGCCGCTGCGCCACTCTGCGCCGGCGAGCTGTTGACGCTCAGGCTGGCGCTGCGGCTGCCCGAGCGTGCCGGTGTGAAGCTGAAGCTCGTGGTGCAGCTTTCCTGCACGGCCAGCAGACGGCCGCTGCAGTTGTCGTTGCCGATCGCGAACTCGGTCGGCTGATTGCCGCCGGCATTGAAGCCGGTGATGGTGATCGCGACGTTGCCGTCGTTGCTGAAGCTCAGGCTCTGCGCGGCGCTGGGGCTACCGACCGGCTGATTGCCGAAGTCGATCGATGCCGGGCTCACCGACAGGCTGTAGATCGCCGCGACGCCGGTACCGGACAGATTGACGCTGACCAGGTCGGCGCTGTTCGACGGAATCTGCAGCGCCGCACTGCGGCCGCCGGCCGCCGCTGGCTTGAAGCTGACGCCGATCAGGCAGCTGGCGTTCGGGGCCAGGCCGCTGCTGCAGGTATTGCTGCCGAGCAGGAAGTCGGCCGCATTGCTGCCGGTGATCGTCGGCGTGCCGACGTTCAAGGTCACTGTGCCGGTATTGGTCACGGTGACGGTCTGCTCGTCGCTGCTGGTGTTGACCAGGCGTTCGGCGAAGCTCAAGGACGTCGGGCTGGCGTCGATCTTCGCGGCGGTGCGCAGGATCAGCGCAGTCGGCGTCACTTCGAGGGTTGCTTCCAGTCCGGGCGGCAAGCCGCCGAGCGCGGCGTTGGCGGCGAGGAAGCCGTTGGCGCTGCCGTAATTGATCAGCGTGTAATCGGTGCCGGCGACCAGACCGGCGTCGACGATGTCGATCACCGCCGCGCCACCGCCACTGAAGTTCAGTGTGCCGCTGATGTTGAGGCGGTCGGCGCTGCTGCCCAGTTCGAACGAGAACCGGCTGCCGCCAGTGATCGCCAGATTGCCGCTGATCGAAAGCGATCCGAGGTTGCCGGGAGTGATCGCCTTGCCCGGCGCAATCGTGCTGCCGGTTTCGGCGACGACGTTGCCGACCGTGCCGCTGCCGCCCAGCACCGCGCCGCTCTTGACCGTGACCGCGCCGGTGCCAGTCGCACTGCCGCTGACGTTGTTCGCGTAAAGGCTGCCGCCGCTCACTGTGGTGTTGCCAGCGTAGGTGCTGGCGCCGGACAGGCTGACGATGCCGCTCTTGATCTCGACGCTGGTGAAGTTCGACAGGATCCCGGCGTAGGTGAAGCTGCCATCGATATCGAGCGTGTTGCTGCCGCTGCCGCCGGACACATCGCCGATGATCGAGCCGCCGATCAGATGCAGCGTGTCGTTGCCGGCTTCGAGGTCGATCGCCAGGCCGTTATCGCCCTGGATCGTGCCGCGGTTGGTCAAGGTGTCGTTGCCATCGCCGGTCTGGATCGCGGCACCTTCGGCGGCGTTGCCGGCGCCCTGTATGACGCCGGTCGCGTTGTTGCTGATGGTGTCGGCGTAGCTGCCGATGAAGCGGATCGCGTAGCTGTCGTAGCCACGGATCAGGCCGCCGTTGGTGACGGTGGTGGCACTGAAGGCATTGCCGCCGCTGGAGTTGTCGACCAGCACGCCGTGGCCCTTGCGGCCGCTGCCGGTGGTTTCCCGGCCGGTGATTTCGGCGCCGGCGTTGTTGACGATCATGCCGCCGCCGATCGACACGCCTTCCGGATTGTTGCCGCCGCCATCGGAGCCGTTGCCGCTCGCGCCGGTGCCGCGAATGATGCCGTTGTTGGTCAGCGTGAGCAGGCCGTCGACATCGACGCCATCACCGTCGCCGGTGTTGTACTTGGTCGAATCGAAGTTGCCAGTGATGGTGCCGTTATTGATCACCGTGGCATTGCCGAGGAAGGCGCCGTTGTTGTCGATGTTGATGCCGGAGCCGTTGACGCCGGTGATCGTGCCGCCGACGTTGTTGGTCACCGTGATCGCGAAATTGGCGCTGGTAGTGGCACCGCCGGTGATGCCATGTCGGCCGGAAATGGCCGCGCCATTGTTATTGGTCACCTGCACACCGGTGACCACGGCCGTGCCGTCAGGGTCCGCCTGGATGCCGTCGTTGCTGCTCGCCTGGGTCACGCCACCGGCGACGCTTTCCAGCACCGGCACCGCTTCGATCAGGCCGGAGTTGTTGATGATGCCGTTGACGCCGGGGCGAATCGCATCGTTGCCGGTGGAGCGCAGCACGCCGCCGGCATTGTTGGTGATGCTGTTGCTGCCGCCGATGTCGCGCAGGTTCACCGCGCGGGAGTTGGTCGACATCACCGTGCCGCTGTTGTTCAGCGTGAAGCTGCTGCCGGCGGCATTCGCGGAGATCTGGATGGCGTCGTCGCCGACGGCCGACAAGCTAGCGCCAGCGCGGTTGGTGATGTTCAAAACCACGGCAGACGAATTGGCTCTGACTGCGCGGCCGGTACCGGTCTGGCGAATCACGCCGCTGTTGTCGATCACCGCAGTGCGGGTGCCGCTGCCGCCGTTCACCGTCACCGCGACCGTGCTGCCGGAGATCGCGAGGTTGCCGGTGCTTGCCACGGTGCCGGTCTCGGTTCCTCCGCTCGCTGGCGCCAGCGTCTTGGCAGACGTATCGCTGCCAGTGATGGAGAAACTGGCGGCGTAGGCCAGAGGCACGGCGGCCAGAACAGCGAGCACAGCACCAGCACGCACAGCGCGCGTTTGCGACATGGAATTCCCCGAGGATGCCCAGCTAGAAAAGTCGATCTGTCGTCGGGCCTTGAGCCTCGCTGCTGTCGCAGCGTGCTTCGGCCATCGTTATGACTTTTCGGAGACTAGAGATGCGGGGTGACGAAAAGATGATGAAGAAATGACAGCCGCAGCGCTGCTAGCTCGCCGCTTCGATCGCCGCACGTAGTTGACGATAGCCTTCGACGACCCGCGGCCCGGGGCGGCCGAGGAATTCCTCGCTGATCGCGACGATCTGCTGATTGCGCACCGCCGGCACCGCCTCCCAACCCGGACGGCGGCTGACGACATCGGCGCGGTAGTTGGCGACCTTGACGCCGCACCAGCTCATTGCGATCACGTCCGGCGGCGAGGCCAGCACCTGTTCGTCGGTCAGCGGTGTGCTTTTCGCGTCGATGCCTGCCCAGGGGTTCTGGCCGCCGGCGAGTTCGATCAGGTCGGTCGCCCAGGCTTGCCGGGTCGGTGTGATCACCGGCTTCGGCCACCATTCGATCAGCACTTTCGGGCCGTTCCTGTTGGCTCGCGACGGCATGGCCGCGCGCATCTCGGCGATCAGCTGCACGCCGCGCTCAAAGATGCCGAGCGCTTCGGCAATCCGGGTGATGTCGCCGTAGATGTCTTCGAGGCTGAGCGGATCGCAGACCAGGGTGCGAATGCCGGCGGCTTCGATCGCATCGACGATGCGTTCGTGGCCGGGCACCGTCAGCGAGGTCAGCACCAGATCGGGCCGCATCGCGATCACTTCATCGACGCGGAGATCGAGATCGCGGCCGAGCTTGGGAATCGCAGCGACCACGTCGACCGGAAAATCGGAATCGTCATCGCAGCCGATCAGGCAACTGGCGGCGCCGAGCGCGCTGACGATTTCGGTGTTCGAGCAAGTGTGCGAAAAGACGCGCATCAGGGAGCCCCGCCGATGAACTGCGGGAAGTAGCCGAGCTGATCGTGAACGCTGGAATCGTGCGCCGGCACGATGATCAGCCCCGGATTGGCGTCGCGCAGCGCGCGGATCTTCAGCACTGCCTGCCAGGTGGCATCGCGATCGGCATCGACGATCAGGCTGGAGACGCTGAACTTGGCTGCCGGCCGATCGATGCCGAGATGATTCCAGACCGTGTCGCCGACAAAGAAATAGCGGCGGCCATCGGCCAGGCTCAGCAGCAGGCCGGTGGAACCCGCGGTGTGACCGGGCAGCGGCAGCAGCACGGCGCTGCCATCGCCGAACAGATCGAGACTGGCCGCGAAGCCGGCGTAGGCCGGGCCATCGAAGCTGAACGGATGCCAGCGGGTATCGGCACGGTTCAACTGCGAGGGCAGGAACGCCGGCGGATGGCCGTGCTTCGTGGTTTCACGCTCGGCCGTCGGCAGCCAGATTTCGGCCTGTGGAAAGTCACCGAGCGCGCTGGCGTGATCCCAGTGTGCGTGCGACAGGAAGATGCGCGGCGGTGCTTCGATGCCGGCAGCCTGCAACTGGTTGATCGCCGGGTTGACGTGCCTGAAGGCGAAGATCGGCTTGGCCCAGAACGACATTTCCTCGCCGAACTGCTGATCGACCTGGGTGCCGAGCCCGGCGTCGAACAGGAAGCGACCCTGCGGATGCTCGACGAGTACGGCGATATGGCCGATCTGTGTTGGCCGGAACAGGCCGCCATCGGCAACGACCATCGCTTCCAGGGTCGTCGCTTCGCCGGTCTTGATCAGCGCGAAGCGCAGGCCGGCTGGTGCCTGCGCTTCCGGCAGCGCCGTACCTGCGGGAATCACCGCGGTCGGCAGCGGCCAGAGCCGCCAGGCAGCGAGAGCGGCGAGCACGATCAGCAACATCAACTTGCGCATGAGAAAAGCCTGATAGAAGGACGCGGATGATAGCGAGGGCGCGCGGTGCTTAACGCGTACAATCTGCCCCGGGAGTCGGCCAGACAACCGCTGCTGCCGCAAGGTAGGGGAGGAAAGTCCGGGCTCCGCAGGGCGATGTGCCAGCTAACGGCTGGGCGGCGCAAGCCGACGGACAGTGCAACAGAAAGATACCGCCGATGAACGCACGCTTGCGTGCGGAACAGGCAAGGGTGAAATGGTGCGGTAAGAGCGCACCGCGAGTTCAGCAATGAACCGGCACGGCAAACCCCACATGGAGCAAGGCCAAATAGGGAGGGAGGTGTCTGGCAGCAATGCCATTGGCACGACACGCGGCCCGCGTGCTCTCCGGGTAGGCTGCTGAAGACGGCGAGTGATCGTCGTCGTAGAGGAATGGTTGTCTCGGCGGCGTTGCGCGCAAGCGGGGCGTCGGTAGACAGAACCCGGCTTATCGGCCGACTCCCCTTTGATTCAAACGAGCCCGCAATGTGAAAGCACTGCGGGCTTTTTCGATGCGGCAAACGCCCTTCCAAACGGGAGGCGCCACTGCCGGGGCATGCCCAAACGGTTCACGATTGTTTACCGATCGTCCGCTGCATTCGCCCACCCTTCCGGGCGGGGAAACCCGAAACGACTTGAGCTAGTGCCGCTAAATCATTGTTTTTCATGATTTAGATGAGCCCGTTAATTCTCCGTTAAGCCATTGTCCCTGCTGGGTTTTTAGCGGGAATTGCGCTTGCGGGGTGGTGTGGGGTGGCATATAGTGGTTTTAACGGGGGACAAGTGGTGACACTTGGGCTCCCTGCGCGCCATTGTGGGGCTGAATGCCATGTTTGCTGGATCCAACCGACTGACGATTGACGACAAGGGGCGCCTCGCGATCCCCGCGCGCCTTCGTACCCAGCTCGGCGAGGAGTTCGGCAAGAACGTCGCGGTCACTCTCGGCCCGGAATGCGTCGAGATCTATCCGGCGCCGGTGTTCCGAAAGATGGCCGAACAGATTCCGAAGATCGCCGACCGCGCCAAGCGCGTGCTGGTGCAGCGCCTGTTCCTCGGCAATGCGGTCGAATCCGAGATCGACGGCCAGGGCCGGATCAGCGTGCCGTCGCTGCTGCGCGACATGAAGGCGCTCGGTACCGATGTCGTGCTGGTTGGCGCCTACGATCATTTCGAGCTGTGGTCCTACGCCCAGTGGCAGGCCAACAACAGCGAAGGCCAGATCCACTACGCCGACGCCTTCGCGGCGCTGGCCGTGCCATGAGGCCTCCTCGTGCCTCCTGCATCGCTCGCCCGATCGTCGACAGGGATCACTAGCCGGATGTACTCCCACCGGCCAGTCCTGCTTGATGAAGCCCTGGCCGGACTCGCCATCCGACCAGACGGTATTTATGTGGACGGCACCTTCGGCCGCGGCGGCCACTCCGGCGCGATCCTCGAACAGTTGAGCGGTGCCGGCGCGCTGCATGCGCTGGATCGCGATCCCGAAGCCGGCCAGCACGCCTGGAAGGTCTTCACCGGCAAGACCAATTTCCATTTCCATGCCGCCAACTTCGCCGACCTGGGCCGCGTCGCGCTGGAAGCCGGCATCGCGGGTCACATCGACGGCATCCTGCTCGACCTCGGCGTTTCCAGCCCGCAGTTCGACGATGCCTCGCGGGGCTTCAGCTTCCAGAACGACGGCCCGCTCGACATGCGCATGGATCCCTCGTCAGGCGTGTCGGCGGCCGACTGGCTGGCGCGCGCCGATGAGGCCGAGATCGCCGACGTGCTCTACACGCTCGGCGAGGAACGCAACAGCCGAAGGATCGCGAAGAAGATCGTCGAGTCTCGTGTCGCCGCACCACTGAAGACCACCGCGCAGCTCGCCGCGCTGATCGCCAGCGTGCCTGGTCCGCGCTCGTTCAAGATCCATCCAGCCACGCGCGCCTTCCAGGCGCTGCGCATCTACGTCAACGGCGAGCTGTCGGCGCTGGAAAGCGTGCTGGCGGCGGCACCGGCCCTGCTGGCGCCGGGCGGCCGGCTGGCGGTGATCAGCTTCCACTCGCTGGAAGATCGCATCGTCAAGCGCTTTCTCCGCGATGCCGAGGGTACCGAGCGCGACGTGCTGACCGGCCAGCGCCTGAACAGCGATGGCGCGCCGCAGTTGAAGCGCGTCGAACGCCGCTTTCCGACAGAGGCGGAGACCGATGCCAATCCGCGCGCCCGTTCGGCAGTACTGAGAGTGGCCGAACGCACGGCCGGAGTGGTTCAGTGAGCGCCACGCCACGCGGCGGCAACAAGGTCCGTGCCGGCGGCACGCTGGTGCCGATCACGCTCGGCCTGTTCGTGGTGGTCACCGCGCTCGCCGTGGTCCAGATCAAGAACGAGCATCGCCGGCTGACGGTCAAGGCCGAAGCGCTGCGGGTTGAAAACGAAACGCTCGATCTTGAGTGGACCCAGCTGCAGCTCGAGGAAGCCACGCTCGCGCAGCAGGCGCGAGTCGAGCCGATCGCCCGCGCGCAGTTCAGTCTGGTCGAGCCTTCGGCGTATCAGATCATCGAGACTCAGAACTACGAGGGCCGGCCAGTTGCACCGGCGGCCGCCGCCATTTCCGACGTTACCGATCCCGGGTCGGCGCCGGGTGGCACGCCATGAAGCGGCCGGTGAATCCAGCCCAGCGCTCCTTGCCCGATGCGCCGGGCGGCTGGCGCCGAGTGGCGGTGCTCGGCGTGCTCGGCGTGTTCGCGCTGGCGATTACCGCGCGCGCCTTCCAGCTGCAGATTCTCAGCAACGACGCCTACAGCAAGAAGGGCGACAACCAGTACGTGCGCATGCAGCAGATGCGCGCCCATCGCGGTGCCGTGCGCGATCGCAACGGCGAGCCGCTGGCTTTGTCGGCGCCGGTGGTGTCGATCACTGCCGAGCCGGAAAAGCTGCTGGCGGCAACCGGCACTCACGCAGCGCTGGCCAGCCTGCTGCAGGAAAGCCCGGCGGCGCTGGTCACCCGCGTGACCAAACTGCGCAAGCAGGGGCAGATCTATCTCAAGCATTACCTGACGCCGGAAGAGGGCGTGCAGATCGCGGCGCTGAAGGTGCCGGGCATCGGTGTCGAGCCGAACTACCGGCGCTTCTATCCGGCCGGTGAAGTCGCCGCTCATGTGGTCGGCTTTCTCGATTTCGAAGGCAATGCCGCCACCGGTGTGGAACGCAGCGCCGACGAGCGTCTGGCCGGCATGCCGGGCAAGCGACGGGTGATCCGCGACAACAAGAAACGCATTGTCGAAGATCCCACCGAGCTGACCCCGGCCCAGCCCGGTGACGATGTCGAAGTGACGCTCGATCTGCGCCTGCAGTACCTCGCCTATCGCGAGCTGAAGGCCGCGGTGGCCGAGAACCGCGCCAAGGGCGGCTTGATCGTGCTGGTCGATCCCCGCAGCGGCGACATCCTGGCCCTGGCCAGCCAGCCGGGCTTCAACCCTAACCGCTCCGATGTCCGCGATCCGGAGGCGATGCGCAACCGCGCCGTGGCGATGACCTTCGAGCCGGGCTCGACGGTCAAGCCGCTGCTGATCGCCCAGGCGCTGGAGACTGGCGCGATCCGCCCGGACTACACCGTCGATACCGGTAATGGCTTCCTGAAAGTGGCTGACGTCAACGTGCGCGATGTCCATGCCGCCGGTGTCGTCGATCTGGCGACCTTGCTGGCCAAGTCCTCGAATGTCGGCGCCGTGCACATCGGTCAGAAGATGGGCACCGAATCGATCTGGAACGGCTACACGAAGTTCGGTTTCGGCGACAAGGTGGGCTCCGGCCTGCCCGGCGAAGAACGCACCGTGCTGCGCGACTATCACCGCTGGCGCGCCTCGGACACGGTCACCGCGTCCTACGGCTATTCGTTCACCGCCAACGCGCTGCAACTGGTGCGTGCCTATTGCGCACTGGCCAACGATGGCCTGATGCCGGCGATCAGCATCTTGAAGCGCGACAGCGCCGTGCCGCCCCAGCGGGTGGTGTCGGCGCATACCGCGCAGCTGGTTCGCGGCCTGCTCGAAGGCGTCATCGTCAAGGGCGGCAGCGGCACCAAGGCCGCGGTGGCCGGCTATCGCGTTGCCGGCAAGACCGGCACGGTCAAGAAGAACGGCAAGGGCGGCTACATCAAGGGCGCCTACCAGTCGACGTTCGTCGGCATGATGCCGGCCGAGAATCCCAGCCTGGTGGCGCTGGTGATGATCGACGAGCCAGGCAATGGCGACTACTACGGCGGCGCGGTATCGGCGCCGGTGTTCGGTCATGTGATGGCCGGCGCGGCACGTCTGCTGCAGATCAAGCCGGACGAGCTGCCGCCGCTGCCGGAGCCGACGCCGGTGATCCCGCCGGTGCCGACGCAGCGAGTCGACATCGGCATGCCGATCGCGAGGGCGCAGCCGTGAACGCCGCACTCGCAACTCGCAGCCTGCGGACGCTGCTCGATGGCTATGCCAGCGACATCCCGGAACTCGCCGTCACCGGCCTGGCGCTCGACAGCCGTCAGCTCCAGCCCGGCGCACTGTTTCTCGCCGTGCAAGGCACTGCCACGCATGGCCTCGCGCACGCCGAAGCGGCGCTGAAGCGTGGCGCGACGGCGATCGCCTGGGAGTCGGCAGCGGGTGTCTCCGCGCCAGCGCTGCCGGTGCCGACGATTGCCGTGCCGAACCTGTCCCGCCATGCCGGCGAGATCGCCGCGCGCTGGTATCGTCAGCCATCGGCCGCGCTGTTCACCGCCGGCATCACCGGCACCGATGGCAAGACCTCCACCGCGCACCTGATCGCTCAGGCGCTGGATCGCCTCGACGTGCCTTGCGCCTACTTCGGCACGCTCGGTTACGGCCGGCTCGGTCGGCTTGCCGATGCTTCGCACACCACGCCGGATCCGGTGCGCCTGCAAGCCCTGCTTGCCGACAGCCGCGACGCCGGCGCGCAAGCCTGTGCGATGGAAGTGTCGTCCCATGCGCTCGATCAGGCACGCGTCGGCGGCGTTGCTTTCGATGTCGCCGTGCTGACCAATGTCGGCCGCGATCATCTCGACTATCACGGCACGGTCGAGCATTACGCGGCTGCCAAGCGCCGCCTGTTCGCGAGCGATGGCCTTGCGGCTGCCGTGCTGAATCGCGACGACGTCCACGGCGCGCGCTGGGCCGATGAACTGCTCGCCGAAGGCCGCACGCCGGTCGTCGTCTATGGTCTCGATGGTGCAGTCCCGGCCAGCGGGCAATACCTGATCGGCCGCACGCTGCGCCTGCATGCCGCCGGCCTGACGATGCAGATCGACAGCAGCTGGGGCGGCGCTCAACTGGACTGCCGCCTGCTCGGCCGCTTCAACGCCCACAACCTGCTTGCCGCACTCGCGGTGCTGCTGGTCAAAGGCATTGCGCTCGCTGATGCCGTCTCAGCGCTGGCCGAGTCGCAGACCGTGCCCGGCCGCATCGAAGCCTTCCGTGCCGAACACGGCCCGCTGGTGGTCGTCGATTACGCGCACACGCCGCAGGCGCTCGATGCGGTGCTGCGCGCCGTTCGCGCCCACACCGCTGGGAAGCTGGTTTGCGTGTTCGGCTGCGGCGGCGATCGTGATCGCGGCAAGCGGCCGTTGATGGGTGCGGCAGCCGTCAACGGTGCCGATGTCGCCATCGTCACCGACGACAACCCGCGCTCCGAATCACCTGCTGCGATTGCCGCCGACATCGTCGCCGGCCTGCCGCAAGGCAAAACGGTTCGCGTGATCCACGATCGCGCCGAAGCGATTCGCGCCGCGATTGCCGAAGCAGGCAGCGACGATGTCGTGCTGGTTGCCGGCAAGGGCCACGAGGACTACCAGCTGTACGGCGCCGAGCGGCGCTCGTTCTCGGATCGCGCCTACGTTGCGCAAGCGCTCGGTCTGGCGGTGCGCACATGAGCGACACCATGGAACGCCTGAGCGATGTCGCTCGCCGCATCGGTGCCAGCCTGCATGGCACCGATGCCGTGTTCTCACGCGTGATCACCGACACCCGTCAGCTGCAGCCGGGCGATCTGTTCGTCGCCTTGAAGGGCGATCGTTTCGATGGCCATGACTACGTTGCCCGGGCGATGAGCCTCGGCGCGGTCGGCGCACTGGTGTCGCGGATCGTCGACGGCGGCGGTTCGCAGATTCTGGTCGCCGACACCTTGGATGGTCTGCAGCGCTACGCACAGAGCTGGCGTCAGGATTTCGACCTTCCGGTGATCGGCATCACCGGCTCTACCGGCAAGACCACGACCAAACAGATGGTTGCCGCCGTGGTGGCCGCACGCGGCCCGGTGCTGGCCACGGTCGGCAATCTGAACAATCACATCGGCGTGCCGCTGACCCTGCTGACCCTGCGCGCCGAGCACCGCACGGCGGTGATCGAGATGGGCGCCAGCGGCCCGGGCGAGATCGCGCTGCTGGCCAGGTTGGCGCAGCCACAGATCGGCATCGTCACCCAGGCCGGCGATGCCCATCTCGAAGGTTTCGGTTCGCGTGAAGGCGTTGCCCATGCCAAGGGTGAGCTGTTCGCAGCGATCGCGAATCAGGCTTCAGGTGGTGTCGCGATCATCAATGCCGACGATCCCTACGCGCCCTTGTGGCGGCAGCTTGCCGGTGATGCCGCGGTGCTGAGCTTCGGCTTGGCCGAGACTGCCGACGTGCGTGCCGAAGATCTGGTCGGCGTGCCCGAGCACGCGCCGGAAGCGACGGCGTTCACCCTGGTCGCACCGGTCGGCGGCGCCCGTATCGAACTGGCGCTGCCGGGATTGCACAACGTGCAGAACGCGCTGTCGGCGGCGGCGGTCGGCATCGCGCTGAATCTCGGCATCGAGCAGATCGCCAAAGGTCTGGCCAATGTCGAGCCAGTGGCCGGGCGCCTGAACTGGAAGACCACGCGCGAAGGTGCGCGGGTGCTCGACGACAGCTACAACGCCAATCCCACGTCCTTGCGCGCCGCGCTGGATCTGCTCGCCAGCCTGCCGGGTGAGCGCTGGCTGGTGCTTGGCGAAATGCGCGAACTGGGGCCGGATGCCGCCAGCATTCACGAAGATGCCGGCCGCGCCGCGCGTTCGCTGGGCATCGATCGTCTGTACACGCTCGGCGAGATGGCCGGCCATGCCGCCGACGGCTACGGCGATACCGCAGACAGTTACGAGGAGCTCGACGATCTCGTCGCAGCGCTCAAGGATCAACTTGCAGAGGGCGTGACGGTGCTGGTGAAGGGTTCGCGCGGCGCGCGCATGGAACGAGTGGTGGCCGCGCTGACCGGCGCCAAGACCGAGGCAGCGCACTGATGCTGTACGCGCTCTTCCATCATCTTGAGCATTACGTCAGCGGCTTCAACCTGTTCGGCTATCTGACCTTCCGCGCCATCCTCGGCGTGCTGACCGCGCTGCTGTTCTGCTTCGTCACCGGTCCGGCAATCATCCGCCGCCTGCAGGTGCTGAAGTTCGGCCAGGTGATTCGTACCGACGGCCCGCAATCGCATCTGAAGAAGACCGGCACGCCGACCATGGGCGGCTCGATGATCATCGCCGGCATCGCCATCGCGACCTTGCTGTGGGCCGATCTGAGCAATCGCTTCATCTGGTTCGCGCTGATCGTGACCTTGGCTTTCGGCGCGGTCGGTTTCGCCGACGACTACCTGAAGATCACCCGCAAGAACACCAAGGGCCTGGTCGCGCGGAAGAAATATTTCTGGCTGTCGCTGGCGGGCTTCGGCACCGCAGTGGCGATCTACCTGACGGCGAAGACACCGATCGAAACCAGCCTGATCGTGCCGTTCGTCAAGGACGTGACCATTCCGCTCGGCCTGTTCTTCATTCCCTGGACCTATCTGGTCATCGTCGGCTCATCGAACGCGGTGAACCTGACCGATGGCCTCGATGGTCTGGCGATCATGCCGACCGTGCTGGTCGCCTCCGCACTCGCGGTGTTCGCGTACTCCACCGGCAACGTCAAGATCGCCGCCTACCTCGGCATTCCATATATCCAGGGCGTCGGCGAACTGGCGGTGTTCTGCACCGCGATCGCCGGTGCCGGCCTGGGTTTCCTGTGGTTCAACGCCTATCCGGCCGAAGTATTCATGGGCGATGTCGGCGCGCTGGCGCTCGGTGCAGCACTCGGCGTGGTCGCGGTGCTGGTGCGGCAGGAAATCGTGCTGGCGATCATGGGCGGCGTGTTCGTCGCCGAGACCTTGTCGGTCGCGATCCAGGTGCTGTACTTCAAGTACTCCGGCGGCAAACGCATCTTCCGGATGGCGCCGCTGCACCACCACTTCGAGCTGAAGGGCTGGCCCGAGCCGAAGATCATCGTCCGCTTCTGGATCATCACGCTGATTCTGGTGCTGATCGGCCTGTCTACTCTGAAGGTGCGCTGATGACACGGTTCCGCGAAGCGTGGGTGCGGGAATCAGCGCAGCGCGCCGCCAGCACGACCGTCGCTGGCGATTCGACGCTCCCGGGGGCGCGGTGATGGGCCGTTACGCCAATCAGTTCATCCTGGTCGTCGGCCTCGGCAAGAGCGGTAGCTCGACGGTCCGCTACCTGGCGCGCGAAGGCGCGACTCTGGCGCTGACCGATTCGCGAGCGACGCCGGCCGGTGTCGACGAACTGCTGGAGCTGGCACCGGGCGCGGTGCTGAAGCTCGGTGCCTTCGCAGCGCCCGAGCCGCTGTCACAGTTCGCCTTCGCGGTGGTCTCGCCCGGCGTGCCGCTCGATGATCCGTTCATCGCTCGCTTGCGTGCCGCCAAGATCGAACTGATCGGCGACATCGAACTGTTCGCCCGCGCGGTCGGCGATACGCCGGTGATCGGCATCACCGGCTCGAACGGCAAGAGCACGGTCACCGAACTGGTCGGCGCGATGGCGCGCGAGGCCGGCGTCAATGTCGGCGTCGGCGGCAACCTCGGCACGCCGGCGCTGGACCTGCTCGATGATGCCCGGCAGCTCTATGTGCTCGAGCTGTCGAGCTTCCAGCTGGAAACCACCGAAACCCTGAAGCTGGCCGCGGCGACGGTGCTGAACATCTCGCCGGACCATCTCGACCGCCACGGCTCGATCGAGCGCTATACGGCCGCCAAGGCGCGCATCTACGCGCATGCCCAGACCGCGATCGTCAATCGCGATGACCGCTCCACGCATACCGGCGCGCATACCGCGCGGCGCGTCATCAGCTTCGGCCCGGACGTACCGGGCAAGGGCCATTACGGCCTGATCCAGCACGACGGCGAGCCCTGGGCCGCACGCGGCGACACGCCGCTGTTCCCGCTCGCCAGCCTGAAGATCGAAGGCCAGCACAACGCCGTCAATGCGCTCGCCGCGTTCGCGCTTGCCGAAGCGGCAGGCTTGAACGAAGTCGGCATCTTCTCGGCACTGTTCAGCTTTCCCGGGCTGGCCCATCGCTGCGAATGGGTTGCCGATCTCGACGGCGTGTCCTGGATCAACGATTCCAAGGGCACCAATGTCGGCGCCACGCTGGCGGCATTGCAGGGTCTGCAGGGGCCACTGGTCTGGATCGCCGGCGGGCAGGGCAAGGGCCAGGATTTCTCTGCGCTGCGCGCGCCGCTGGCCGAGAAGGCACGAGCCGCGATCCTGTTCGGACAGGACGCCGCCGCGATCCAGAAGGACCTCGGCGGCCGGATCGAAGTGAAGCGGGTCGATGACCTTGCGGCTGCCGTCGCCGAAGCACGGACCATTGCCCGTCATGGCGATCGCGTGCTGCTGTCGCCGGCCTGCGCCAGCCTCGATCAGTTCAAGAACTACGAAGAACGCGGCAGCCGTTTTCGCGAATTGGTCCGCGAGTTGGCCCGCGAACAGGTGCCGGGGCTCGTCACATGAGCGCCACCCAGCAAGGCAACCTGCCGTTCCGCATTTCGCCGGCCCGCTATGGCCTCGATACCGGCCTGTGCCTGGCGGTGACGATCCTGATCTCCTGGGGGCTGGTGATGGTCGCTTCGGCTTCGGTCGCGGTGTCCGAGCGCATGGCCGATGCGTCGACGATGTATTACTTCCAGCGCCAGCTGATGTTCGTCGCGATGGGCATCAGCGCCGGTGCGCTGGCCTTCGTGGTGCCGATGAAATCCTGGGAACAGGTCGGGCCGCTGCTGCTGGCGCTGGCGCTGTTCCTGCTGGTGCTGGTGCTGGTGCCGGGCATCGGCATCGTCCGCAATGGTGCGCGGCGCTGGATCTCGATCGGCCCGTTCCTGCTCCAGGTGTCCGAACCGGCGCGGCTGGCAGTGATCGTCTATCTCGCCGGCTACATCGTTCGCCGCCAGGTGCCGCTCCGCTCGACGACGATGGGCCTGATCGCGCCATTCATTCCGCTGGCGATCGTCGGCGGTCTGCTGATCCTCGAACGCGATTTCGGCGCCACCGCGATCCTGATGGCGGTGGCGCTGCTGATGCTGTTCATCGGCGGCGCGCGGCTGCGCGACATGCTGCTGATCGGCGGCGGCGTGGCCGGTGTGCTGGCGATGTTGGCGGTTGCCGCGCCGTATCGCGTGCGTCGCCTGCTGAGCTTCGCCAACCCGGACATGGGCGCGCGCGACGAGAACTTTCAGCTGGCCCAGTCCCTGATCGCGGTCGGCCGCGGCGAGTGGTTCGGCGTCGGCCTCGGCAACAGCCTGCAGAAGCTGCTGTACCTGCCCGAGATGCATACCGATTTCATCTTCGCGATCCTCGCCGAAGAATTCGGCCTGTTCGGCGTGCTGGTGTTGATGGGCCTGTTCGCGACCGTGGTCTGGCGCGGCTTCGTGATCGGCCAGACGGCCGAACGGCTCAACAACCGCTTCAGCGCCTATCTCTGCTACGGCCTGTCCGGCTGGTTCGGCCTGCAGACGCTGATCAACCTCGGCGTCAACATGGGCGCCCTGCCGACCAAGGGCTTGACCCTGCCGTTCATGAGCTACGGCGGTTCGAGCCTGATCACCGTCTGCGTGATGGTCGCGCTGGTGCTGCGGGTCGATTACGAGAATCGCTTTCTTCAGGCCGGGCATCCAGGGCAAGCGAGGTCGCTTCGCGAGCATGTCTCGCGGACCTCGCTTGCGACCAGCCATGGATGGCTGGGCCGGCGCTGGGGAAATTGGCTCGGTCGCGGCAGGGATGCCAGTGCGAACTCGTCGAAGAGGGCGCGCTCATGAAAATCATGATCTGCGCCGGAGGAACCGGAGGCCACGTCTACCCGGCACTGGCCGTCGCCAAGGTGCTGATGCATCGCGGCCATGAAGTGGTGTGGATGGGTACGCCGGACAGCTTCGAAGCGCGCGTGGTCCCGCAGCACGGCATCGTCATGGAACTGGTGCGGGTCAAGGGTCTGCGCGGCAAGGGCGTGATCAAGCTGCTGACCGCGCCGCTGACTCTGGCGCGGGCGATGCTCGATGCCATCAAGGTGCTGCGTCGCGTGCGGCCGAACATGGTGCTCGGCATGGGCGGATTTGCCGCTGGTCCGGGCGGGCTCGCGGCCTGGCTGTCTGGCCGACCGCTGGTGATCCACGAACAGAATGCCGCGCCGGGCCTGACCAATCGCCTGCTGGCGCGGATCGCGTCGAAGGTGCTGCAAGCGTTCCCGGATACCTTCGAAAAGCTCGGTTTCAAGGACGCGATCACGGTCGGCAATCCGGTGCGCACCGGCTTTGTGGAACTGGCGTCGCCCGCGGCGCGATTGACCGCGCACGATGTGGTGCCGCGCCTGCTGGTGCTCGGCGGCAGTCAGGGCGCGCGGGCCCTGAACGAACTGGTGCCGGCCGCACTCGCGCTGCTGCCGGAAGGGCCGCGTCCGCAGGTCCGCCATCAGGCCGGCCGGACGCTGGACATCGCCAAGGCCGCCTACGCCAAGGCCGGTGTCGATGGCGACGTGACCGCGTTCATTGACGACATGCCGGCCGCCTACGACTGGGCCGATCTGGTCATCTGCCGCTCCGGCGCCTCGACGATCGCCGAACTCGCTGCTGCCGGCAGTGCTGCGCTGCTGGTGCCGTTTCCGCATGCGGTCGACGATCACCAGACTCGCAACGGTGAATACCTGGTGCACGCGGGTGCTGCGCAGATGATCGCGGAAGCCGAGCTGTGTCCTTTGCATCTGGCCGAAACGCTGCGTGCGCTGCTCGGCGATCGCGCCCGCCTGGTCGAGATGGCGACGGCTGCGCGCACCGCTGCCTGGGGCGCTGCCGACGAGCGTATTGCCGATCTGTGCCTTGAAGCGGGAGGCGCAAAATGACCACGCTCGGCACCCAGCCGATGCGCCGTATCCGGCGCATCCATCTGCTCGGCATCGGCGGCTCCGGCATGGCTGGCATCGCTGAAGTGCTGCTCAATCTCGGCTATCAGGTCTCCGGTTCGGATCTGAAGGAAAGTGCTGCGACCAGGCGTCTGATCTCGTTCGGCGCGGTGATCGCCTACGGCCATGACGCGGCGCGAGTCGACACCGTCGACGTCGTGGTGATCTCGACGGCGATCAAGGCCGACAACCCTGAACTGGTCGCCGCGCGCGCCGCGCGCATTCCGGTGGTTCGCCGCGCCGAAATGCTCGCCGAGCTGATGCGCTTCCGCTACGGCGTCGCCGTCGCCGGCACCCACGGCAAGACCACGACCACCAGCCTGGTTGCCAGCGTGCTCGCCGAGGGCGGTCTCGATCCGACCTATGTGATCGGCGGCAAGCTGAAGAGCGCCGGCACCAACGCCAAGCTCGGCGGCGGCACCTATCTGGTCGCCGAGGCCGACGAGAGCGATGCCAGCTTCCTGCATCTGACGCCGATGATCGCGATCGTCACCAACATCGACGCCGATCACCTGGAAACCTACGGCGGTGACTTCCGCCGCCTGCGCGCCACCTTCATCGAATTCCTGCAGCGCCTGCCGTTCTACGGCCTCGCGGTGCTCTGCGCCGACGACGCCGAAGTGCGCGACATTATCGAAGAGATCGGCCGCCCGGTGCTGACCTACGGCATCGACGAACCGGCCGATCTGCGCGCAGCGAACATCCGCTTCGAAGCCAGCGGCGCCCACTTCGATGTCGTGCTGGCCGACGGCTCGATCGAGCCGATGCATCTGAATCTGCCGGGCCGCCACAACGTGCTGAACGCGCTCGCCGCGATTGCCGTGGCGCGCGAACTCGGTGTGAGTTTCGAGGCGATGCGCAAGGCGCTGTCCGAATTCGAAGGCGTTGGCCGCCGCTGCGAATCGCATGGCGACTGGACGATCGGCGACGCCACCGTGCGCCTGGTCGACGACTACGGTCATCACCCGCGCGAGCTGAAGGTGACCTTCGACGCGATTCGCGGCGCCTACCCGGGCCGCCGTCTGGTCGTCGCCTTCCAGCCGCACCGCTACAGCCGCACGCGCGATCTGTTCGACGATTTCTGCGCGGTGCTGACCGAAACCGATGCGCTGCTGCTGACCGAGGTCTACGCCGCTGGCGAAGCCCCGCTGCCGGATGCCGATGGCCGTGCGCTGGCGCGCGGTATCCGCGCGCGCGGCAAGGTCGAGCCGGTGTTCGTTCGCACCGTTGCCGAAGCGCCGGACGCGCTGGCTTCGATGCTTCATGACGGCGATGTGCTGCTGACTGTGGGCGCTGGTGACATCGGTGGCCTCGCGGGTTTGCTGGCCAGTACCTGGGAGGCAGCCCAGTGATGCGCGAGCCGATGCCCGTCCAGATTCGCGGCCTGCTGCATGCCGGCGAGCCGCTGTCGCGGCATACCAGCTGGCGAGTCGGTGGTCCGGCGGATCGTTATTTCGAGCCGGCCGATCGTGCCGATCTCGTCGCGTTTGTCCGCGCGCTGCCGGCGAACGAGCCGGTGCTGTGGCTCGGCCTCGGCTCGAACCTGCTGGTGCGCGATGGCGGCTTCCGTGGCACGGTGATCGCGCTGCATGGCGCGCTCGATGAACTGACGCGGGACGAGGCTGGACAGGTCTACGCCGAAGCCGGGGTGCACTGCGCACGGTTGGCGAAGTTCGCCGAGCGCCAGCAGCTGGCCGGGCTCGGCTACATGGCCGGCATTCCCGGCACCGTTGGTGGCGCGCTGGCGATGAACGCCGGTGCCTGGGGCGGAGAGACCTGGCCGACGGTCGCCGAAGTCGATGTGCTGATGCGCGACGGCAGCATCGTGTCGCTGACGCCGTCGGCGTTCGAGATCGGCTATCGCACGGTCGTGCCGCCAGCTGATTTCCTGGGCTTCCTGGCCGCGCGTTTCAAGGTGACGGCCGACGTCGATGGCCGCTATGCCGCGGCAACCCGCGACTCGCTGGCCCAGCGCAAGGCGACGCAGCCGGTCGGCAAGCCGAGTGCCGGCAGCACTTTCCGCAATCCGCCCGGCGATCACGCTGCGCGGCTGATCGAAAGCTGCGGCCTGAAAAACCATCGCATTGGCGGCGCGCACGTCTCGCAGCAGCACGCCAATTTCATCCTGACCGAGGAGGGCGCTTGCGCCGCCGACGTCGAAGCCCTGATCGAGCACGTCCGCACCACCGTGAAGCTGAAAACCGGCATCGAGCTGCATCCCGAAGTTCGCGTCGTCGGGGAGAACGTCGATGCGTAAGCGCACCAGCAATCCCAAGGACTTCGGCAAGGTGGCCGTGCTGATGGGCGGCTGGTCCGCCGAACGCCAGGTCTCGCTGTGGTCCGGCGAAGGCGTGCTCGCGGCCCTGAAGCGGCTGGGCATCGATGCGATCGGCGTCGATGCCGATCGCGAAGCGCTGTTGACGCTGCCGAAGCTCGGCGTCGATCGCGCGTTCAGCGTGCTGCACGGCACCGGCGGCGAAGACGGCACCGTGCAGGCGGTGCTCGATCTGCACGGCATTCCGTATCCGGGTTCCGGCGTGCTGGCTTCGGCGCTGGCGATGGACAAGCTGCGCACCAAGCGGATCTGGAAGGCCGAGCGCCTGCCGACGCCGGACTGGCGGATTCTCGGCAGCGTGGCTGACGCGCATGCCGCGGCCGAACGCTTCGGCTACCCGTTCATCATCAAGCCGGCGGCCGATGGTTCGTCGGTGGGCGTGTCGAAGGTCAAGGAGAAGGGGCAGGTCGAGGCTGCATACGTCGACGCGCTCGGCGAGGGCCGCGTGGTGATGGCCGAAGCGTTCATCGCCGGCGGCGAATACACCTGCGCGATGCTCGATGGCGAGCCGCTGCCGGTGATCCGCATCGAGCCGGCCGGCGAGTTCTACGACTACCACTCGAAGTACATCTCCGACGACACCCGCTACATCTGCCCGACCGATCTGGTACCGACCCACGAGCAGGAACTGCAGGCGATCTGCGCCCAGGCTTTCGAAGCGATCGGCGGCCGCGGCTGGGGCCGGGTCGACTTCATGATGGACGCCAACGGCGCGCCCTGGCTGCTCGAAGTGAACACCCTGCCAGGCATGACCTCGCACAGCCTGGTGCCCATGGCCGCGCGAGCCGTCGGCATGGATTACGACGCCCTCTGCTGGGCCATTCTCGAAACCACGCTGCACCAAGATGGAGGCGCCGCCTGATGAGCGCGACGAGCCTGCGTTCGCCGTCGATCGCAACCCCAAGCCTGCCGCGTCCGGTGCTCGGCGTGCTGGCAACGGCCGCCACCGTGGCGTTGCTGATGCTGCTGTGGACGATGGTCGCGCCGCTGGTCAATCGCCCGGTGACGGCGCTGCGGGTCGATGGTGCGCTGAACCGGCTGAGCCCGGTCGATATCGCGATCGCGGTGGATGCCGGGCTCAACCTGCGCCTGTTCGATGCCGATCTCGAGACCCTGCGCGAGCATGTCGAAGCGCTGCCGTGGGTGGCCTCGGCGCGCGTCAGCCGTGTATGGCCGGACGTGCTGGCGGTGAAAGTGGTCGAGCGTGTGCCGTATGCACGCTGGGGCGAGGGCCGGATGATCGACAGCAACAGTCAGATCTTCGCGCCGAGCGCCGACGAAATTCCTCAGAGCCTGCCGCTGCTGTCGGCGCCCCCAGGCCATGAAGCCGAGGCCGCAGCCGTGTTCGACGATCTGCGCCTGCGTCTGTCCGGCAGCGCCTTCGCGCCGAGCGGGCTGGCGCTGGATGCGCGTGGCGAATGGCGGATGAGCAATGCCGTCGGCATCGAACTGCGCCTGGGTCAGGGCGATCCGCGCGAAAGGCTGCCGCTGATTCTCGGCGCGGTCAGCACGACCCTGGCTCATCAGCTGGAGAAGGTCGCTTACATCGATCTTCGTTATTCAAATGGATTTTCGGTGGGCTGGAAGGATGGCATTGCGCCACCAACCGGCGGCCGTGCACCCACCGTGAGCAGGAAGCCATGAACAAGAACAGAAAGCCGGAGTATCTCGTCAGCCTCGATGTCGGCACCTCCAAGGTCGCCGCGATGATCGGTGAAGTGGGCGCCAACGGCGTCGTCCAGGTCGTCGGCCTCGGCGTCGCGCCGACCCGCGGCCTGAAGAAGGGTGTGGTGATCAATATCGACAACACCGTCGACTCGATCCGCCGCGCCGTCGAAGCCGCCGAGCTGATGGCGAATTGCCGCGTCCGTGCGGCGCACGTCGGCATCACCGGCACCCATATCCGTTCGCTGAACTCAGTCGGCGTGGTGCCGATTCGCCACCGCGAGATCACCGCGCGCGATGTCGACGCCGTGATCGAAGCGGCGAGCGCGATGGCGATCCCAGCCGATCAGCAGATCCTGCATGTGGTGCCGCAGGAATACGTGGTCGATGGCCAGGAAGGTATCCAGGATCCGATCGGCATGAGCGGTGTGCGCCTGGAAGCCAAGGTGCACATGGTCACCGGCACCTTGTCTGCCGCGCAGAACCTCTACAAGTGCGTCGAGCGCTGCGGCCTGACCGTCGAGCGTCTGGTGCTGCAGCATCTGGCGTCGGCCGACGCGGTGCTTTCGGCGGACGAGCGCGACCTGGGTATCTGCCTTGTCGACATTGGCGGCGGCACCTGCGACATCGCCGTGTTCAAGGGCGGTTCGATCCGCCACACGGCGGTGATCCCGATTGCCGGCGATCTGGTCACCAGCGATATCGCGGTGGCTTTCCGCACGCCGGCCCAGCATGCCGAAGCGATCAAGCTGAAGTACGGCTGTGCGCTGCCGGAACTGGTGGCGCACGACGCGCCGATCGACGTGCCCGGTGTCGGCGAATCGCCGACCCGGCATCTGTCGCGGCAGATGCTCGCCGAGGTGATGCGGCCGCGCTTCGAGGAACTGTTCCGCTACGTACGCAAGGAACTGCATCGGGCCGACGTCTACGAACTGATCGCCGGCGGCGTGGTGCTCACCGGTGGCGTGGCGCAGACGCCGGGAATTCTCGAGCTGGCCGAGGAAGTGCTGGAAGTCGGCGTGCGCCTCGGTCTGCCGCAAGACGTGTCCGGCATCGAGGAAGTTTCGCGCTCGCCGGCCTATTCGACCGGCGTCGGCCTGCTGCTGTTCGCGCGCCAGCAGCGCCCGTTCAGCGGTGGCGGCAGCGGCGGCGGCATGCGCCGTCTGGGCGGCAGCGATGCCGGCCAGTTGATCAGCCGGATGAAGGGCTGGTTCAAGGGAAATCTGTGAATGGATTCGAGCCGGGTTGTTTGCGCGATCCGGCCTGAGCGTTGCGATGGAAAAGTGGCCGAGGCGGCAGAAAAACCAGCAGTAAATCAGTAGCGAATGACGATTTGATGGGCGGCGGCAGAAACAAGGCTTCATCTGCGGTTCCAGCGTGGCAACATTGACGAATGACGGAGAAAAACATGGGCGGAAGCAAGCAATCCAACGAGCTGTATGAACTGGTCGACGGCGTCACGCCGCGCGCGGTCATCCGCGTCATCGGTGTCGGCGGCGGCGGTTGCAACACGGTCAACCAGATGGCTGCGGCAAACATCGACGGCGTCGAGTTCATCGTCGCCAACACCGATCGGGACCATCTCGAGAAGTGCCGGCCGACGCTGCAGCTGCAGATCGGCGCAGAAGTGACGCGCGGCCTCGGTGCCGGCTCCAATCCGAAGGTCGGCCGCGAGGCTGCCGAGGAAGATCGCGACCGCATTCGCGAAATGCTGGAAGGCACCGATCTGCTGTTCATCACTGCCGGCATGGGGGGTGGTACCGGCACCGGCGCTGCGCCGGTGATCGCCGAGATCGCCCGTGAACTCGGCATCCTGACCGTGGCCGTGGTCACCAAGCCGTTCCCGCATGAAGGCAAGAAGCGCATGGCGATCGCGCAGGAAGGCATCTTGCAGCTGCAGCAGCATGTCGACTCGCTGATCATGATTCCGAACGAGAAGCTGCGTCTCGTCCTCGGCGGCGCGGTCACCCTGCTGTCCGGCTTCAAGGCCGCCAACGACGTGCTGCAGAACGCGGTGCAGGGCATTTCCGACCTGATCACCCGTCCGGGCATGATGAATGTCGATTTCGCCGACGTGAAGACGGTGATGACCAATCGCGGCATGGCGATGATGGGTCTCGGCGCTGCCAGCGGCGAAGACCGCGCCCGCAAGGCCGTCGAAGCCGCACTGTCCAGCCCGTTGCTCGATGATCTGGAACTGACCGGCGCCCGCGGCATCCTGGTCAACATCACCAGCGACGAGTCGCTGACCCTCGACGAACTGGAACTGATCAACGATCGCATCGGCGAGATCGCGTCCGGCGAAGCCGACATCAAGTGCGGCACCTCGTTCGATCCGACCCTGGGCGGCGAACTGCGCGTCACCGTCGTCGCCACCGGCCTCGAAGGTTCGCGCGTCGCGCTCAAGGCGGTGCCGCAGGAACAGCTTTCGACCCGTCTGCGCGCCAGCGGCGCGCCGCTCGGCACCGAAGGTCTCGGTAGCCGTGGTGGTGTGGTGACCGCGCTGCGTCAGCAGACCGAGCCGAGCTGGGCGCCGCGCCTGCACGAATCGACGAATGCCGCGCCGGTGCGCAATGCGCGTCCGGGCGTCAATCCGGCGTTTGCGGCGCTCGATTACAACGAGGAAATGCTCGACATTCCGGCTTTCCTGCGCGCGCAGGCCGACTGAGAGGTAGATCAACCTGAGGCTGGCCCTTCGCCCGGTCAGCCTGCGTCTTCGTCGCTGAAAGGCGGCGCGCGACCTTCGCCCAGTCGCGTGCCGTACTGCCTTCGTCGCCGTCATTTGCCGCAGCGTCAGCGGCCGGACGAGCAGACAAATGTTGCACTGCGATCGTGACCGGAACTCGATGTTAAAATCCTGGTCAGAGCAGCAATCCTTTTCCGACCCGCGACTCACGCGGGCGACCCATCCGGACGCCGTCAATGATCCGCCAACGTACCCTTCGCTCCGCTGTCCGCGTCAGCGGCATCGGCTTGCACAGCGGTCAGAAGGTCTACATGGCGCTGCTGCCGGCAGCGCCGGACAGCGGCATCCTGTTTCGCCGCACCGATCTCGATCCGCCGCGTGAAGTCCGCGCCACGGCGCAGGGCATCGGCGAAACCACGCTGTCGTCGAATCTGATCGAGGACGGCGTCAAGGTCGCCACCGTCGAGCATCTGATGTCTTCGCTTGCCGGTCTCGGCATCGACAACTGCCTGGTCGAGTTGTCGGCCGCGGAAGTGCCGATCATGGATGGCAGCGCCAGCCCGTTCGTGTTCCTGATGCAGTCAGCCGGCATCGTCGAGCAGGATGCACCGAAGCGGTTCATCCGTCTGAAGTCTTCGGTGCAGGTCAGCGACGGCGACAAATGGGCGAGGCTCGAGCCTTACAACGGTTTTCGCCTGACCTTCAACATCGAGTTCGATCACCCGCTGATCAATTCGACGGCGCAGAGCGCGTCGGTGGAGTTCTCGACCGGTGCCTACATCCGCGAAGTGAGCCGGGCACGTACCTTCGGTTTCATGCGCGAATTCGAGTTTCTGCGTTCACGCCGTCTGGCTCTCGGCGCCAGCCTCGAGAACGCGGTGGCGGTCGACGAGTTCCGGGTGCTGAACCAGGATGGCCTGCGCTACGACGACGAATTCGTTCGTCACAAGATCCTTGATGCCGTCGGCGATCTCTATCTTCTCGGCCGTCCGCTGCTGGCCAGCTACACCGCGTTCAAGTCCGGGCATGCGCTGAACAACAAGCTGGCGCGTGCCTTGCTCGCCCAGCCGGCAGCGTGGGAAGAAGTGATTTTCGACGACGTTGGCGACAAGGCGAGCGGTTTTTACGGTAGTTCGAGCCCCGTTCTCGCCTGAAGCCCGCTTGCACCGTTCGTCATGCGGCGCTTAGACTCGGTCCAACCTTCATCCCTGTGATGCAGGTCGCATCTTGATTTCAAGACTCAAGGAAGGGTTGCCGAGGCCGTTACGCAGGAGTTGAAGCATTTCTTGCTGGCGGTAACGGAGTTGGGTGTGAGCAGCGGCGGAGTCGACATAAACGACCACCACACCCTCCCGTTCATTGGCAATTCGCAGGGAACTCGCCAGCGGCTCGCGCGCCCAGTCACGAAGCATCTTCTGGATGCCTTCGAGACGGCTCGCCTGTCTCAGCAGGCCCTGTACCGGAGAGTCAGGATGGACCAGGTGTGCGCCGAGGCGGTCATCGTCAGCGTGCATGGGATGGTTTGCCGCCGTAATCGTGGGTGAAGCGTTGCATGGATATTATCGTCGTAAGCCATAGCCGGGGTCGGACCTGGCGACTGCGCCTGGAGGCGCGTCGGGTTTGGGGTTGGCTGCCACTGGCAGCAATAGCGATTGGCGTGCTGGGTCTGACCTTCGTCGCCGGCATGAACCTTCAGTCCGATCGTGGCCTGCTGCCGAAGCGCATCGCCGGTGTCTGGAGTACCGAGTTTTCCCAGCAGCGTGACGAGCTGGCCCAGGTCAAGGCCAAGGCCGAAGAAGATGCCAAGGCGCTGGCGCGCCGTATCGCCCTGTTGCAAGCGCACGTGATCCGACTCGATGCTGCCGGCACACGAATGACCCAGATCGCCAATATCGATTCTTCCGAATTCAGTTTTGACCGTGCGCCCGCAGTCGGCGGCCCGGAGACCGAGGCTTCCGGTACACCGGCGATGCTCGAAGACGTGATCGGTTCGCTCGATCGCCTGCAGAAGACGCTCGGTGACCGCGAACGGCAGATGCGCGTGCTGGAAGATTTGCTGCTTGCCAGCCGCCTGGAGCGCGAGATCAAGCCGTCCGGATGGCCGATCGATTCGGGCTACATCACCTCCGGCTACGGCAGCCGCACCGATCCGTTCACCGGCCTGCGGACCACCCATCCGGGCATCGATTTCGCAGCGGCCGAAGGCTCGCAGGTTCACGCCGTGGCTAGCGGCATCGTCACCGAAGCGGCTACCGCGAATGGTTACGGCGAGTTGATCGAGATCAATCACGGCAACGGTTATCGCACCCGTTACGGCCACAATTCGAAGTTGCTGGTGAAGATCGGCGACCGCGTACTCAAGGGTCAGCCGATCGCGCTGATCGGTTCGACGGGCCGCTCGACCGGACCGCATGTGCACTTCGAACTGGTCATGAACGGCAACGTCGTCAACCCGGGTCAGTACCTCGACGCGACGCACTGATCGGTTGCATCTACAGGAAATGGGGCGCAGCTATTGAAAGCCGCCCCGTCGCGCCAATGCTTCGCAGGGCTGACTGTCATCGCCCTGACCGTTGCATCCCGGACGATCGCAGCCAGCCCCTGAGGCATAATTGCTGCCCTGTCCGCCCCGGACGGGTCCAGGCTCGTGCCGTTTCCAGACTACGGAATCCATGTTCAACAATTTTCTGGCGCGCATTTTCGGCAGCCGCAATCAACGCAACGTCCGTCGTCTGTCCAGCGTCGTCAGCGCCGTCAACGCGCTGGAGCCGAAGTACCAGGCGATGTCCGACGAGGAGCTGAGCCAGCAGACCGTGGTGCTCCGCGAGCGGCTGGCGAAAGGCGAAACGCTCGACGAGCTGCGTGCCGATGCCTTTGCCGTGGTCCGCGAAGCCGGCCGCCGCGTGATGAACATGCGGCACTTCGACGTGCAGCTGATCGGCGGCGCCGCGCTGCACGAAGGCAAGATCGCCGAAATGCGCACCGGCGAAGGCAAGACCCTCGTCGCCACCCTGCCGACTTATCTCAATGCCTTGAGCGGCAAGGGCGTGCACGTCGTCACCGTCAATGACTATCTCGCCCGGCGCGATTCCGAGTGGATGGGCCGCATCTTCCGCTTCCTCGGCATGAGCGTCGGTGTCGTCGTCTCCGGTCAGGAGAACGAGGAGAAGCGCGCTGCCTATCAGGCCGACATCACCTACGGCCAGAACAACGAATTCGGCTTCGATTATCTGCGCGACAACATGGCCTTCTCGCTCGACGAGAAAGTGCAGCGCGGCCTGAACTACGCGGTGATCGACGAAGTCGACTCGATCCTGATCGACGAAGCGCGCACGCCGCTGATCATCTCCGGCCCGACCGACGATGATCCCGAGTTGTGGCGCAAGCTCAATGCGCTGATCCCGAAGCTGACCCGGCAGAAGACCGAGGAAGATCTGGAAGGCGATTTCCACGTCGACGAGAAGGGCAAGCAGGTGCATCTGTCCGAACTCGGACACGAGCGCATGGAAGACCTGCTGCGCGAAGCGGGCCTGCTCGGTGAGGACGAAAGCCTGTACGACGCCAGCCGCATCGTGCTCGTTCACCATCTGAACGCGCTGCTGCGCGCGCACCAGCTGTACAAGAAGGACGTCGAGTACATCGTCCGCGGCAATCAGGTGATCATCATCGACGAGTTCACCGGCCGCATGATGTCCGGCCGGCGCTGGTCGGACGGTCTGCATCAGGCCGTCGAAGCAAAGGAAGGCGTGGCGATCCAGCAGGAAAGCCAGACCCTGGCCTCGATCACCTTCCAGAACTACTTCAGGCTCTATTCGAAGCTGTCCGGTATGACCGGCACCGCGGATACCGAAGCCTTCGAATTCCAGAACATCTACAACCTCGAAGTCATCGTCATCCCGACCAACCGGGCGATGGTGCGCGATGACCGCGGCGATCTGATCTACATCAGCGCCAAGGGCAAGTTCGATGCGGTGATCAAGGACATCGAAGAGGTGCATGCCAAGGGCCAGCCGATCCTGGTCGGCACCGCGAGCATCGAGACCTCCGAGCTGCTGGCCAATCTGCTGACCCAGAAGGGCATCGTCCACGAAGTGCTGAACGCCAAGCAGCACGAGCGCGAAGCTGAGATCGTCGCCCAGGCCGGTCGCCCCGGTGCGGTGACCATCGCCACCAACATGGCGGGCCGCGGCACCGACATCGTGCTCGGCGGTTCGCTGGAAGCCGAGCTGCACGCGCTGCCGGAAGACGACAGCAATGTCCGCGAAGTCGCCAAGGCGGCTTGGAAGGAGCGCCATGCGGCGGTCGTCGCCAGCGGTGGCTTGTACGTGATCGGCTCCGAGCGCCACGAATCCCGCCGTATCGACAACCAGCTGCGTGGCCGTTCCGGCCGCCAGGGCGATCCGGGCGCCACCCGCTTCTATCTGTCGCTCGATGACACGCTGATGCGCATCTTCGCGCCGCCGTCGATGCGCGGCCTGCTGCAGCGCCTCGGCATGCAGGAAGGCGAAGCGCTGGAAGCGAAGATGGTGACGCGCTCGATCGAGACCGCGCAGCGCAAGGTGGAAGCGCACAACTTCGATATTCGCAAGAACCTGCTCGAGTACGACAACGTCGCCAACGACCAGCGCAAGGCGATCTACGAGCTGCGCGACGAGCTGATGGGCGCCGCTGTGGTGACGCCGATGATCGACGACATCCGCACCGACGTGGTCACCGCCGTGGTCGCCGTGCACGTGCCGCCGCAGAGTCCCGAGGAGATGTGGAACCTCGAAGCGCTGGAAGAAGCGCTGCGCAAGGATTTCGGCACCGTGCTGCCGATCCGCCAGTGGGCTGAGGAAGACCCTCAGCTTGACGACCGGAAGATCAAGGAAAAGATCGGCGAGATCCTGTCGACGACCTACGCCGACAAGAAGGCGAAGATCGGCGGCACCGTACTGGAGTCCTTCGAGCGCGAAACCCTGCTGCGCGTGCTCGATACCTTCTGGCGCGAGCATCTGGCGGCGATGGACTATCTGCGGCTCGGCATCCATCTGCGCGGCTATGCGCAGAAGGACCCGAAGCAGGAGTACAAGCGCGAAGCGTTCACCATGTTCAACGACATGCTGGCGCGCTTCAAACATGAAGTGGTATCGCGCCTGGCCCGCATCCAGATCCTCACCGAGGACGAGGTGCATGCGCTTGAAGAAGCGCGTCGCGCCGCCGCACCGCCGATGGAGTTCCAGCATGCCGATGCCCAGTCGGTCATCGAAGCCGATGCCGCGGCGATCGAGCCGGTTGCCTCTGGCGAAGGCCGAAGCCTGAGCCCGCCGACGTCAGCCGAACGTCCAGAAGCTTTCGTCCGCGACATGCCGAAAGTCGGCCGCAACGATCCTTGCCCCTGCGGCTCGGGCAAGAAGTTCAAGCAGTGCCACGGGGCGCTGGTCTGAGCCGCGAGGCTCGCAAGAACAAGGAATTCGCGGCATGGCCGTCAATCTGAATGAACCGGGACCGCTGACGCCGATCGCCGGTGCCCGCCTGGGTTCCGCGGAAGCGGCGATCAAGAAGCCGGGCCGGCAGGATCTGCTGATCATCGAGCTGGCACCGGGCACTCGCGCCGCGGGCATGTTCACGCAGAACGCGTTCTGTGCTGCGCCGGTGCAGGTCTGCCGCGAGCGGCTGGCGGTCAGTCAGAACATCCGTGCGCTGCTGATCAATGCCGGCAACGCCAATGCTGCGACCGGTACTCAGGGGCTCGCCAACGCGCGTGAAACCGCTGCTGCGGTGGCTGCGGCGATTGCTTGCGAGCCGTCCCAGGTACTGCCGTTCTCGACCGGTGTGATCGGCCAGCAACTGCCGGTGTCACGGATGATCGAGGCGATTCCGAGGGCCGCCGCGAATCTGCAGGCTGACGGCTGGAACGCCGCCGCGCGCGCGATCATGACCACCGACACGATCCCGAAGGGCGCGACGCGCACTGTCGCGACCTCGCAGGGGCCGGTCACGGTCACCGGCATCGCCAAGGGCGTCGGCATGATCTATCCGAACATGGCGACCCTGCTGGCCTACATCGGTACCGATGCGCGGCTGACGGCCGAAGCGACGCAGACCCTGATCCAGCACGCGGTCGCGGCCTCGTTCAACAGCGCCACCGTCGACGGTGATACCTCGACCAACGACTCCTGCCTGCTGTTCGCGACGGCCCAGGTCGGCAGCAGCGATGTCGATACCGATCACGCCGATTACCCGCTGATCGCGGCAGCGGTCACCGAAGTCTGCATCGAACTCGCCCAGGCGATCGTCCGCGATGGTGAAGGCGCGACGCGCTTCATCACCGTCGATGTCGAAGGCGGCGGCACCGTCGACGAAGCGCGGCTGGTGGCGTATTCGATCGCCCACTCGCCGTTGGTGAAGACCGCGATGTTCGCCGGCGACGCCAACTGGGGCCGACTGGCGATGGCGATCGGCAAGGCCGGCGTGCCCGGCCTCGATCCAGGCAAGGTCGATCTCTGGCTCGACGACGTGCGCTTGCTCGACGGCGGCGAACCACATCCTTCGTACCGCGAGGAACTCGGTTCGGCCGTGGTCGCCAAGCCGGAGTTCACGATCAGAGTCGGCCTTGGTCGTGGCACCGCGACGACCCGGGTCTGGACCTGCGACTTCAGCTACGACTACGTCAAGATCAACGCCGAATATCGGACCTGAACCTCGCCGCGCGCATTACGCGGCGAGGCTGCTGATCTCAGGCCAGCACTTCGGCCAGGAAATCCTGCATCGACTTCATCGACCGCGCCTCGGCCACCGCGTCGTAGGCGGCTGTACCGGGCATGTTCGCGCCGGGCATCGAGAACGCATGCAGGGTCTTGCCGTAGATATGCAGCTGCCAGTCGTTGCCGGCGGCGTTGAACTCGTCGCGGAAAGCGATCACGTCCTCGAACGGCGCCAGGGGATCGGCATCGCCATGCAGCACCAGCGCCTTGGCGGTGATCTTCTCGGCCGGCAGGCCGTTGCCCTTCAGCAAGCCGTGGAAGCTGACCACGCCGCGCACATCTGCGCCGCTGCGGGCGAGATCGAGCACGCAGAGGCCGCCGAAGCAGAAGCCGATCGCGGCGATGCGCGTGGCATCGACCTCAGGCAGCGCCTGCACCGTGGCGACGGCGAGCTTGATACGCCGCGTCAGCATCGCCCGATCTTCCATGAAGGGCGTCATCAGCGCGCTGCATTCCTGTACCGTTTCGCCGGTGACGCCGACGCCGTACATGTCCAGTGCGAAGCCGACATAGCCGAGCTTGGCGAGCTTTTCGGCCTGGCCGTTGCTGAAGCTGTTGCGACCGCCCCAGGCGTGGCTGACCAGCACTGCCGGACGCGGCCCGAGGCTGTCATCGAAATAGACGCGGCCGCGCAGTGCGACGCCTTGATCCTGGTAATCAACTCTGCGGGTAACGATGGCCATGCCGGTGACTCTCCTGAACGGGATGTGGATGACGAGATGAATGCAATGACGATCCGCGCGCGCCTGTTTCCGAGGCGCGTCGAAGCCTGCCGGCGCGATTGTGACTGCAGGCCGCAGCGGCTGGCGAGCCGCCGATGACGACACCGCTGATCGATGTCGCCTGCGGCGTGCTGATCGACGGCGAAGGCCGGCTGCTGATCGCCCAGCGTCCGGCCGGCAAGATCGCCGCCGGCAAGTGGGAATTTCCCGGCGGCAAGATCGAGCCGGGCGAAACCGCGCTGGCAGCGCTGAAGCGCGAACTGCATGAGGAACTTGGCGTCGGCATCACCTCCGCCCGGCCGTTGCTGCGCTTCCGCCACGACTACAGCGATCGCCAGGTATTGCTCGACACCTGGCTGGTCGACGGCTGGGATGGCGCGCCGCAATCCCGAGAGCAGCAGGCGTTCGCCTGGCGCCGGCTCGATCAGCTCGACGATCTGGATCTGTTGCCGACGGTGACGCCGATCGTCACGGCGCTGCGCCTGCCGCAGCACTATGTGTTCACTCGTCCGGACGCGACCTTGATCGAGTTGCTGACCCAGCTCACCCGGTTGCCGCGCGGCGCCTTGTTGCGGCTGCGGCTACCAGGGCTCGCAGATCGCGCCTATGCCGCGCTGGCGACGGCCTTGCTGCCCGCCTGTCAGGCTGCGGGGCTGAAGCTGATCCTCGATCGTGATCCGGCAATGGTTGCCGCGATCGGGGCCGATGGCTGGCATGCAACCGGGGCTGCGTTGATGCGCTACGGCGCCAGGCCGGTCGCACCCGAACTGTGGTTCGGCGCTTCGGTGCACAGCGCCGAGCAACTGCGTGTCGCCCAGATCGTCGGTGCCGATTTCGCCGTGCTGGGACCGGTGTTCCCGACCGTCACTCATCCAGACGCAGAGGGCATCGGCTGGGCCGGTTTTGCCGAGCGACGCGGCGTGGTCGGCTTGCCGGTCTATGCGCTGGGGGGCTTGTCGCCCGGCGATCTGTTCGATGCCCTCCGCGCTGGCGCGCAGGGCATCGCGGCGATCAGCACGTACTGGCCGAGGTAGAGGCGACCCACGGCCGCCGTCCTTTTCGTCCGAACCGAGCAGGGCGGCCGCGGGCCGCCCTACGATCTAGTCGCCTTCAGGATCGGGCGCTGTCGAGATCGCATGCCGACCATCGAACCAGGCGCCGAGGTCGAGCAGCTTGCAGCGTTCGCTGCAGAACGGGCGCGAGGGGTTGCGCTCGTCGAGGCGACTGGAGGCGCCGCACTGCGGGCAACGGGCGATGCGGATGGCGTCCGCCTTGGTATTGGCGCTCATTCCTGGCCGTTCAGGGTGCAGCACTGAAGATGGAAGACGATGTCTTCGGCGGTCTGCACGTTGCGCTGGTTGACGTCGCCCAGGCGCATGAAGCGGAACGAGAACCGGTGCTTGCCGGCGCTGATTTCCGGATAGACATCGCTGTCCGGCGGCACATGGACCCGGAGCAGCGGAAATACGCCGGTCGGCACATGCAGGTAGACGCCGCCCTGGGCGATCTGCTCGCTGCTGGCGGTGGAATCACGCAGCAGGCGCAGGTACAGGCCGATCGCCACCTGATACGGCTTGAGGATCGAGAACCAGCGCGACAGGTCACGCTCGGTGTTCGCGTACGGCCGCGCCAGCCAGCGGTGGAAGGCCGGCAGATCGAACATGCAGGTGCCGCCGGGAATGCCGCTGCGGTTCATCACCGCGAACAGGAATTCATTCTCGCGCAGCACCGTCGACGGATGAACGCCGGAGTTGTGCAGGCTGGTCAGCACGGCGGTGATTTCGGCGAGCACGGCATCGAGCCGGGCGCGGTCCAGTTCAGGGCGGGTACGAAAGCGGTTCAGCAGGCTGCGCTGCTCGGTGAGATCGCGGATCAGCTCGGTGCGCAGATCACTGCGGCCAATCACCGACAGGATATCGAGGAGCGTCTGCAGGCCGGCGCGAATGCCCCAGGCGGTGGTGTCGCTGCCGCAGTGCGCGTATTCGGCGAACAGGAACTCCAGACGCAGCAGGGACCGCGTCCGCTCGTTCAGCGGCTGCTCGAAACAGACCCATTCGGCAGTACGGTCCATTGCATCCCGGTTGCGCGCGTGTCGGGCATTGTGCCCCGCAACATCCGGTGCGGCAAACATGGACGGTCAATTACGGTGCAGCGCGGCGAGCCGAATCAAGGCTCGTGTAGTGACGATGCAGCCGGGCGACTTGCGCCTCGACGCTGCGTGTCTCGTCGCGGTTGTCGATGACATCGTCGGCACGGCCCAGACGCAGGCTGCGACTGGCCTGAGTGGCGATCATCTGCCGAGCCTGAGCCTCGTCCGAACCGTCACGCGCCGTCAGCCGGCGCAGCTGCACGTCCTCCGGCGCATCGACCACCAGCACCCGGTCGACCAGCGCCGCCATGCCGGCCTCGATCAGGATCGCCGCCGAATAGATGCAGTACGGCGCGGTCTGCGCGGCACGCCAGGCAGTGACGCGCGCGCGGATCGCCGGATGGGTGATCACTTCGAGACGCTTCAGCGCGGCCGGATCGGCGAACACGACGTCGCGCAACGCCCGGCGGTTCAGCGTGCCGTCGGCATTCAGCATGTCGGCACCAAACGTCGTCGCGATTTCGGCCAACGCCGGCGATGGCGGCGCGACCACTTCGCGGGCGACCTCGTCGGCTTCGAGCAGCGGCACGCCCAGCTTGATGAACAGGTTGGCGACATGGGTCTTGCCGCTGGCGATGCCGCCGGTCAGGCCGATCGTGAGGCTGCTCATCAGCGCACTCCGGTGACGCCGCTGATCGCGTCACCCCAGATCAGCATCAGCCAGCCGGCGCCAGCGATGTAAGGCCCGAACGGGATTGGCACGTTGCGATCATGGCCGCGAAACACGATCAGGCCGATGCCGATCACGGCACCGACGGCGGACGACAGCAGCAGCAGGATCGGTAGCGACATCGCGCCGAACCAGGCGCCGAGGCCGGCCATCAGCTTGAAATCGCCATAGCCCATGCCGTGCTTGCCGGTGATGATCCGGAACAGGTGATAGATCGACCACAGGCTCAGGTAGCCGACGATCGCGCCCCAGATGCTGGCCGACATGTCGACGAACACCGGCACCGTGCTCAAGCCCAGGCCCAGCCACATCAGCGGCAGGGTCATGTTGTCGGGGAGGATGGTTTCGCGCAGATCGATCACGGTCAGCGCGATCAAGGTCCAGGTCAATACCAGTGCCGCCGCCAGTTGCGGCGACCAGCCGAAACGCCAGACGCAGACCGCCGACATCAGCGCCGAGGCCAGTTCCACCAGCGGGTACTGGATCGAGATGCCGGTCTTGCAGCTCGCGCAACGGCCGCGCAGCAGCAGCCAGCTGACAATCGGAATGTTCTGCCAGGCGCGGATCGCGCTGCCGCAGCCAGGGCAGCGTGATGGCGGCTGGGTCAACGACAGCTTCGGTGCCTCGACCGGCGCGAGGTCCAGCAGCTCGCGGGCCTCGGTCTGCCAGTCGGCTTCGAGCATCCGCGGCAGTCGCAGGATCACCACATTGAGGAAGCTGCCGACCACCAGGCCCAGCAGGGTCGTGGTGATGCCGAGGAACAGCGGGTCATTGGCAAGCGCGTCGATCAGGGCGGTCATGCGCAGCGGTTGGCTTTGGCGAAAAGGAGCGGCGCTGATCGTAACCGCTAGCCCGCCACCGGCGCAGTCCGTCGGCAGAGCGGTTCAGGCCAGCGGATGGGCGCCGCCGACCTGAACCAGCCACCAGCCCGAGCTACGCCTAGCGGGTCGCCGCCGCCAGCGGATCCGCCGGTGCCGTCCAGCCGCAGTTCTTGCCGGCGTTCTGCTGTTCCAGATAAGCCTTCAGCGGCGCGAAGTATTCGAGGATCGCCGAGGCATCCATCTGCCTGGTGCCGGTAAGCTTTTCCAGGGTTTCCGGCCAGGGCTTGCTCTGACCTTCACGGAGCATGGCCATGAACTTCTCGCCGGCGGCCTTGTTGCCGTAGATGTCGCAGTCATGCAGCGGGCCCTTGAAGCCAGCCGCTTCGCACAGCGCCTTGTGGAACTGGAACTGCACGACGAAGCTCAGGAAGTAGCGCGTGTACGGGGTGTTGCCGGGAATGTGGTACTTCGCGCCCGGATCGAAATCTTCCTCGCTGCGCGCCATCGGCGGTGCCACGCCCTGATATTCCTCGCGCAGCTTCCACCAGGCCTTGTTGTAGTCGGCCGGCTGCACTTCGCCGGAGAACACCTTCCAGCGCCATTGATCGACGAGCTTGCCCCAGGGCAGGAACACGATCTTGTCGAGCGCCAGCTTCATCTGCGAATTGATCACCGCCTTCTCGTCGGTCTTCACATCCTTGACCAGGCCGATCTTCTTCAGGTGTTCCGGCGTCAGCGACAAGGTCACGGTGTCGCCGATCGCTTCGTGGAAGCCATCGTGCGCGCCGTTCTGGAAGATCGGCGGCTGGTCCTTGTACATCAGGTAGTAATAGATGTGGCCGAGCTCGTGGTGGATCGTGGTCAGCGATTCCTCGTCCGGCACGATGCACTCCTTGATCCGCACATCGCTCTCGCCATCCATCGGCCAGGCCGAGGCGTGGCAGACCACATCACGATCACGCGGCTTGACCAGCATCGACTTCTGCCAGAACGATTCCGGCAGCTTCGGCATGCCGAGCGAGGTGTAGAAGTCCTCGGCGACCTTTGCCATCTTCACCGCGAACTGGGCGTCGGCCTTGTGCTCAAGTTCGGCGAGGTCGACCGGCGTCGGCTTGCCCTTGAACGCCGCGAGCAGCGTCTGGTACTCGGTCTTGCGCTGCGCTTGCAGAGAAGCGCTGACATCGAGATCGGAGACGCCCTTGTATGGCTCGACCAGCGGATAGAGATTGCCCCACTGCTGCGCCCACATGTTGCCGAGCAGATGGGCCGGGATCAGGCCGTCCTTGGCAACGACGCTGTCGCCGTATTTCTCGTTGAGCTTGTTGCGCACGTGGCAGTGCAGCGCGTCGTACAGCGGCTTCACCTGGCCCCAGAGACGTTCGGTCTCGGCGGAGAAATCCGCCGGGCTCATGTCGTAGCCGCCGCGCCACCACTCGCCGGCATCGGCATAGCCGGATTCCTTGGCGGCGCCGTTGTAGAGACCGACGAAGTTCTGGTAATCGTCGCGGATCGGCTTGGCAGTGGCGTGCCAGCCGGCCCAGGCTTCGGCGATCTGCGCCGGGCTGTTCTTCAATTCGACGTTGTTGACGATCTTTTCGACTTCCGGCAGCGACAGGCATTCATCGTTGCCGGCGGCGCTCTTGCGGCACCACTGGCCCTTGCCGTAATTGGCTTCCATGTCCGACAGCACGGCGGCCAGCGCAGTGCGGTCCTCGGCCTTGCTCGGTGATACGGAACTGATGCGGATCAGCTGCAGCGATCGCTCGGTGACCGGCGACAGATCCTTGAGCACATAGAACGGCTTGGCGGCCTGGCCTTCGTTGTAGCTGAACTCCAGCGCCTGCTCGCCGGCGCGCGAGGCGATCATCTGCGAATCGTCGGTGATGTAGGTCGACTGCAGCCATTGCGCCGAGGCCACGTACTTGCCGAGCGCCTTGAACTGCTTGTTGAAGTCGGCGACGAAAGCATCGGCCTGCGCCGCAGTGGGCGCCGACTTGGCTTCGGCCGCGGGTGCGGCGGTTTTGTCACCGCAGGCGGCAAGGCTCAGCGCGGCGCTGGCGGCGAGGCTGGCCCACAGGGCCGATGAAGGGGTCAGACGAAGCATCAGGTTCTCCCGGATTGGTGCGGGGCGCTGCTCAGCGCCCGATGCGCTTGGATGGCGATTGGCCAGAAACGGTTTGAATGCAGCCTCAGCGCACGGTGCCCATCAGGCGCTTGATCGGCTTGATCATGATCGCCATCAGCAGCCCCAGCGTGCAGGCCAGCGCGAAGATCATCAGATAGCGGCCCGGTGCACTGGCGATGTCATCGGCGCCGAGGTGCCCGGCGATCAGGCCGGACAGCAGGTTGCCGAGCGCAGTACCCGCGAACCAGGTGCCCATCATCTGGCTGACATAGCGCGGCGGTGCCAGCTTGGTCACTGCGGACAGACCGATCGGCGACAGGCACAGTTCGCCGAAGGTGTGCAGCAGATAGGTCAGCAGCAGCCATACCGGCAGCACCTTGGTGCCTTCCGCGCCAGTCACCACCAGATGCGCGGCGTAGGCGATGACGATGAAGCCGAGGCCCATCTGGATCAGGCCGAGCGCGAATTTCGCCGGGATCGACGGCTCCAGATTGCGCTTGCCCAATTGCACCCAGAGGGCTGCGAACACCGGCGAGAACGCGACCACGAACAGCGGATTCAGCGACTGATACCAGCTGGCCGGATGCTGGCCGTCGGTGAAGAAGCTGCCGAAGGCCGAGCGATCGGTGAAATCGCGGGCGAACAGATTGAAGGTGCTGCCGGCCAGTTCGAAGCCCATGAAGAAGGTGGCCGCACCGAAGAACAGCACCAGGATCACCGCGACTCGCTTGGCTTCCTCAGAGGTCAGCTTGCCGAACAGGAACACGTAGCCGAAGAAGAACGCGGCAATCAAGACGATGGCGACGCCGACTTTCTGTGCAATGGCGACCGGCTCCAGATCGAAGGCGCCGAGCGTGGCGGCGGCGATGAATGCGGCGAACATCGCGACGCCGATGGCCAAGCCGGTCCAGGCCTTCTTGCGTTCTTCCGGTGTTTTCGCGCTGGCGTCGTTGGCAGTGGCCGGCAAGGTGCTGCGCATCAGATGGAACTGCACGAGGCCGGCGAGCATCAGCAGGCCGGCGCCAGCGAAGCCCACCTGCCAGGAAATCTTTTCGCCGATGGTGCCGACCAGCAGCGGCGCTGCCACCGCGCCGAGGTTGATGCCCATGTAGAAGATCGAAAAGCCGGCGTCGCGCTTGGAGCTCGGCATATCGTCATACAACTTGCCGACCATGGCGCTGATGTTGGGCTTCAGCAGACCCACGCCGAGCACGATCACCACCAGGCCGAGGAAGAACAGCGTGCGATCGCCGATCGCCAGCATGAAATTACCGGCTGCAATCAGCAGGCCGCCGGCGATCACAGCATTGCGCTGGCCGGTGAGGCGATCGGCGATCCAGCCGCCGGGCAGCGCGAACAGATAGACGCAGGACAGATACAGCCCGTAGATCGCGTTCGCTTCACCTTCGGTCAAGCCCAGGCCGGGATTGTTGCCGCCGACCACCGCCGCAGTCATGAACAGCACCAGCAGGCTGCGCATGCCGTAGAAAGTGAAGCGCTCCCACATCTCGGTGAAGAACAGGGTCGCGAGGCCGCGCGGATGACCGAGAAACGTCGGGCTGGACATGGACTGAGGGAGAGTGGGGATCGATCGGACTATGGCGGCGCGTTTGTCGCCGGGTCAATCATGCAATGCAATAAGCGCGCACAAGCGGTTGCGCCGGCCGCGACAGGGCGCTTTCTGCCCACGCTTCTATAATCGTGAAAAGACGACGGTCGTTGTCATGACCGCTACCCGCTCTCGGAACCGAATTTGCTCACGTGATCCACGACTGCCCTGTGCCTGATGCCCGCCGTGGAGTGCCGCGTTGAACGCCGCGCTGATCGCGTTCAGCTATCTGATCGCCCGCTGGCTGTCGAAGCCGCTGATTCATCTGATGAAGTACCGCGTGGCTCCGGAAGCGATGCCGGGCTCGCTGAGTCTCGATCCGGCCAAGCCGGTGGTCTACGTGCTGCCGCAGCGCAGCTGGATCGATCTGTTCGCGCTGCAGCGCATCTGCACCGATCTCGGCCTGCCGTTGCCGGCGCGGATCAGCCATTCGCTGCCGACGCCGGAGCGCGCCGGTCTGGTCTATCTGCCGGCGCTGCTGGAAACCTTTGCCCGCAATCGCGCCGGTGACAGCGAACTGGCGCGGATGATGGCGGTTGCCGCCGATCGTGCCGATTACGACATCCAGATCGTGCCGGTATCGATCTTCTGGGGACGCGATCCGGGCCAGGAAACCTCGTTGTTCAAGTTGATCTTCGCCGACAGCGTGCAGGCCGGGCGCCTGCGCAAGATCCTGATCGGCGCAGCCAACGGCCGTAACGTGCTGGCCAACTTCGGCAAGCCGCTCGGCTATCGCGAATTCCTGATCAATGCCGGTGCCGGCTCGGGCCACAACAGCGAACAGGTCGTGCAGAAGCTGGCGCGTGCGCTGCCACGCGCGCTGCATTTCCACTTCCTGCGCGCACGTACCGCCGCACTCGGCCCGACCCTGCTGCGCCGCAGTGTCGTGCTCAAGGGCGTGCTCGAATCCGAAGGCGTGCGCGCCGCGATCATTGCCCGCGCCCGAGGCGACAACAGCTCGCTGGAAAAGGCCTCGATCCACGCCCGCAAGTGCGCCGAGGAAGTGGCGGCCGATTATTCGGCGGCGACGATCCGGGTCATGGAGCGGGTGCTGACGGCGATCTGGAACCGAGTCTTCAAGGGCGTGGAAGTGCAGGGCCTGGAGCGGGTGCGGGCGCTCGCGCAGTCGCACGAAATCGTCTTCATGCCGTCGCATCGCAGCCATGCCGATTACCTGCTGCTGTCCTACGTGCTGTACACCGCCGGCCTGGTGCCACCGCATATCGCCGCCGGCATCAATCTGAACTTCTGGCCGATCGGCGGCCTGCTGCGCAAGTGCGGCGCCTTCTACATGCGCCGCAAGTTTTCCGGCGATCCGGTCTACACGGCGGTGTTTCGCGCCTATGTCGATTCGCTGATCCGCCGCGGTTACTCGATCGAATTCTTCCCCGAAGGCGGGCGCTCGCGCACCGGCCGGCTGCTGCCGCCGAAGACCGGGCTGCTGGCGATGGTCGCCGAATCCGGCCTGCGCTCGAAATCGCGCAAGGTGGCGCTGGTGCCGGTGTTCCTCGGCTACGACAAGGTGTTCGAGGTCGGCAGCTTCTTCAAGGAACTGAAGAGCGGCCAGAAGCAGCGCGAATCCGCTGAAGGCTTGCTGAAAGCGACCAAGATTCTCGGCAAGAGCTATGGCCGCGCCTATGTGAATTTCGGTGAGCCGACCATCCTGCAGGACCACGCCGACGCCAACCTGCCCGGCTGGCGCGAAGCGATGGCGGCGGACCCGAACACCCGTCCGGACGGCTTCTCGAAGTGGGTGCGCGGCCTGGCCTTCGAACACATGCGGCGCATTCAGGCGGCATCGATCGCCAGCCCGGTGGGGCTGGTTGCCTGCGCGCTGCTGGCCTCGCCACGGCGCGCCGCCACCGAAGATGAACTGGTCGACCAGATCGCCCACTTCATCGATCTGCTCAAGCCCTGGCCGGGCGGCGCCGAGTTGATGCTGCCCAACGCCGATCCGAAGTCGATCCTCGCCTGGGCGGCGCCGATCGCGCGCATCCAGAGAGTCGAGCATCCCTGGGGCGACGTGCTGTTGGCGGTCGGCCGCGATGGCGTGCTGATGACCTACAACCGCAACAACATCCAGCACCTGTTCGCGGTGCCGGCACTGATCGCGGCGTTTTTCCGCACGCGCGGCATCCTCAGCGAAGAACTGGTGCTGACTGGCTGCCGCGCGCTGTATCCATTCCTGCGCAACGAGTTCCTGCTGCCCTGGTCGGTGTCCGACTGCGAGCCGGTGGCTCGCAATTACCTGGAACGGATGCTTGCCGCCGGCCTGTTGTTGCGCGATGCCGATGGCCGCCTGCGCCGGCCGGAAGTCGGCGATCCTGCCTATTCCGGTTTTGCAGCACTCGGCCGGGTGCTCGGCGAAACGCTGGAGCGCCAGGCGATGGCGGTGCTGCTGCTGACTGAAGAAAAGAAGCGCGGCGGGCCGGTGCGGCGCGAACAGTTCGAGAGCGATTGCCGCCTGCTGGCTGAACGCATGGCAGTGCTGACCGGCCGTGAAGCGCCGGAGTTCTTCGACAAGGGACTGTTTGCGGCGTATCTCGATACGCTGATCGAAGTCGGCGTGGTCACCACCGGCGCCGGCGGCGTATTGATCCTCGATGCGCGCTGCGATCGCATCGCCGAACGCTCGGTGGAACTGCTCAGCGATGAAACCCGGCAGACCCTGTTGCAACTTCTGGCCCGCCGCCGTGGTCCGAGCAGCGCGGAGCCGCCTTCGAACGAGCCCGCCGGAGGCGCTGATGCAAGCCCCGGCAGGTCTGCCGAAGCGGTCATGACTGAAACAGACTCCGGGCTATAATCCGGCCGCATCGCAGGCGCTGAATGCTGTAAAGCGCCCTTATGGGCTCTCCAAAACCTCTTTCCTGACAGGATTTAACTCATGTTCAAGCATTCCCGTGCGCTGACGCTGATTGCCAGTGCCGCGTTCATCGTTGCCTGCTCGAAGCCGGCCACCGAAGGCGCTGCCGCCCCGGCCGCCGGCGATGCCGATCTCTCGACCGATGCCCAGAAGTTCGGTTATTCGATCGGTGTCGACCTCGGCCGTTCGCTGGCCACCGTCAAGGACGAAGTGGATATCGCTTCGCTAAAGAAGGGTCTCGACGAAGTGTCGTCGGGCAAGGAGCCGCGCATGGACGACAAGGCGCGCGAAGAAATCAAGAATTCGGTTTCCAAGAAGATCCAGGAAAAGCAGGTTGCCGAGCGCGCCAAGGCTGCTGAAGAAGCGACCGGCAAGGGCGCTGCGTTCCTCGCCGAGAACGGCAAGAAGGAAGGCGTCAAGACCACCGCTTCGGGCCTGCAGTACGAAACGCTGACCGAAGGCACCGGCGCTGCGCCGACGGCTTCGGACAAGGTTGAAGTCAACTACAAGGGCACGCTTCTGAACGGCGAAACCTTCGACAGCTCCTACGACCGCGGCCAGTCGGTGACCTTCCCGCTCGCCAACGTGATCCCGGGCTGGACCGAAGGCCTGCAGCTGATGAAGGTCGGCGGCAAGTCGAAGTTCTACATCCCGGCCTCGCTGGCCTACGGTGATCGCGGTGCGGGCGGCAAGATCGGCCCGAACGAGACGCTGATCTTCGAAGTCGAGCTGATCAAGGTCGAGAAGGGCGATGCCCCGGCCGCCGAAGCGCCGAAGCCGAAGAAGTAATTCTTCGAAGCTGCTGCAGAAAAGCCCGGCATTGCCGGGCTTTTTTGTGGGCGTGATTCAGGCGCGGTTGCTGCGCTTGAAAACCGGGAATCCGCCGGAATCTTTGCAGAGCCGGTATCAGGAGGGACTTTTGACCATGAACGACAGCACGCGCCTCTGGCGCTCCGACGAGCACAAGATGATTGCCGGCGTCTGCGGCGGCATTGCCGATTTCCTGGGCTGGACGCCGACCTCGGTGCGCGTGCTTTACGTGCTGATCTCGGTCTGCTCGGTGGCGTTCCCCGGAATCTTCGCCTACCTGATCCTGTGGTTCGTGATGCCGCGGCAGCTCAACGTATCGAGAGGCTCGCCTCAGCCGGGCGCCAGCGGTTCCGGCCATTCCGGCTGAACGCAGCGCTTCAGGTGCAGTTGGCGGCTTCGACGTCGCGCGCCTGGTCCAACTCGGTCTTGAAGTCTTCGTCGGTGTACCGCGCCGGCTGGCCATCCGGGCCGGTCTTGAACAGGCGGCGCGCGGTTTTCTCTTCCAGGAAGCTGATCCGCTCGCGCGCCTTGGCACAGCGCTCCAGGGTTTCGGCCTTGAGTTTCAGGCCGGCGTCGCGCGTCTTCGGCCCGCCGCCGAGGGGTGAGTCGGTTCTCTTCGGGGCGTTGCTGCCGGAGGCCGGAGGTGGATTGGCACTGGGCTCGGCAACCTCGATGCGCTTGAACGGCACACCTTTCGCCGGCGCCTGCTGGGAAAACTGCTTGACTCCGTTGGCGTCGACCCAGCCATAGACCTGGGCCGCGGCGGCAGTCATCGGCAGGCTCAGCGTCAGCAGCAGCGTTCGAAGCGTATTCATGGCCGGAGTCTAGGCAAGCGCTGACGGCACAACAATCGGCGACGCCAGATAGCTCGATGGACGGCTCGATTCACCGGAACAGCGCTGGTCGTGTCGACGGACAGACGCTGAACCGGCCGGGGCTTGCCCCCGTATGCCGGGGTCCGTACAGTCGTTTCCATACGTCAACGTACGGGATGAGCGAATTTAGATGCCGATGTCGAATCAGAAATCGCCGGGCGCACGCGGCAGCGATGCCGTGAAGTCCAGTCTCAGTGTCGAAGCCTGGGCCGAGGCGGCGCTCGATGCGCTGGCCACCGGCGGGCTCGATGCCGTGGCGGTGGAGCCGCTGGCGCGCCGGCTCGGTGTCACCAAGGGCAGTTTCTACTGGCATTTCCCGAGCCGCGAAGCGCTGTTGCGCGAAGCGCTGAAGCTCTGGGAACGACACGAAACCATTGATGCCCGTGCCGGTGTCGAGGAAATGACCGATCCCTACGAGCGCATCGTCCGTCTGTTCAAGCAGGCCAATTCCAGCTACAAGGCCGGCCGGCTGTATCTGGCGCTGGCGGCGGCCAGTGACGATCCGGCGGTAGGCGAAGTGGTCAAGCGGGTGTCGGCGAATCGGCTCAATTACCTGAACCAGTGCTACCGGGCGCTGGGCCTGTCCGAACTCGATGCGCGGCTGTGGTCGACGTTCGCCTACGCCACCTTCATCGGCAACCAGCAGGTGCACCGCGATACACCGGAACAGTTTCCGGTCGACGAAGACTTCCGCGCCTACTTCAAGCTGATGCTGAAGACCCTGGTGCCGCGACCGGGCGGGCCGGTCGACGGCGAGGCTTGAAGGCAGGACTTCTGTCCGGCGCACGGCGCGAGCACACTACTGCGTCCGGCTCTTTGCCGGATCAATAGAAACAGATAAGCCGACTCGATCGGCCACGATGACCGCCGGTGCCCAGGGAGCCTTGCCATGTCTATCCGTCTCGCCCGTATTGCCCAAGTTGTTTTCCTCGCCGCCGCCACGCTGATCTCGATTCCTGCTGCGCAGGCCGCGAAGTTCGGCGATGTCTCGGTATTCGCCCAGGTGCCGATTCCGAACGGTTTTCCTGAAGGCATCGCGGTTCGCGGCACTCGCGTTTACGTCGCCGGCCCGGCAACGCTCGGCACCGTGCTCAACGGCAAGCCATCGCGGGTGTTCGAGTACGACCTCGCCAACGGCAAACTGCTGCGCACCCTGGAGACCGAGGGCGAAACCGTGTTCGGTGCCGAGCATGCCAACTCCTGCCTGACATTCGATGGCGCGGGTCGTCTGTACGTGCTGAACAACCAACTCGGCACCCTGCGCTTCGATCTGGCCACTGAAGTGCAGGCCAACTACACGCCGCCGTATCCGAACCTGCGCGCCTGCTCGATCCTCAGCGGCAAGCCCTGTTCGCCGACGCCGGTGAATCTGCCGGCGCTGCCGAACGATCTGGCCTTCGACGACGCCGGCAACCTGTACGTCACCGACTCGCTGCAGGCAACGATCTGGAAAGTGCCGGCCGGTGGCGGCCAGCCGCAGGTCTGGTTCCAGGATTCGCGGCTGGCCTCCGCCTATGTCGGCGTCAACGGTCTGCGTCTGTCGCCGAACCGCAAGCGCATCTTCTTTACCGTGACTCTGGACCTGCTCGGCCTCGGCCATGTCTACAGCCTGCCGCTGGTCGCCAGCCCGAAGAAGACCGATCTGGTCGAGTTCCACCGCTACTACGCGGGCGCCCCCGATGGCATCGCCTTCGGCGCCAGCGGCAAGCTCTATGTGGTGCTGGCGTTGCCAGGCTCCAACGGCATCTCGATCCTGAACTCGAATGGCACTGAATCGGCCCGCATCGGCAATCCACTGTTGACGCCGCTGGCGCCGTTCGATTCGCCAGCCAATCTGGCCTTCGACGGCCTCGGCAATGCGCTGGTCACCAATCACGCGTTCGCCACCGGCTTGCTGCTGCCAGATCATTTCCAGGTGCTGAAGGTGGTCGTCAACGACACCGCATCGCCGCTCGCCGGGCCAATCGTTCCTTGAACGCATCGAGCCTGCTGCTGCAGACCCTGGGTGCGTCGCCGTCTGGTCGCCGACGTTTCGAGCTGCTGCAGGCAATCGCTGCAACCGGCTCGATCCTGCAGGCCGCGAAAGCGGTGGGCATGAGCTACAAGGGCGCCTGGGATGCGATCGATGCGTTGAACAACGGCGCCGATGAAGCGCTGGTCCATCGCGTTGCGGGTGGCAAACGCGGCGGCGGCACCCAGCTGACCGAACGCGGTCACGAGCTGCTGGCGCTGTACGAAAAGCTGCGCACCGAGCAGAACCAGCTGGTCGCGCGCATCGAACGCGAGCACGCCAACGCCAGTCGCGATCTGCCGGTGCTCGGCCGGCTGACCATGCTCAGCAGCGCCCGCAATCAGCTGGCGGGAAGAGTCGTGGAAATCCAGACCGGCGCGGTCAACGATCAGATCAGCCTCGAACTGAGTGGCGGCGGCCGGGTGATCGCAACAATCACCCGCGAAAGCACCAAGCTGCTGCAACTCAAGCGCGGCACGCCGCTGACCGCGCTGATCAAGGCGCCGTGGATCATGCTCGCTGCGGTCACTGCCACGCCGCTGGCCTGCTCGGCGGCGAACCGGCTCGAAGGTGTGATCCGCCGCATCAAGCGCGGCGCTGTCAGTGCCGAAGTGGTGCTCGAACTGCCGGGCGGACAGACGCTCGCTGCCGTCGTCACCGAAGACAGCATCGAAGCGCTCGGCCTGCGCCGCGGCCAGCCGGCGATCGCGCTGTTCAACGCCTCCAGCGTCATTCTCGTTCGGCTCGACTGACCGGCTTTCAGTCACATATTGTCCCGCAGTCGTTATTCGCTATAAAGTTAAAACGCTTAAATACTAATAACGTCTGGGGAATTTCATGTTTTCAGTTTTGCATCGGCTCGGTACGGCCGGTCTTGCGCTTGCGTTGGTGTTTGGCACCGCGGCGGTTGCCGAAGAAACCGCTTCTGCAACGGCAGAAAAGGCCGAAACCACGCCGGTGTTCGATCTGGGTGTCGTCGAAGTCATCGCCAAGCGTCCGCTGGCGACGTCGACGGTCGAGAAGATCGATGCGACGACACTGCGGGAATATCACCGAGACGATCTCTCTACAGCGCTCGATCTGCTCCCCGGTGTGGCGATCCAGAACGTCGGCCAGCGCCGCGAGCGGCTGATTTCGGTGCGCGGCTTTTCCAGTCGGCAAGTGCCTTTGTTCATCGACGGCGTGCCGGTCTATGTGCCGTACGACGGCAATGTCGATCTGTCGCGCTTCGGTGTCGACTACGTCTCCGAGATCGTCGTCAGCAAGGGCCTGGCTTCGCTGCTGTACGGGCCGAATGTGCTGGGCGGCGCGATCAACGTGATCAGCCGTCGGCCGACGCAACCGTTCGAAACCTCGCTGCGCTACACGTCTGAAACTGGCGACAGCGACGGCACACTACAGACGCGCGTGGTCGGCTCGATCGGCGGCATCCAAGGCAACTGGTACGGCCATGCCACCGCGTCTTACGTCAACGCCGAGGGCTACAGCTTGCCCGACAGCTTCAAGCCGACTGTCAACGAGGACGGCGGCACCCGCAACAATTCGGACAGCCGCGATCTGGTGGTCAGCGCCAAGCTCGGCTATGTCACCGACAGCGGTGACGAGTATGCGCTGAGCTATTACCGGCAGGACGGCGACAAGAACGTGCCGCCATATGCCGGCCGCGCTGCGGGCGTGCAGGCTCGTTTCTGGCGCTGGCCGTATTGGGACAAGCAGAGCTTCTACTTCACTGCGCGCAATGAGCTGGGTAGCCAGGCAACCGTGCGCTGGCGCGCCTATTACGACCAGTTCAAGAACGCGCTCGATTCGTATGACGACGCGACCTACACCACGTTCCGCCGCCCGTATGCGTTCAAGGGCAGCGAGTACGACGACTACACGATCGGCGGCAATGGCGATTTCGAATGGCGCTGGGATGCGCGCAATGCCACCCGCATCGCGCTGCATCTGAAGCAGGATGTCCATCGCGAGGTCGACGCCATCAACTCGCCGAGCGAGCGCTCGGAGGATCTGTCGTATGCGGTGGCGATCGAGCACGTCTACCGGCTGACCGATACCGTGACCGTCACGCCGGGTTACTCGTACACCGTGCAGGATGGCCAGGAAGCGGACAACGCAGTCAACGGCGTGCTGGTGCCGTTCGACACCAGCCGCGCCGATGCCCACAACGGCCAGCTGGTCGTCAATTGGACGGCGACAGACAACGGAACCTTGACTGCCGGCGTCAGCCGCAAGACCCGTTTCCCGACGATCAAGGATCGCTTTTCGTTCCGGCTGGGTGCTGCGATCCCGAACCCCGCGCTGGGGCCGGAAGCGGCGCTGCAGTACGAACTGGACTGGACCCAGCGCTGGAACAGCGTCGAACTACGCGCGGCGCTCTTCCAGTCCGATCTCGACGATGCAATCGAGAACGTCACCGTCGCCCGCGGCCTGTGCACGGCGCCGAATCCAAACTGCTTCCAGCAGCGCAATGTTGGCAAGCAGCGCAACCGCGGCGGCGAGCTGGCGCTCGGCTGGGCGCCGACGGCGCAATGGAAGTTCGATGCCCAGGCCAGCCTGCTGGATCGCGACAATCGCAGCAGCCCCAACATCCGCCCGATCAACACGCCCGAGCAGAAGTACCGCCTCGCCGCCAGATGGCAGCCGCAGCGCATCCTCAGCCTGCGCGCCGATCTGCAGCACGAGACCAAGCGCTACAGCACCACGGACAGCAGCCGTGTCGCCGAGCATTTCACCATCGTCAACAGCTTCATCCGCCTCGAACCGGTACCGAAACTCGGTTTCGAGTTCGGCGTGCGTAATCTGTTCGACGAGCTGTACGCCTACGAGGAAGGCTTCTTCGAGGCTGGCCGCACCTGGCTGGCGCAGGTCGATTACCGCTATTGAACGCCATGAAAACCATACCGATGCGCTTGTCCTGCCTGAGCCTGCTGCTTGCCTGCAGCTTCGCGTCATCGGCGTTCGCCGGAGATCCCTGCATGGATTTCAAATGGAACGTCTCCGCCGAACATGCGCTGTTCGCGGGTGAGGCGGAGACGCTGGCAGTCGGTGCTTCGGCCGCGGCGGCGCCGCTGGTCGAGATCGGCCAGCTTTACCAATTGGCGCTCGCCGAACAGCCACAGGTGGTGTTTGCGGCGGCACCGGGCAAAAAGATGCTGGCCGATGGCGCGTCGGCGGGGCTGGTCCGCTTCAAGTCCGGTGCGGCGGGGCCTTATCGGGTCTCGCTGAGCCGCGGGATCTGGATCGACGTGATCGCCGGCGGCAAGGCGATCGCGTCGAGCGATTTCGGTGGCGCGCCCGGTTGCGAAACGCCACGCAAGGTCGTGCTCTATCAATTGCCGGCGAACACCGAACTGTTGCTGCAGTTCAGCGGTGCTGCCGATGCGGACGTGAGAGTCGCGATCACGGCTGTGCCACCAACGCCCTGAAGATTGATGCGGCGTCTTTCGGGGTGTTTAGCGTTGCTGCTGGCGCTCGCTGCAGTTCCCGCATCAGCAGCGCAGGTGCTGCGGCCGTTCGACGATCCCCGCGATCCGCCGACCTGGCGCCCGCTGACGGACGCCGAGCAAGCGCTTCACGAACTGGGTCTGACCGTGTTCAACACCAGCTGGCGTCCGGCCGGTGCGGCGCGCGCCGAGCGGATCGACGGGCTGGGGCCGGTGTTCAACGCGGCAAGCTGCGATGCCTGCCACAACAACGGTGCGCGGGCCCGTACGGCTGTCGAGCCTGGCCTCATTCCGGTGTCGATGGTGGTCCAGCTCAGCGGTCCCGACGGCAAGGCGGCCGATCCGTCCTATGGTCATGTGCTGAACACCGCAGCGATCGACGGCTTTCAGCCGGAGGCGCAGATCCGCCTGAGCCACGTCGAGCGGCCGGGCCGCTACCCGGACGGGCGGCCGTGGTCCTTGCGCGTACCGACCTATCGTTTCGACGAGCTGCGGCTTGGGCCGCTACGAAGCGACACGGTCATCAAGCCGCGACTGGCACCGGCGTTGTTCGGCAGCGGCCTGCTCGATGCCGTGCCAGCCGCAGCTGATGACGGTGCGGCTGGCCGTTTCGGCTGGCAGGGCAATGTTTCATCGCTCGCCGCGCAGACCGGTCAGGCTTTCGCGCAGGACATGGGGCTGACGTCGGCAGACCTTGCGCAGGATGACTGCGGAGCAGCGGATGCCCTCTGCCGCGCGGCCGAATCTGGCGGCGAGCCGGAAGTGTCGAATGAGCTCCTGGCTGCCGTCATGGCCTATCAACGGCTGCTCGCGGTGCCGGCATCGCCGCCGCTGGAACGGCCGCTTGAGAAAGCCGGACTCGCGTTGTTCGAGCGACATGGCTGCGCAAGCTGCCATCGCAGCAACCTGCCGGTCAGCGGCATCGAAGGGCTGTCCAGCATCGCGCCGTATACCGATCTGCGTCGTCATGATCTCGGCCCGGGACTGGCCGATCGCAGCGTGTCCGGCGAGATTCAGCGGTCGCGCTGGCGCACCGCGCCGCTATGGGGGCTGGGCTACGCGGTGCGACGGCCGCCATATGCGCTGCTCCATGATGGGCGGGCGCGCAGCATCGAAGAAGCCGTGCTTTGGCACGACGGTGAAGCGGCATCGGCCCGTCGACGTTTCGAGCGCAGTTCCGCTAAAGAACGGCAAAGTCTGCTGGACTGGCTTTCGGCGCGCTGACCCCCGAAGCTAGCATCCGATTCCACACGCCTCGGATCCCATGGACAACCAGTTACTGATCGGCAAAGGCTCGGCGGCAGACAGCGCACAGCAATGGTTGCTGGCGAAGTACGGCAACCGTCACGGCCTGATCGCCGGGGCGACCGGCACCGGCAAGACCGTGACCCTGCAAAGCCTCTGCGAAGGCTTTTCCGATCTCGGCGTGCCGGTGTTCGCCGCTGATATCAAGGGCGATCTGTCCGGCCTTGCGATGGCCGGTGAGATCAAGCCGAAGCTGGTCGAGCGTGCCGCCCAGGTCGGCCTCGCCAACTACGTGCCGACCATCTACCCAGTGGTGTTCTGGGACGTGTTCGGCACCCAGGGCCATCCGCTGCGCGGCACGATTTCCGACATGGGGCCGTTGTTGCTGGCGCGGCTGCTGAATCTGTCCGACGTCCAGGAAGCGGTGCTGCAACTGGTATTCAAGTTCTGCGACGACAACGGCCTGCTGCTGCTCGATCTGAAGGATCTGAAAGCCGCGCTCAATCACGTCACCGAGAACGCCAAGACGCTGGGCCCGGACTACGGACTGATTTCGAAAGCTTCGATCGGTGCAATCCAGCGCGGCCTGATCGCGCTCGAAGCCGACGGCGCGGAAAGCTTCTTCGGCGAGCCGGCGCTCGATCTCGAAGACCTGATGCGCCAGGACATGACCGGCCGCGGGGTCATCAACATCCTTGCCGCCGACCTGCTGTACCAGAAGCCGGCGCTGTACTCGACCTTCCTGCTCTGGCTGCTGTCCGAATTGTTCGAGCGCCTGCCGGAAGCCGGCGACCTCGACAAGCCGAAGCTGGTGTTCTTCTTCGACGAAGCGCACCTGCTGTTCACCGATGCGCCGAAAGCGCTGGTCCAGAAAGTGGAACAGGTGGTGCGGCTGATCCGCTCGAAAGGCGTCGGCGTCTACTTCGTCACCCAGAACCCGCTGGACCTGCCCGATGCCGTGCTCGGTCAGCTCGGCAATCGCGTGCAGCACGCACTGCGGGCGTTCACCCCACGCGATCAGAAAGCGGTTAAGGCGGCAGCGGAAACCTTCCGCGCCAATCCGAAGCTCGATGTTTCGGAGGCGATTCAGCAACTCGGTGTCGGCGAAGCGCTGGTGTCCTGCCTTGGCGAAGGCGGCATTCCGGGCGTCGTCGAACGCACGCTGATCCGCCCGCCGCGTTCACGAATCGGCGCGATCACGCCGGACGAACGCAAGATGGTCCGCTCGCGCAGCCCGGTCGGCGCCAAGTACGACACCGCGGTGGATCGCGAATCCGCTTACGAAAAGCTGGCGGCGCGAGCAGCGCCGGCGGCGGCCGATCAGGCGCCAGCGGCGACTCCATCTGCCTCGCAAGGCGGCGGTTGGTGGGATGCGGGAAGCGCTACGCCTGCACCGACGCCATCCACACGCCCAGCCGTACGGCCGTCGAATCGCGAAACGGTCTTCGAGGCGGCAGCGAAAAGCGTGGTTCGCAGCGTCGGTTCGCAGGTTGGTAGAGAAGTAGGGCGACAACTGCTGCGTGGGTTGCTCGGCTCGCTGACCGGCAGTGGTAGCCGCCGCCGATAAGTCGTAAGCGGGCCGGCGACCAGTCGCTGCAGGGAGCGTTCCGGTTTTGTGCCTGCTGGATCGGGAGGGACTGGGCCTGCCGGCACATCTTGGACGATGATTTTTGTAGTGGACGCGCGGCCGCTCGCACCGATCAGTCAATGGTATTTAAATGCGATTGTTCGAGAAGCGGTAACATATGTATGCTAAAAATTGTTTATTCGAGGGTTTTCGCCATTCCTCGAATATCCATGGCACGTCGTATGCATTGGGGAATGCACGACGCGCCGACGAAATTGATGAAGCCCTCGTTGTTGGGAGACAGGGCAGGCGAGACTTTAGGGAGTGCTTGACGTGCCGGTATTGCTTGGCACTAGGCGGAATGTGGTCGATCGTCGCGCGAATGTCTCGGCGATGCCACCACTGATTCAGGCTGTAAAAGGCGAAAACATAAGCAGTTATTGAATAGCTGAAACCGGGGATTCATCATGGTCCGCTTCGTCGCCTTTTTGTACGGGGCACTCCTGTTGTCGTCGAACGTTTTTGCTGCCGCGGGGGCACGCACATCGACGTCACCAAGTACGCTAATCGACTTGTCCAAGTTCAACCTGACGTTGCCAGTCAACAAGAACGGCGGAACTTCAGGCAAGGCTGAGACAGTCAGCAACACCGAGCTCAACGATCCGTCAGGCTACTCGTCGAAGTATTTCTATTCTGACTCCACCGGTGCAGTGGTGTTCTATGCACCCGCCAACGGCGCCGATTCCAGTCCCGATTCCGGCGCAGATCACACCCGCTCTGAGCTACGCGAATTCTATCGGGTGGCTGGACCAACGGAGTGGACCAATTCGATAGGCGGTACCATGCGGGCGACGTGCAACGTCTATCGCATTGCCAAGAAAGCTGGACGCGCAATTATCGGTCAGATTCACGGACTGGATTCGATGATGATGCTGTTGTATTACGAGCCGTCTAGCAAATCGGTCATCGCGAAGTTCTTCGACAAGCCCAAGAATGATTCTGCGACCGTGTATGTGGTCGCAAAGAACGTGGAACTCGGCGGTCGGATCGATTATCAGATTCAGTGGATCGGCTCTTCCGCCTCCGTGACGGTGAATGGCAATACGATCAATCGCACCACGCATTCGTCCTGGAACAAGGTCAAGGTGTACTTCAAGGCGGGTGCGTACAGTTCCGCACCGATTTCGGGCAATTCTTCAAATGACGTAACGGAAGTTGGGTTCTACAGCCTGCAAGTACAGCACTGATTCTTTCCGCGGCCCTAGTTCAGGCGTTCCGAAAGATAAAGTCGAAGCGCGCCAGCATCCCTAGCCACTGCGCGAACAGGAACTTTGAGGGCCCTACCGCCGGGAGCGGCCGCCAGAGAGGAAGTTAGCAAGTTCCGTTCCGATCATCCCTGCCCTGGTGCCGCCAAATCATAAACAGCGCTGCGCCGCCTTGAGTCTTTAGGGCTCGGCCGTCCACCGCTTGATCCAGGCCAGCACCGTGTTGTGCCACTGAACGCTGTTCTGCGGCTTCAGCACCCAGTGATTCTCATCCGGGAAGTGCAGTAGCTGGCTCGGTATCCCACGCCGTTGCAGCGCTGTGAAGGTCGCGATGCCCTGCTCAAGCGGAATCCGGTAATCCTTGCCGCCCTGAACCACCAGCATCGGCACGCTCCACTTGGCGACGTGGTTCACCGGGTTGAACTGCTCATAGTTCGCAGGTTTTTCGTATTGCGTGCCGAGGTTCTCCCATTCGTCGAACCAGAGTTCTTCGGTGGAATAAGCCATCGAGCGGTTGTCGAACACGCCGTCGTGATTGACCAGGGCTTTCCACGGCGATGACCAGTTGCCGGCCATCCAGTTGATCATGTAGCCGCCGTAGCTGGCGCCAAGGGCGACGGCGCGCTTGGCGTCGAGGAAGTTGTACTTGGCGAGTGCCGCGGCATAGCCCTTCTGCAGATCTTCCAGCGGTCGGTCGCCCCAGTGGCCGGAGATCGCGTCGGTAAACGCCTGCCCGTAACCGGTGGAGCCGTGGAAGTCGATGAACACGGCCGCGAAGCCGGCGCCGGCGTAGGTCTGCGGATTCCAGCGGTAGTGGAAGTCGTTGCTCATGCTGCCTTGCGGGCCGCCGTGGATGATGAAGGCGATCGGGTACTTCTTGCCTTTCTCGTAGCCGACCGGCTTGACCACGTAGCCGTACACGGTGTCGTCGTTCCAGCCCTTGAAGCTGAACTGCTCGTAGTCACCGAAACCCAGGCCGGCGAGTGTGGCGGCGTTGTGATCGGTGAGCGCCAGCGGTGCGCTGCCGGACAGCTTGATCTTGTACAACTGGTTCGGGCTTTTCAGCGTGTTCATCGCGAAGATCAGGGAATCGCGGGCCAACGCGAAGCCGTCGACGTGGCCGTCACCGGTCATTGCCTTGACCTTGCCGCTGGCGATGTCGACCGAGAACAGCTTGTGCTGGCCGAGGTCGTCGGCCGCGGTGTACAGCTTGCGGCCGTCCGGCGAGAACTGGAGGCTGTCGGCGGAGCGATCCCACTTCGGCGCGATCGCGCGCGCCGGGCCGACTTTCCCGTCCTTGCCGATGTCGCGAACCATGATCGCGAGGCGATCGGCCTCGAAGCCCGGACGCTTCATCGCGCGATAGGCGAGCAGCTTGCCGTCCGGCGACACCACCGGACCGGTATCCATGGCCAGGTTGTCGGCGGTCAGGTTTTCCGGCTTCGCGGAGCCATCGGCCGGGACGCGGTAGAGATCGAAGTTGGTGCTCCAAGGCTCTGTAGTGCCGGCGATGCGGGCGCTGTAGATCACCGATTTGCCGTCCGGCGTGAAAGTGATTTCCTCATCGCCACCGAAAGGCTTGCTCGGCACGTCGCCGTCGATGCCGGCGCTGAGCCAGGCTGGATTGCCGGTCACCGCACCTTGCTGGTCGAGTGCGTACGAGAACAGCTGGGCGCGGGTGCCGTCCTTCCAGGTGTCCCAGTGGCGGATGAACAGCTTTTCGTACAGCTCGCCGGTGTTCTTCTGCGCTGCGCGTTCATCGAAGCGCTTTTTGGTCGCGGCGAGATCGGCACCGAGATCCGGGAAGCTGTCGACGCTGATGGCGATGCGATCACTACTCGGCGCGAGCACGAAGGCGCTGACATCGAGCGGCAGTTCGGTGACCGGCTGCGCTTCGCCGCCCGCGGCGAGATCGAGCTTCCAGACCTGCTGCGAGCCGCTACGGGTCGACAGGAAATACAGCGCGCCGTCAGTGGCCCAGCGTGGGGTGTGCGAGGAGCCGGTGCCGGCGGTCAGCTTGCGCGTGGTACCGGATTCCAGATCGTGCAGCCAGATCGATTGAATGCCCTTGTTGGCTTCGTAATCAGTGGTTCGCAGGGTGTAGGCGATGCTGCGGCCATCCGGCGAAACGCGAGGGTCGGATACCCGTTCAAGGCGCACCAGTGCATCGGCGTTGAACGGCTGGAGGGCGGGTGCAGCAAGAGCGGTTGGCGTGGTCATCAGGGCGGCGAGGCTCAAGGTGGCGAGGCTCAAGGTGGCGGCGAGCGCCAGACGAGAAATGATGGGCTTGGACATGATGGGTTCCGGATCAGGAATGGGGCGCGGACGGATCGGGCCGGGTGGCCGCGCGATACAACAGCCAGGCGGTCACGGCGAGCACGACGAGGCCGACGAACTGGCCGAACTGGAACTGCTCCGGCAGCGCCAGGATGTCCCCCTTGCCGGAGACGACGATCGGGATCGCAATCAGGATCCCCATCAGAGCTTCGCCAGTGATCAGACCGGCGGAGAACAAAGTGCCGGGGCGATGGATGCGATCACGTGCCTCCTCGTCCCTGGCGTCGACCTTGTGGAAGCGCTCGACCAGATGAGCGAGCAGGCCGCCGAGGAAGATCGGCACCATCAGCTCCAGCGGCAGGTAGATGCCGATCGCAGCACCGAGCACCGGCACGCGGAAACTCGAACCGCGCGCTTTCAGCATTTCATCGAGCGCGACGATCACGGCACCGATCAGCGCGCCGATGGCGATGAAGTTCCACGGCAGTTCGCCGCCGAACATGCCCTTGGCGACCGAGGCCATCAGGTTCGCCTGCGGTGCTGCGAGCGCATTCGGATGCTCGGGCGTCGGTGCACCGATGCCGTAAGCCGCAGCAAGCAGATTCAGCACCGGCGCCATCACCAGCGCGCAGGAAAAGGCGCCGATGCCGAGCATCAGCTGTTGCTTCCAGGGCGTGGCACCGACCAGATAGCCGGCCTTCAGATCCTGCAGGTTGTCGCCGCCGACCGAAGCCGCGCAGCAGACCACGGCGCCGATCATGATCGCGGCGACGGCACCGATCGGTGAATCGCGGCCGAGCAGCAGGATCAGCACCAGCGAGGCGAACAGGATGGTCGCGATGGTGATGCCGGACACCGGATTGTTCGATGAGCCGACCAGGCCGGCGAGATAGCCCGATACCGACACGAACAGGAAGCCGGCGACGATCATGATCAGAGTCATCGGAATGCTGACCAGCCAGTCGTGGACGATCGCCTGGTAAAGCAGTGCCAGCGGAATGGTGAACAGCACCAGCGCGATCAGCATCCACTTCATCGGCAGATCGCGATCGGTTTCGGCGATCACCGTCCCGGCCGTGTTCTTGCGGGCGGCCGCCAGGCCGCTCTTGATGCCGGAGGCCAGCGACTTGCGCAGAGAGAACAAGGTCCAGATGCCGCCGGTCAGCATGGCGCCGACGCCGAGGTAGCGGATCTTCGCCGACCAGATCGCGTAGCCCAGGTCTTCGGCGCTGGCGCCGGCGATCTTGGTGGCGAGGACCGGATCGGTATCGAGGAAGAACGCGTGGTAGATCGGAATCGCGATCTGCCAGCTGAGGATGCTGCCGCCGACTACGACGATGCCGACATTCAGGCCGACGATGTAGCCGACGCCGAGCAGCGCCGGCGACAGGTTGGCGCCCATGAACGCGAAGAACTTGCCGATGAAGGTGGCGCCGATCGCGGCATCGGGAATGATCTTCAGGCCGCTGGCGGCGGCGAGCTTGATGACTGCGCCGAGCGCGCCGGAGAACGCCAGAGTCCGCACACCGGGACCTGGATTGTCGCCGGCCTTCAGCACTTCGGCAGCGGCCTTGCCTTCAGGGAAAGCGAGCGGTTCTTCGACGATCATCGTCCGCCGCAGCGGCACCGAGAACAGCACGCCGAGCAGGCCACCGAGGCCGGCGATCGCCAGCACCCAGGAGTAACGAAAGTCCTGCCAGTAGCCGAGGATGATCAGCGCCGGAATCGTGAAGATCACGCCGGCGGCGATCGATGAGCCTGCCGAAGCGCCGGTCTGGACGATGTTGTTTTCGAGGATGGTGCCGCCGCCGAGTACCCGGAGCACCGCCATCGACACCACGGCAGCGGGAATGGCGGTGGCGATGGTCAGGCCGGCGAACAAGCCGAGATAGGCGTTTGCCGCGGCGAGGATCATCGCCAGGATCACCGACAGCACGACGGCGCGAACCGTCAGCTGAGGCACGGCGGGAGGTGAGGCAGATGCGCTCATGGAGTTCTCTGGATAGGGCTTTGACCAAAAGCCGCATACCAAGCTGCGGCCATCGGGAGGATGGCCGATTGTGACATGAGCAATTCCGGGTTCAGGGCTGGCTGCGCAAGCCGCCTAGAACCTTCGCCATCAAGGCGTCGGCTTGACCAGCAGCATCCGATCGATGTCGGCGAGATCGGTCTCGGTCAGCCTTCCGGCCTGCTGTTTCAGGGTCAGCACGCTGATCAGATAGTCGTAGCGGCTCTGATAGAAGGTGCGCTGGGCGATGTACAGATTGCGCAGCGTGTTCAGCACGTCGACCTCGGTCCGGGTGCCGACCTGCAGGCCGACCTGGCTCGATTCCAGCGCCGTCTGATTCGACTTCACCGCTTGCATGTTGGCGCGCACCGACGCGATGCCGGAGATCACGCCCTGATAGGCGTCACGCGTCTGGCGTTCGATCGAACGCTTCGAGCCTTCGAGCTGCGACTGGCTTTGATGGAAGGTGGCCGCCGCCTGGCGAACCTGCGACTGGGTCAGGCCGCCACTGAAGATCGGCAGGCTGACATTGACGCCAACGGTGCCGCGATCGGCATTGGTCTGGAAATCCGATGAGTTGGTGTTCGAGCCGTAGGTGCCGGTCAGATTCAGCGTCGGGTAATGCCGCGCATAGGCCACGCCGACGGCCTTCTCGGCAACGGCAGTATTGAGTTCCGCGATCTGCACGGCGTAGTTCTGATCGCGCGCGACCTTCAGCCAGTCATCGACGCTGACCGGGTCCGGGCTCGGCAGCGGAATTTCCTCGATCAGGCCCTCGGCCGTTTCGGCATAGCCGTTGGTGATTTCGGCCAGCGCGCGCCGCGCGTTGGATTGCGTGCGCTCGGCGCCGATCAAGGTTGCCACGCTGGCGTCGTAGGCGGCCTGCGCTTCCTGCACATCGGTGATTGCGGCGAGGCCGACTTCAAAGCGCTTTTTTGCCTGCAGCAGCTGGCGCTCGTTGGCGTCGCGCTCGGCGGTGTTGGTGCGCACCGCGTCGCCGGCTGCCAGCACGTTGAAGTAGGCCTGGGCAACGCGCAGGATCAGCGCCTGCTGGGCATCGCGGAACGTCGCTTCAGCGAGTGCGACCTGGGAATCGGACTGCTTCAGCAGCCGCCAGGCTTCGAAGCTCCAGATGGTCTGCGACAGCGACACCTGGTACTGATCGGCGCGGTTGAAATAGGCGCTGGGCCGAACGTTCTGGGTGGGATCGGTCTGGATCGCATCACCACCGGTATCGATCTTGGTGCGCTCCAGCGAGCGCCCGGCCTGGGCGGTCAACTGCGGCAGGAAGGCCGACAGCGCCTGCGGTTTCGCTTCCACCGAGGCATCGCGCTGGAATCTGGCCGCGGCCAGCGTCGTGTCCTGATCGAGTGCCTTGCGATAGGTTTCCAGCAGATCGTTCGCCGGGACAAGAGTTGGCGTCAAGAACAAGGACGCCAGCAGGACGCGGGCAAGGGGACGGCGCATGAACATGAATCTTCCTGGGTTCGATGTGGGTCTTACGGGCGCGGGGCCATTTCAGCGAGCTTCAGTAACGGGGAATGCGGGTGTCGATGACGCGTGACCAGACGTCGATGCCGCCTGTTAGATGCGATACATCGACGAAACCGTTGCGCTCCAGCAGACGACCCGCCATCTCGCTGCGGACACCGTGATGGCATAAGACGGCGATCGGCGCCTCAGGGTTTAATTCGCCCATCCTTGTGCCGAGTTCAGCCAGCGGAATATTGACCGCGCCGGGCAAGGCGGCGATCTCGATTTCCTCGGGCAGGCGCACGTCGAGCAGCACGGCGTCAGCGCGCGCGATCAGAGCCTGGAACTGTGCGGGGTCGAGATTGCGCATCGTCGTGACGGTGTCTACGGACTGTGAAGGCCGCAGCCTAGCATGCAGAAAAGCCTTGTCCGGGCTGAATTTCCGGGGTTTCCGTTCAGCTTTGCCTAGCTTTACGAAGTCTGTCCCGGGCTGGGCTGCAACCTCACTGCGCCGATGGATAGACCAGCGCCGCGAGTGCCGTGCGGCTGTAGACGCCGAGCTTGCGATAGACGCGGTACAGATGATTGGCGACCGTCGATGGCGCGATGCCGATCCGCTTCGCTGCCTGCTTGAATGACAGGCCGTGGGCAACGGCATAGACGATCTGGCGTTCGCGGGCGGTCAGGCGATCCAGAGGCCCGGCGGTCCAGACATAGACGCAGCGCAACTCGTCGAGCGGTTCGCTACGGATGCACAAGCCGTCGATGACCCGGGTCTCACCTTCGGCTGGCAGCTCGAACGGTAATGTCTGTGCAGCGCGGTCAGGGAAGTGGAGGTCGAGCAGTTCGAAGAAACGCGGCATCGCTTCGTGGAACGCGCCGGTCCTGTCGACGGCTGCCGCTGCGCTTTCCGTGGGGCGGTCGGTCAGCATCCGCGACATCTGCAGGAAGAAGGCATGCGACGCGGCGTTGAACAGATGGAAGATCACCCGTCCAACCCGGGCGCTGTCTTCCGCAGTGAACGGTTGAGCGCGATCAAAACGGTAGAGCGACACCAGCGAATACAGGCCGCTTTTCGGATCGGCATGGCCGGTCGACAGAATCCGCTCGATGCCATGCGGCGCGAACGTGTGCTGATAGATCTCGGATTTCTCGAAGCAGCCATCGGCGAGCACGCTCTGCATGTCCACCGGCCGGTCCAGGCGTTTCAGCAAGGCCGGCACGATCGGATTGATCGCGTGGGTTTCTTCCAGCCGCTGAGGGAATTCGGCCGGCAAGCCGACGACGCTGCAGATATGGAATTTCATCTGCGACAAGGTGCCGGTGCCCCAGATCGCGGCATCGAAGGCCAGCACCTGCTGCAACTGGCCGAGTGCCCAATGCCGGAAGCCGTCCGGCGGCACGCTCAGGCCGCCGCGATACAGGCGGCTGATGAAACGGTCGACGACGTCGATGGGGTCCTTATCGACGGGATCGCTGCTGGCTGGCTCTTCGAGCATTCGTCGTCCCCAGTCCCCCGACCGGCTGCCGTGGTGTCACGCAACGCTTGCTGCTTGGGGTCTATTTACTATCGGCTGACCGTTCTGGCCGCGCACTGCCGAGCATACCCTGTGGCTCCCCACTCTCCGTAGCCCGCGCCAACCCCATGAAGTCGATCCACGTCTGGCTTGCCGAATACAGCGACAGCCATCGCAATCCGATCAACAAGCGTCTGCACTGGCTCTGCGTGCCGCCGATCGTGCTGACGGCATTCGGCTTCCTGCGTGCCATCCCCGGTGGTGATGCGCTGATCAACGCGGCGACCGTGGCCGGCGTGCTGACCTTGATCTACTACTCGCTGCTGTCATGGCGGCTGATGCTCGGGCTGGTGCCGGTGGTGGCGATCGTGCTGAGCCTGGTGCAGATCAGTTACGCCGCGCTCGGCGGTTGGCATCTGCCGCTGATGGCAGGAATCTTCGTGCTGGCCTGGATCGGCCAGTTCATCGGCCATCAGGCCGAAGGCAAGAAGCCATCGTTCTTCAAGGACATTCAATTCCTGATGATCGGCCCGCTGTGGCTGCTGGCGGATGTCTACCGCCGTGCTGACCTGCCGCTGACGGCACCGGAGAGGCGCTGATCCTTCCGGCCGAACGCAGTCTGCTCAGGCTGCGTTCAGGCACTCCGGCTATTCTTCTTGGTGCTGCCCTGGAGCACCTCCAGCAGCGCGAACGCTCGCGACCGTCTGCGGTCTGAGCGCTATGCCGAACAAAACCAGAAGAAGGGTGATGAACCATGATGCTTCGTAAACTCGCGCTGCTAGCCTGTTCCTTTGCGCTGACCTTGGGGCTGGCCACGCCCGCAAGCCTGCAGGCCGAAGAGCCGCCCGCCGAACCGGCGATCGAGCAGGGCAGTGCCGGCGGCGACGTGCCGCAGGAAACTTTTTCCGAAGAAGAAACCGTGGCGGCGGCCGAGAAGTTCTTCGGCGGCACCACCAGCGGTCTCGCCAAGGCGATCGAGAAAGCCTTTTCCGAGCTGGGTCGCCCAGTCGCCTACATCATCGGCAGCGAAGGTTCCGGCGCGTTCGTCGTCGGTCTGCGCTACGGCGAAGGCAACCTGGTCTACAAGGGCGGCGGCTCGACCAAGGTCTACTGGCAGGGTCCGTCAGTGGGCTGGGACATCGGCGGCAATGCGTCGAAGGTGTTCACGCTGGTCTACAACCTGCACTGGACAAAGGACCTGTATCAGCGCTTCCCCGGCGTCGACGGCAGTCTCTATGTGGTTGCCGGCATCGGCTTGAACTACCAGCGCGCCGGCGATATCACGCTGGCGCCTATCCGTACCGGCGTTGGCCTGCGCGCCGGTGCCAACATCGGCTATCTCGCCTACACCCGCGAGAAGCGCCTCAACCCTTTCTGAGCTGGAACTGGGTTGCAGAGAGCGGCCGCCTTCGGGCGGCCGTTGTCGTTCAGGCGAGCGTGATCGCGATGCGCCTGAGCAGCTCGCTGATGTCGCTTTCGTCGTGATAGACGCCGAAGCCGATGCGCAGGCGATCGTCGCGGTAATCGCAGATCACCTCGGCCGATTTCAGCCGCGCCTGCAACGCGCCAGCCTGTGGCGTGCGGAAGCACAGGAAGTTGCCGCGTGGTTGGCCGCGAGCCGGAATCAGCAGCTGGCTGTTCAGCAACGGCAGCGACAGCTTGTCGAGGCCGTCGAGAAACTGATCCTGCAAGGCGGCGACTCTGGCGTGAATGCGGGCCGGCGTCAGCTTCTGCGTGTGGAGCCAGTCCATGACCGCATTGAGCCGGTACAGCGCAGTGGGATCGTAAGTGGCGCCCATCATCCGCAGGCCGCCATCGGCATAGCCGACCTGCACCGGGCCGGTCGACAACTCGGCGAAGCCGGCGAACCAGCCAGTATCGACCGGGCGCAGCGCGAAGTTCGGCGGGCAGTGCATGAAGCCGTTGCCTTCACCGGACATCGCGTACTTGTAGCCGCCGCTCAAGTAGAACGCGCGATGGGCGATCGCCGACAGATCGGTGTGCACGGCCATGTAGCCGTGATAGCCGTCGATGATCACCAGGGTTTCCGGATCACGGACCGCGCTGACGATCGGTGCCAGCTCATGCACCAGCCAGCCGCTGTTGTAGAAGCACTGGCTGAAGTAGACGAGATCGTGGCCGCCGCGGGCTGCGGCCTGCGCGAAGCGTTCGGCAAAGCTCGCGAACGGCTCCACCGGCACCCGCTCGATCACCGCCTTGCCGGCTTCCTCAAAGCGCTGCATCTGCCGGTTGAAGCTGTGGAATTCGCCGTCGGTAGTCAGCACGCTGATCGGCTGACGCTCGATCGACGAGATCGCCCGCATGAACAGTTCATGGGTGTTGCCGGCGAAGCAGATCGTCGACGGATCCGGCAAGTGCAGGATCGCAGCCACATGTGCCTGCGCTGCTGGAATCGCAGTGTTGAACACCAGCAGCCACTTGTCGTCGATCAGCTCGGCGGCATCGACCCAGGCCTGCATCTGCGCATCGAAGCTGACATCGGGCCAGGGATGATGACTATGGGCAGCCACATGCAGACGCGAAGGCCGTGCGGTCAGGAATCGCGAGAAATGCAGCTTCCAGGAATGGTTCATCAGCTATCCAGCGTTTTCACGAAATGGAACGAGGTGATCTGCAGGCCCTCGCGGAAATAGAACTTGTGCGCTTTCAGTCGTGGCGTGCCAGAGTCCAGGGTCAGTTGGGTGCAGCCGACATCGCGAGCCTTCGCTTCGCACCAGGCGAGCAGGGCCTTGCCGACACCGGTCGAGCGGTGGCCGGCATCGGTGACCAGGTCATCGATGTACAGCTCGCTGCGCGAGAAGGTCTTTTCCAGAATCCGCCAGACCGTCAGGCCAAGCACACGGCCGTCTTCAACGGCGACCAGCATCTGCGCGCCGCCCGCGAACACCCGCTGCATCTGACCGAGGTAATCCGGCATCAACTGCGGCCGCAATTGTCGATGCACCGCCTCGGCCTGCTGCAACCACTCGCCGGCAACGATGCGCCCTGCGGAATCGGTGATCTCGATGATCTGCGTCATGGGCTGGACTCGCGACGGTGGGCTGGGCAGCGTGTCGGGCAGTCTGGGGGCAGGTCGGGACGAGCTGCAAATCGAGTCTCTGCGGCGACGGATCGTCAGCAGCAGGGACATCACCGTCCGGCTGCTGGGCGGGAACTCCCGGCTGCTATGATCGGTCCACTTCGACGCTGGCAAAAACCTGTCGCCACGCGAATATTTACCTTTTGTTTACAAGGAGTAAGACCTGATGAGTACGCCCAATCCGTTCCGTGGTGTCCCGGTCACCGGGAGTACCGCGTCACGCGGTGGCAGCAGCGCGCTGAGCACCAATTCGGTGCTGCGCAACACCTATCTGCTGCTGTCCGCGACGCTGCTGTTCTCGGCGCTGATGGCTGGCGTCTCGATGGCGATCGGCGCGCCGCGCGGCGCCGGCATGGTCTGCTCGCTGGTCTCGCTCGGCCTGCTGTGGTTCGTGGTGCCGCGCACGGCGAACTCGGCGAACGGCATCTGGGTCGTGTTCCTGGTCACTGGCCTGCTCGGCTTCGGCCTTGGCCCGGTGATGAACAGCTACATCGGCCGCTTCGCCAACGGCTCGCAGATCGTCATGATGGCCTTCGGTCTGACCGGTTCGATCTTCGTCGGCCTGTCCGCCTACGCGGTGAAGTCCGGCCGTGATTTCAGCTTCATGCGCGGCTTCGTCTACGGCGGCGTGATGCTGGCCTTCGTGATGTCGATCGGCCTGCTGGTGGCGTCGATGTTCGGCTACTACTTTCAGCCGCTGGCGCTCGCCATCTCGGCGATGTTCGCGCTGCTGATGTGCGGCATGATCCTGTCGCAGACCTCGGACATCATCCACGGCGTGGAGACCAACTACATCCTGGCGACGATCAGCCTTTACGTCGCGATCTACAACCTGTTCGTCAGCCTGCTGCAGTTGCTCGGCTTCGCCGCCGGCGACGATTGATCCACGGCTCTGTAAAGAAAAACCCCGCGTTGATCGCGGGGTTTTTCTTGTCCGCAACTACTGTTCCGCGTTTAGTTGCCAGCCGCGTATCGAAGCAGATCGAAGCCCTGAATGGTGGCGTCCATGCCATCCCGCGCGGGGCCGAACAGGCCGATGTTCAATGCCGTATCCGGCAGCACGCTGGCGTCATCGCCGGGCCAGTTGTGGCCGTTGTTGACCGCCGTGGCCAGCACGACCTTGCGCCCGCCCGCGCAGTTGGTCACGTAGCTGAACTGGATCGTCGAACCGTTGCTGGTCAGCGTTGCCATCTGATCGGTACCAGTGCACTGATCGTAGGTTTTGAAGTCCGCATAGTTCTCGGGAACGCTGCGGGTCAGGCCGAGCAGACCGTTGTACGGCACGATCGGATCGGAAGTGCCATGGACGATGACCAGGCCCACCGGCCGGTTGGGGCGGCAGGTCGCTGCGGCTTCGGCGGTCTGGGTGCCGGCAACCGCAAGCACGGCTTCGACGCGATCGGCACGGCCGCAGGCGTAGAAATAGGCCATCGGCGTGCCGTTCGACAATCCCGACACATAGAGCGGCGCGGAGCTGGCGCTGAAGCGATTGCGGGCATCCGCCACCACGCCATCCAGCAACTGCAGATTGTTCTCGACGGCCTGGTTGACCATCGTCGGCCAGCGCGACAGCAGTCCGGTATTCGGCGATGGAAGCCCTACTATCGGCAGCGTGATCAGGCCGCCATCACCTGGTGCCTGCGGGATCAGCACCAGAACGTTGCGCGCCTTGGCCAGTTCGCTCATCCGGATCAGGTTCGCGTAGTAGCTGGTGTTGGCGTTCAGGTAGTGCAGCGCCATGTAGATCGCCGACGGCGTTCCGCCTCCTGCCGGTCTGATCGCGAGGTACTGCGTGGTGAAGCCGCCACCGGACGCACTGTTCGTCGTGACTTCCACGCCGTCGCAGGGAATGACGGTGGTGCGGCTGGTCAGCAGATCCAGACCCGAAACCAGCGGGCAGAACTTGGCGCGATTCAGCGCTGGATCGCAATTCTCGCCGGCGGCCACTCGGTCCGGCGTGAAGTCGTTCTGGCAGGACGTCGGGCTTGGAGTGCCGCCGCCCGTGCTGGTTCCGCCACTGGTTCCACCGCCGCTGGTCCCGCCGCCGGTCGTACCGCCACCAGTCGTCCCGCCGGTGGTGCTCCCGGTTGTACCGCCAGTCGTGCTGCCACCTCCGCCATCATCAGTGCCACCACCGCCACCGCAGGCGGCAAGTACCAACGCTAAAGCCGCCGACAGGACCAGACGGTTCACGGTTGTCAAAGGTATTGCCCTCAAGTGGTTAGCAGCTAATGGAGGCGGAAGTTTACCGACTCGGTCTGCCACTTGTTATAAGGGTATAACCGCCGTCCGTCGGGCCGAGGGGCGCGAAATCAACCGCCGTAGAATGCGTTTTGTGCACTTCGTCGATGCTGTCACCACTGCGCTGTTTTCGGCTTCGGCACCATGAGCCTTGCGCGACTGAAGATCCTGCAGGAGGTCATCACCCTGCTGGTGTTTGTGCCGTTCGCGCTGCTGGCGATGAAGCAGCCGCTGACGCTCGATTTCATATGGGCCGGTTTGTGCATGTGTGGTGCCGTCTATTTCATCTTTCGCTGATCGCGGCGGCATTTCCCGCCGATCGCACAACCAATTTCTTCCCATCATGTTCAAGGAATATCCGGCGCATGACGCCACTGGCCTCGCCGAGCTGGTGGCCCAGCGCGAGGTCAGCGCTGTCGAACTCCTCGATGCCGCGCTCGCCCGGCTCGATGCGGTCAACCCGAAGATCAACGCCTTCTGCGCGCCAATGATCGATGCGGCGCGGCAACGCGCCGACGGTCCGCTCAGCGGTCCGTTTGCCGGCGTGCCATTCCTGATCAAGGACATCGCCCAGAACGTGGCCGGTGTGCCGACCAGCGCCGGCAGCCGCGTGCTGAAGGACTGGCGCCCGGATGTCAGTTCCGAAATCGTGCTGCGTTTCGAGCGCGCCGGCCTGGTCAGCTTCGGCAAGACCACGACGCCCGAGCTGGCGCTGAAGGGCTGCACCGAGTCTCTGCTGTTCGGCGCCACGCGCAATCCCTGGAATCTGTCGCGCACACCCGGCGGTTCGTCCGGTGGCGCGGCTGCGGCTGTCGCCGCCGGCATCGTGCCGGTGGCCAGTGCTTCCGATGGCGGTGGCTCGATCCGCATTCCGGCTTCGTACTGCGGCTTGTTCGGTCTCCGCCCGGGGCGTGGTCGGGTGCCGCCGGGGCCCAGCCACGACGAGTTCTGGGAAGGCGCTTCCAGCGAGCACGTGCTGAGCCACACGGTGCGTGATTCAGCGCGAATGCTTGATGCGATCCACGGCGCCGACGAAGGCAGCCCGTTCCGCATCGCCGGGCCCGAGCGGCCGTATGCCGAGGAAGTCGGTCGCGATCCGGGACGGCTGCGGATCGGTTTCTCGACCGCGTCGCCGATCAACCAGCCGGTCGATCTCGACTGCGTCCGTGCCGTCCACGAAACCGCGAAGCTGCTGGAAAGCCTCGGTCATCACGTCGAGGAAGCTGCGCCGGAGATCGATGGCGAGTCGCTCGCCCGCTGCTACCTGACCATGTACTACGGCCAGACCGCAGCGACCGTCGATCACGCCTGCGAACTGAGCGGTGCAGAAGAAAGCGCGTTCGAACTGGATACCCGCGCGCTGGCCGCGTTCGGTCGCAGCCTGACCGCTGGCGAATACGTGGCCAGCCGTCAGCGCTGGAACGATTTCATGCGCGCGATGGGCCGCTTCCACAGCCGCTTCGATCTGTACCTGACGCCCACCGTGGCGCAACCGGCGGCAGGCATCGGCGCGCAGGACACGCCGCTGGCGGAAAGGATCGGTCTGCGTGCGGTACTCAAGCTCGGCCTCGCCCGGCGCCTGCTCGACAGTGGCGTAGTCGACAAGATCGCCGCCAAGAGCCTGGGCAGAGTGCCGTTCACGCAGTTGTCGAACCTGACTTTCACGCCGAGCATGTCGGTGCCGCTGGCGAGCTTCGCCGATGGCATGCCGCTGGGCGTGCAGTTCGTTGCCGCCACCGGCGGTGAAGGTCTGCTGATCAGGCTGGCATCACAGCTCGAACAGGCGCAGCCCTGGGCGGGGCGGCGGGCTGCGATCTAGGTTCTGCCGACACCGGATGACGCGCGGCGCGAGCGTTTCGGCACTTCGGCCACCGGCTTCGGTGCAGCGGCGGCAACCCGCGGGCGGCGCACCGGCTTTTTCAGCGCATCGATGCGCAGCAGCAGGTTGGGATCCGGGCAGCGAGCCATCCAGGTGGCTTTTTCCGAGGCTCTGCAGACGCCCGGATAGTCGCCTTCGCGGCCATCCAGTTCGCGGATGATCTGGAAGTGCAGATGCGGCGCCCAGCCGACGTTCTCGTGCGGCTGACCGAGCCAGCCCAGCGGTTCGCCGATGCCGACCTTGCGGCCGCGCGGCGACAACTGCAGCGACTGCCGCGACAGATGCCCGTACAGCGTGTGGAAGCGGATGCCCTGCAGCTCGTGTTCGAGGATCAGGGTCGGGCCGTAGTCGCCGAACTCCTTGTTGTCGCGCGTCGAATGGACGACACCCGGCAGCACCGCATGCACGACGGTGCCGGCCGAAATCCACAGATCGACGCCGAGATGCACGGTACGTGGCTCTTCCGAACCGGTGCCGTAGAGATCGCTCATCCGGTACAGCGCGCGATCCTCGCCATAGCCGCCAGCGGCGAAATCGGCGTTGGCGGCGCGCAGCTTGCGCAGGATCCAGCGATGGAACGCGGCGGCGTCGGCCGGGTCGGTGCCTTCCAGGGCGTCCGGGCTCGGCCCCAGGATCAGCGGCAGGCAGCGCTTCGCGTTCAGCGCGAACGATAGCGGGCTCGCGGCCGGCGTCGTCGCCAGTAACTTGCTGAAGGTGTCGCGTGCCATCGTGCTCAGGCCCTGTCCATAAACCCTGTCATTGCCGCGCGCTACGCGAGTTAAACCCGGAGCTGGCAACGGCAAACCGTCATTGTGCCGCGTAGCGCGCCGCAAGTCGCCCCCGATTTTCACGATGTGCTCCGTGTGCGTGGGTCAAAGTTCGGGAATTGCGCCTGCATCTGCTCGTAAATCTGTCGCTGGGCATCGGTTTCCGGTGCTGGCGTCTGCACCTGGATGGTGACGAACTGATCGCCGTCCGGACTTCCTGGCAGGCCGCGTCCTTTCAGGCGCAGGCGTCGTCCAGACAGCGTGCCTGCTGGCAGGTTCAATTCGACGATGCCGCCAAGCGTCTGCACCGGCACGGACTGGCCCAGCGCGGCTTCCCAGGGCGCCACGTTCAGGCTCATGTGCAGATCGCGGCCTTCCGGCTTGAACAGCGGATGCGGCGAGAACGTCACGTCCAGTAGAAGATCGCCACCGCGCGGCGCCTGGCCGGGCAGACGGATGGTCTGGCCGGAGGCCACACCTTTCGGAATGCGCACATTCAACGTGCGATTGCCGATCGATATATTGCGCGTGGCGCCGCTGTAGGAATCTTCGAGCGCGATCGACAACGAGGCCTGCTGATCGCGCGGCGGCCCGCCGAAACCACCGCCTTGATCGAAGCCGCCACCCGCGCCGCCGGCATTGCCGAACAGCGTCGAGAAGAAGTCGGAGAAATCGCCACCGCCGGCGCCGCCACCCATGCCGCCACGGCCACCACCGCCCCAGCCGGGGGGCGGCGTGAAGCGCTGGCCGTTCTGCCAGTTGGGCCCCAGCTGATCGTAGGCGGCGCGCTTTTTCGCATCGCCGAGGACTTCATTGGCTTCGTTGGCCGCCTTAAAGCGGTCCTCGGCATCCTTGGCCTGATTGCGGTCCGGATGGAATTCGCGCGCCAGCTTGCGATAGGCGCGCTTGATCTCGGCCTCGCTGGCGGTACGCGGCACGCCCAGAATCTTGTAGTAATCCTTGTATTCCATCGGTTTCCGGAAAGCGGCGGCGGGGCGTCGACAAGCTGTGAAGGCGTCGCTCAATGGCTTGGGGGCGAGCGCCGATCGTTCAAGAGGCTGGCCTTGGAGACAACCCTTGCGGCCGCTGCGTGAAGTGAAGGACGAGAGGTCTGGACGATGTTAACGATCGGTTACGCTACGTCTCCCGCGCGCACCCTCGCGCCAGCCGGCAGATGCCGTCATGCCTTCGCTCTCGCACCACGCCGTACCCAATCTGACCACCGCCCAGACGGCGCCGCTATTGCGTTTCGAAAGCCTGCTGCTGGAGCGCGCGGCGGAGATCGAACGCTGGTTCCGCAGTCAGTGGGCGACCACGCCGCCGCCGTTCTACTGTTCGGTGGATCTGCGCAACGCCGGCTTCAAGCTGGCGCCGGTCGATACCAACCTGTTTCCCGGCGGCTTCAACAATCTGAACCCGGCGTTTGAAGCGCTGTGCGTGCAGGCGATCCAGTCGGCGCTTGATCGGGTGATGTCCACTGCCTGCGACGTGCTGCTGGTGCCCGAGAACCACACCCGCAATCGCTTCTATCTGGAAAACGTCGCCACCTTGCAGGGACTGATCCAGAAGGCTGGCTACACGGTGCGTCTCGGTTCGCTACGCAGCGATCTGAATGAACCGGAAACCATAACTCTCGATTCCGGGCGCACCCTGCACCTGGAGCCGATTCACCGCGACGGCGATCACGTCTACGTCGGCGATTTCCGGCCTTGCGTCGTGGTGCTCAACAACGACCTGTCGGCCGGCCGGCCGCCGATTCTCGATCAGATCGTCCAGCCGGTGATTCCGCCGCTCGGCGTGGGCTGGAACACCCGCCTGAAGACCCAGCACTTCGGCATCTATCGCGAAGTGGCGGCCGAGTTCGGCAAGCTGCTCGGCATCGATCCCTGGTGGGTCGATCCGCTGTTCCGCAATTGCGGCCAGATCAATTTCAAGACTCGTGAAGGCGAGGACTGCCTGGCCTCGAACGTCGAACTGCTGCTCGAAGACATCGCCGAGAAGTACCGCGAATACGGCGTGAAGGACGAGCCGTTCGTGATCGTCAAGGCCGATGCCGGCACCTACGGCATGGGCGTGATGACGGTGCGCAGCGCCGACGAGATTCGCAACATGAATCGCGATGCGCGCAAGAAGATGGCTTCGGCCAAGGAAGGCAACGAAGTCACCGGCGCGATCATCCAGGAAGGCGTCTACACCTTCGAGCGCTGGGGTGACGAACAGGCCACTGCCGAGCCGGTCGTGTACATGATCGATCGCCACGTCGTCGGCGGCTTCTATCGCGTGCACGGCGGCCGTTCGAACATCGAGAACCTGAACGCACCCGGCGCCAGCTTCCAGCCGCTGGCGTTCGCTGAACCCTGCAACTGCCCGGACACTGCGCAGAATCCGGATGCCTCGCCGAACCGCTTCTACGCCTATGGCGTCGTCGCTCGCCTGGCGCTGGTGGCAGCGGCACGGGAAACCGCCAATGCCCAGATGCGCGAGCCGAGCGTTGCCGAAGTCGCGGCCTGAAGCTTCCCCGAGCATGAGGCCTTGATCCGATGATCAAGCTCCTGCTCTGGCTGCTGCTGTTCGTGCTGTGCTGGCCGCTCGCACTGCTGGCACTGATTCTGTACCCGCTGTTCTGGCTGATCGCGTTGCCGTTCCGCCTGATCGGCATCACGTTCGAAGGACTGTTCGCACTGCTGCGCGCCGTGCTGCTGTTGCCGGCGCGGCTGCTCGGCGGCGGACCGCGCAACTCAAACTGAACCCCGCTCCATGACCATCCTGCTGACCCCTGATTCCGATCTGCCGACCGTGCCGCTGGCGCCAGCGCCCTGGTCGCTGACCGGCAGCGGCTACATCCTGATGGTCAAGCTGCCGTCCTCGGTGCTCGACGATCCGCGCCACGTGCCGCCTGAACTGCGCGGCAAGCGCAGCGGCAAGTACGCGACGGTGATGCTGGTCGATTACGAGGATTCCGCAGTCGGCCCGTACCGCGAGCTGCTGTACATTCCGGGCAAGTTTCCGTTCAAGGGCGGACCCAAAACAAGAAACTTCCAGTCGATCACTCGCATCTATGTGTCGAGCATGGAATCGGTGGTCAACGGTCGCCGCAACTGGGGTATTCCGAAGGACGTGGCCAGCTTCGACTACCGCTACGGCGTCGACGGCATCGATCGCTTCGATACCAGCCTCGACGGCAAGCCGTTCGCCAGCTTCACCTTCAAGCCCGGCAAGCTGAAATGGCCGTTCTCGACCGCGATCGTGCCGAATGCCCTGCTGCAGCTGGCACAGCTGCACGGCGGCCAGCAGTTCGTCTACGCGCCGTCCGCGAGCGGCAAGCTGCAGTTCGCGAAAGTGCTGGACTGGTCGTTCGACAGCACGCTTTTCCCGGACCTTGCCCAGGGCAAGGTCGTGGCCTGCGTCAAGGTGGCGCGCTTCACGATGGGCTTTCCGGTGTCGGCGGTGACGCCGGCCTGAGATAGCGGTCGTCCGCTGGCGGCCGCAGCTTCTCCACGCATGAATGTCGTAGCCAGACGATGAACTTCGGCATCGGCGAGTTCTATTCCCTGAGTTGCGCGCTGGTCTGGGCGATCGCGGTCGTGCTGTTCAAGAAGGCTGGCGAAAGCCTTGGCCCGTTCGCGCTGAACCTGTTCAAGAACACGCTGGCGGCCGGCCTTCTCGGCCTGACCGTGCTGTTCGTGTCGCCCACCGTGCCGGCGCTGCCGCCGTTATCGCTGCTGCTGATTCTGCTGTCCGGCTGGCTCGGCATCTGCCTCGGCGATACCTATTACCTGCGCGCGCTGAACCAGATCGGCGCCAGCCGTATGGCGGTTGCGCAGACCTTGTATTCACCGTTCGTGATCGGCCTGTCGGCGCTGTTCCTTGGCGAACATCTGCGTGGGCCGCAATGGCTGGGTGCGTCGCTGGTGCTGCTCGGCGTCGTGCTGGTGACCTGGAGCCGTGATCCGATGCGGAGCGCGATCGACACCCGCAGCCTGAGGGTCGGCACTGCGATCGGCGTGCTGTCGGTGCTGCTGATGGCGATCGGCATCGTCATCGCCAAGCCGATGCTGGCGCTGCACGATTTCCTCTGGGTGGTCTGGCTGCGCCTGATCGGCGGCCTGATCGGCATGGGAGTGATCGTTGCGTGGCGTCGCAACGGACCGGCGGTGATCGCCGAGTTCCGCACCGTGCGGCACTGGCCGCAGGTGATCGCCGGTTCGGTTGCCGGCAGCTACCTGTCGATGCTGCTGTGGCTGGCCGGCTACAAGTACACGAGCGCTTCGGTTTCCGCGGTGCTCAACGAGACGGCGGCGGTGTTCATCGTGCTGTTCGCGGTGCTCTTTCTGCACGAGCGAGTGCGGCCTCGACAGTACGCCGGAATCACGCTGGCCATGCTCGGTGTTGCGCTGGTAGTGCTGCGTTAGCGACGCATATTTGGCGCACTTTTCAATGATTTAAGCGGCTGTCGCTGGCCCTGCGCCGCCCATCGCGCCTCGATTGCGGAGGCTCGGCAAGCGGTCGCAAGGTTTTCACGAAATCTCTCTACAACCGAAGAGCAAGTCGTGAAAAAATACTATTCCTCCTGGTTCGTTCGTTGCGCTGCGGGCCTGCTGCTGGCGCTGTCATGGAATGCCACCGCCGCGGTGACCAAGACTGCGACCGTCACTACTGCCAGCATCGATCCAGTCAGCGGTTTCCAGACCCTCAGCAGCCTCCTGAAGCGGACCTGGACGGTGCTCAACGGCACCTACGTGCAGACCACGTCGAACACCACGGCCTTTTCGGCAACGATCAAGGTCGCTGGCGTCAGCCGCCGCTACGTCATCGTGCGGCCGAACCCGGTTCGGGCAGGTGCGCCGGTGCTGCTGCTGCTCCATGCCAACGGCGTGACGCCGGAGAACATGGCGAACCTGACCGAGGTGGCCGACTACGTGCAGACCCAGGGTTTCTGGGCCGTGCTGCCGGCCGCGATCGGCGGCACCTGGAAGGATGATCCAAGCACCAGCAACAAGGACGACACGCAGTTCATCTCGGCGCTGATCGACACGCTGGTCGCCCAGGGTGTCGATGCCAGCCGCGTCTACGCGGGTGGTTATTCGAACGGTGGTTTCATGGCCGAGCGACTGGCCTGCGAGCTATCGGACAAGATCGCCGCGTTCGGCATCAATGCCGCGACCCTGCGCACCGGCCTGGCCAATGTCTGCGCGCCAACCAAGCCCCGCGCCAAGGTTTATCTGCTCGGCACCGCCGACACCATCGTTCCCTACGACGGCTACCTCAACATGAAGTCGGCGCTGTCGACGATGGCCTACTGGAGCAGCAAGCAGGCCTGCGGCGGCGTCTTGGCCAGTTCGCTTCCGGACCGCGCCGCCGATGGCACCACGGTGCAGCTGACGCGCTACACCGGCTGCAACGGCGGCACGCTCGAGAACCGGCTGTACACGATCACCGGCGGCGGCCACGCGTGGTCCGGTGGCCTGACCGGCGCCCAGTACGTCACCAGCCAGGACCTCAAGGCCACCGGCGTGATCTGGAGCTTTGTCAGCGCCTACCGGCGCTGAGCGTCGGTCCGATTCATCGGGCTATTCGGGCAGCACATCCGACAACGGCACCGGCTTGAACGAGCAATCGGCGTTCAGGCCAGATTCCGCCAGCGGCAGGCAGCGCAACGGCCGCTGTTCCGACAGGCTGTTGATCACTTCGCCCTTCGGGCAGACACGCAGTTCGGCGATCTGCTGACTGCGGCAGATCACCAGGCTGCGGCAGCTCTTCGGATTGAGGTAATCGCCATCGGCCTCATCCACGCAGAAGCCGGCGTCCGGCGCCGGTTCCGCGATTTCCACAGCCGCAGCGGCCGGTGCCGGTGCCTCGCGCTGGCAGGCGCCCAGCAGGACAACCATCATCAGGACTGACACGCAGGCACAGCGGTTCATGGGCGATTCCGGATGTTTCAGCGAGCTTGGGGCCTGTTAACAATCACTTCAGTCGCTGCGTTGCGAGTCAAAAAGCCGCCAGGCAAGGCGCGAGCCGCAGAGAATAGTTGTTCTATTCTCAAGGTTCGCAACGGGGCATGGCGGCTTTTGGGCCGCAACCCTCCGGGGCGGGATCGTTTTTGCCCATTGCTGCCTTATTCGTCGCGCCAATGGGTCGGCCATTGGTCGCTTCTCGTTCGTTGCACTGGGCAAAAACGACCTCCGCCGCAGCGACCGAAGTGATTGTTAACAGGCCCTACGTCAGACTCCTGCGCGATATAGCCCGCAGGCCCGTCACGGGCTGGAGTCGATCGGATGAATCAGTGGCTGAAAGGAGCGGTGATGGCTTTGACCTTGTTCGGTAGCGGTATCACGGCCAGCACGGCGGCGGAAACGGCAGGCGACGATCCTTATCTCTGGCTGGAAAACGTCGATGGCGATCAGGCGCTGGACTGGGTCCGCGCCCGCAATGCGGTTTCCCAGAAAGAGCTGGAAGCCTCGGCCGATTTCAAGCCGATCCACGAGCGGCTGCTGAAGATCTACGATTCGAACACGCGCATCCCGTTCGTCACCAAGATCGGCCCGCACTACTACAACTTCTGGCGTGACGCGAAGCAGGTACGCGGCGTCTGGCGGCGCACCAGCCTGGCCGAATACCGCAAGCCGGAACCGGCTTGGGAAACCGTGCTCGATCTCGATGCGCTGGCCGCCAGCGAGAAAGAGAACTGGGTGTGGAAGGGCGCGTCCTGCGTGCATCCGGACAATGATCGCTGCCTGCTCAGCCTGTCCCGCGGCGGTGGCGATGCCGTGGTGATCCGCGAGTTCGATATCACCAAGAAGCGCTTCGTTGCCGATGGCTTCCAGCTGCCGGAAGCGAAGTCCGACGTTGTCTGGGCCGATCGTGACCGGGTGTTCGTCGCCACCGATTTCGGTGCCGGCTCGCTGACCGACAGCGGCTATCCGCGCATCGTTCGCGAATGGAAGCGCGGCACGCCGCTGGCCGATGCGGTGCAGGTCTTTGCCGGTGCCAAGGAAGACGTGGCGAGCGGCGCCATGGTCGTCGATTCTGGCGGCCATCATCACGAGTTGATGCGCCGTGCGACGACCTTCTACAGCGGAGAAAGCTGGCTGCGGGTCGATGGCGAATTCAAGCGCCTGGACGTGCCGGACGACGCCCAGATTGGCTTGTGGCAGGACCAGTTGACCGTCGAACTGCGCACCGACTGGGTGATCGGCAGCAAGTCCTATCCCGGTGGTTCCCTGCTGGTCATCGGCCTGGCCGACTTCCTTGGTGGCAAGCGCGCGTTCGCCAATCTGTACACCCCTGGGGCACGCAAATCGCTGAGCGGCCTTGCCAAGCTGAAGTCTGCGCTGATTGTCAACGAACTCGACAACGTCCGCAGCAAGCTCTACGAGCTTAAGCAGGTCGATGGTAAGTGGACGCGGACGGCGATCTACGCGCCGGCCTTCGGTGCGCTGGGCGTCTCGGCTGTCGACGATGACGAGTCCAATGACTACTGGCTGACCATCACCGATTTCCTGACGCCGACCAGCCTGCACTACGCCGTACTCGGCAAGCCGGGCAGCGAACAGCTGAAATCGCTGCCGAGCTACTTCGACGCCAAAGGCCTGGAGATCAGCCAACACGAGGTCAAGTCGAAAGACGGCACCTTGGTGCCGTACTTCCAGGTCTCGAAGAAGGGTCTGAAGCTCGATGGCAGCAACCCGACGCTGCTCTACGGCTACGGCGGTTTCGAAGTGTCGATGCAGCCGGGCTACAGCGCCGGCATGGGCGCGGCCTGGCTGGAGCGCGGCGGCGTCTATGTGCTGGCCAATATTCGCGGTGGCGGCGAGTTCGGCCCGGCCTGGCATCAGGCAGCGCTGAAGGAGAATCGCCAGCGCGCCTATGACGATTTCATCGCCATCGCCGAAGATCTGAGCAAGCGCAAGCTGACCAGCCCGAAGCATCTCGGCATTCAGGGCGGTTCCAACGGCGGCCTGCTGATGGGCGTGATGCTGACCCAGCGTCCGGACCTGTTCGGGGCCGTGGTCTGCCAGGTGCCGCTGCTCGACATGCGCCGCTATAACCAGCTGCTCGCCGGCGCCTCGTGGATGGGCGAATACGGCAATCCGGACGTCGCCGCGGAATGGGCCTGGATCTCGAAATACTCGCCGTACCAGAACCTCAGGAAGGACGCGAAGTATCCGCGAGTGCTGTTCACCACCTCCACCCGCGATGACCGCGTCCACCCCGGCCACGCTCGCAAGATGGCCGCCCGCATGGCCGAGCAGGGCCATGATTTCCTGTACTACGAAAACATCGAAGGCGGCCACGGTGGTGCGGCGAACAATCAGCAGCAGGCGTACATGAACGCGCTGGCCTACACATTCTTCTGGAAACAGCTGCACTAGTCGCGAGGAGCCGCAGCAACTTCGGAGACAAATTCCCTACACTCGCCCACACAACCAGAACAAGTGCGAGTGAGGAGTCGGTCATGAACAAGCTGATGCGGGTGCTGGTGCCAGGCCTGATGGTGTTGCTGTCTGCCTGCGACAACAAGGACTCGGCTTCCACTGATCCCGGTGACCCTGCAGTTCCCGGCACGCCGCCGCCAGTTGCCGGGTGCACGAATCCGCTGCCGGCCGGTGCTTTCGATCGTTCACTGGTCGTCAACAGCCCGTCGGATTCCGATGCCTCGACCAATCCGACGCCGACTTCGACGATCTACTTCACCGTGCTGCTGCCCGAACGTTGCCCGGGCGCCGGTTATCCGCTGGTGCTGCACAGCCACGGCTATGGTGGCAAGCGGCTGCGCAGCCTGGCGGCGACCGGCAGCCTGCCGACCAGCGACCCGCACTTCCCATCGATCGATGCCCTGACCCAGGCCTTGCCGCGCCACGGCTATGCGGTGATCAGCGTCGATCAGCGTGGCCACGGCGAATCCGCAGCCAACACCAAGGCGCGGATCGTCGATCCGGCGCTGGAAATCCAGGACCTGCGGCGCATCCTCGACTGGGCTTACGACAACGCCGCGGCGTTCAACTTCCAGACCGAGACCGGTACCGGCATCGATCGCGATCTGAAGGTCGGCACCATCGGCTACAGCTACGGCGGCGGCTACCAGATGACGCTTGCCGCGCTCGATCCGCGCATCGACACCATCGTGCCGAACGGCACCTGGAACAACCTGCTGTACAGCCTGCTGCCTGGCGATGGCGTGAAGCTGGGTTTCGATGGTCTGCTGTGCCTGCTCGGCGCCACCGGCGGTGTCGAGAACACGCCGATCGTCGCGGCGCTGTGCAATCAGGTGGGCGTGCAGAACCTGTTCGCCTCGACGGTGCGCACGCGCGACGATCTGGTGGCAGCCCTCGGCCGTCCGTTGACCCGGCCGCGGACGATCGACGAAGCCGAGGTCAATCCGTTCTTCTACAGCCACAGCACGCGCTATTTCGAGACTCAGCAGGCGGCTGGCCAGCCCTGGGGTTTCGGCGAAACCAGCGCGACCTTGCGACGGGTGCCGGCGCTGTTCCTGCAGGGCAATCGCGACGTGTTGTTCAACCTCACCGAAGCCAAGCGCAACGCCGATTACTTCGCCGCCACCGGCGCCGATGTGCGGCTGCTGTCGACGGAAGGCGGGCACATGAATCCTCTCGCCAACCAGATCGAAGGCACCGCGAACTGCGGCACAGTGATCGGCCTTGACAGCATCCTCGCCTGGTATGACCACTGGCTGAAGGGCGTCGATTCCGCTGCCTTCGACGGCATTCCGAAAGTCTGTATTTCGGTTGCGGACACGGTTGCCGGCCAGCCTGGCGGCACGCCGGCTGGGCTGGCGCTCGATGCGATGCCGGTCGGTTCGCAGACCGGTGCCGGCGGCGTGCCGGCGCGGCTGGAGATAGCCATGGTCAACGTGGGCGCGGTGCTGTCCAGCGCCCCGACCTTCGTGCCGGTGACCACGATCGCCGGCAGCGGCCGGGTGCTGGCAGGTGTGCCCAGAATGAGTTCGATCAGCGTCGTCGGCGGCCCTAACGTGCTGCCGCGCGCGGCGATCGCGCTGGTCGGTGTCGGCATTCGCCGCAATGGCTCGCTGATCCTGGTCGATGATCAGGTCACGTCGTTCGTCGAAGGTCTGCATACCTTCAATCGCAGCCATCAGAACAGCATCATCGAGCTGCCGGCGATCGGCGAGCAGCTGCAGGATGGCGATGAGGTCGGCCTACTGTTCTACGAGCAGCAGGTGCAGTACGCGGCGATCCTCAGCGCGACCAGCGCCCCGAACCTGACCAATGTCGTCAACGTGGCGCTGGGCACTTCGCTGCCGGCGTTTGGCTCCGCACTCGACGGCAGCCTGCTCTCCGCCCCGAACCCGTATGACGCCGTCGCGACCGGCATCGAATTACCGATCCTGATTCCGGCCGAGTATCCGGGCGCTTCTCTGCGCCGCTGAAGCCGCGCCTGACACCGCGCTGACATCATGTGTCAGCGCGGCGACATCAGACTGATACCGGCGCTGAGTAGGCTGGGCAGATAGAAGCAAGTGCTGCGATGAACCCGGACCGAAGCGTTGCGATGACCGATGCCGACCCAGCGATCTCCGCTGATACAGCGGCGGATGCCGATCTCAGCCTGCTGCGTCCGGCGGTAGGCGATGGGCATCAGGTGAATCTGGCCGATTGGGCCGATCTGGCCGAATCGCTGCCCGGCGCGGTGTTCCAGCTGAGCATGGATCGTCAGAGACGCATTCGCTATCACTACGTGAGCAGCCGGGTGCGAGAACTGCTGGGTGTTGATTCACAGGCGGTGCTCGACGATCCCATGCTGCCGCCGAGCCTGGTGCTGCAGGAAGACTCGGCGCTGCTGTACCAGGCCTATGTGCAGTCTGCGATCGACGTGAAGCCGTTCTCGGTCGATGTTCGCATCGTCCGGCCCGACGGCGTGCAGCGCTGGATGCGCACCTCGGCCACGCCGCGCAGGACCGACGATGGTTCGCTCTGGAACGGCTGGTGGAACGATGTCACCGACGAGATCGAAAGCCGCGAGCGATTGATCGCCACCGAACGCTCGCTGCGCGATGCCGCCGAGCGCGCCGAGCGGCAGTTGCGCACGATCACCGATTCGCTGCCCGGCGTCGTCTACCAGTACCGCATGGCGCCGAACGAAGTCGGCCGCTACACGATGATCAGCGATCAGGGCGCCGCCCTGTTCGGCAAGACCCGCGACGAGGTACTGAACCATCCGATGAGCCTGATCGGCCTGGTCAGCGGTGCGGACCGGGCGAAGCTGGTCGGCGGCTTCATGCTCGGCGCCAAGGAGCAGCGCAACATCGAGGTCACCTATCGCTCGAAGGTGGCGGGGGATCGCGAAGCCTGGCTGCGCACGTTCGCCAAGCCGGTGCCGCAGGATGATGGTTCGGTGGCCTGGAGTGGCTTCACGCTCGATGTCACCGCCGAAGTCGCCACCCGGCAGAAACTGGAAGCGACCGAGCTGCGGCTGAGCGAGATCGTCAAGGCAGTGCCGGGCATGGTCTATCGCTTCCGGGCGTTCGGGGACAACCAGTTCGAAACCACTTTCGTCAGCGAAGGCATCCGCGAGCTGGCCGGCATCGAACCGTCCAACGATCCGGCGCGGCTCAACGCCCAGGTCATCCAGGCCATCCTGCCGGACGACTTGCCGATGATGCTGGCGGTGACGGCAGCGGCGATCGAGACCCAGACCGAGATGCACTGCGATTTCCGCATTCGCCATCTGAAAACCGGCGAACTGCGCTGGCTGCGCACCATCGGCATGCCGCGTCGCCAGGCCGATGGCAGCACCGCGTTCACCGGCGTCTGGCAGGACATCAGCCATGCCAAGGCGCTGGAACTGGAATTGACGGCGGCGACCGAAACGGCGCGCGCCGCGAGCCGCGCCAAGAGCGAGTTTCTGGCCAACATGAGCCACGAGATCCGCACGCCGATGAACGCGATTCTCGGCTTGTCGCAGCTCGGCAGCCGCGCCCGCGATCTGCCGCAAGCGCGTGACTACCTGGCCAAGATCCACAGTTCGGCGCAGTCGCTGCTGCAGGTGCTCAACGATGTGCTCGACGTCTCGAAGATCGAGGCCGGCAAGCTGTCGCTCGAAGCCACGCCGTTCAAGCTGCATGCGGTGCTCGAAAACCTGTCCGGCATGCTCAGCGTGCACGCGGCGCAGAAGGGCCTGGAACTGCTGTTCGATATCGACGCCAGTGCGCCCGATGTGCTGATCGGCGATCCGTTCCGGCTTGGCCAGATTCTCGCCAACCTGACCGGCAATGCGATCAAGTTCACCGACACTGGCGATGTCGTGGTGCGGGTCGGCGTGGTCGAGCGCAGCGAGCACGAGGTGCGGCTCGGCTTTGCCGTCGAGGACAGCGGCATCGGCATGAGTCAGGAGGAGATCGGCCGCTTGTTCCGCGCCTTCTCTCAGGCCGATTCCTCGACCACCCGCCGCTACGGCGGCACCGGCCTGGGGCTGACCATCTGCAAGCGTCTGGTCGAGATGATGGATGGCGACATCAGCATCGACAGCCAGCCGGGGCAGGGCAGTTGCTTCCGCTTCTCGGCGCGCTTCGGCGTGGCCGCCACGCCGGCGGCGCGCATCGTGCCGGAAGCGCTGCGCGACCTGCGCGTGCTGGTGGTCGATGACAACCCGATCGCCTGCGAAATCCTGGACAGCCATCTCGCCGGCTTCGGTTTCCGGGTCACCATCGCCGGTGATGGCATCGAAGCGGTGGCACGGGTCCGCGGTGCGCGCCACGATCCATTCGGCCTGGTGCTGATGGATTGGCAGATGCCGCAGATCGATGGCATCGAAGCGGCGCGGCGCATCCGCGCGCTCGGTCCGCCGCAGCCGCCGTTGATCATCATGGTCACCGCGTTCGGTCGCGAGGAAATCGAACACGAGGCGCACGAAATCGGTCTTGACGGCTTCCTGGTCAAGCCGGTCAATCCGTCGCTGCTGCTCGATGCGATTCTCGATGCCTTCGGCAGCCCGGCGACGGCGCTCGTGCCGGCACCGGCAGTTGACGTGGAACTGCTGCGCCCCGCGTCACTTCGCGGCCTGAGGGTGCTGGTGGCCGAGGACAACGAGATCAATCAGCAGGTTGCCAGCGAGTTGCTCGAAGCGGCGGGAGTCGAGGTCTGCATCGCGCCGAACGGCCGCGTTGCCGTCGAAATGGCCAGCGCGCATCGCTTCGATGCGGTGCTGATGGATTTGCAGATGCCGCTGATGGATGGCCTCGAAGCAACCCGCCGCCTGCGCGCGATGGGTGGCGCGCTGGCCCATCTGCCGATCATCGCGATGACCGCCAACGCGATGGCCGAGGACCGCGCACGCTGCCTGGCCGCCGGCATGAACGATCATCTCGGCAAGCCGATCGATGTGCGCCGTCTGTATGCGCTGCTGGCGCAGTGGACGCAGAACGGACCAGCGACTGTAGTGACGCCAGCGCTGCTTGCAGCTGCGCCATCAAACCTCATGCTGGCTGACGATGATGGCTGCGATTTCGCGGCCGCAATCGAGCGGCTGGGCGGCAGCCGGGAACTGTGGAAGAAGCTGGCCCGCCGCTATCTCGATACACCGCGTGCCGCGACGGAGATCGAACAGGCGCTGGCTGCCGGCTTTGCCGGAACGGCGAAGCGTGCGGCCCACTCGATCAAGAGCATGGCGGCAACGCTGGGCGCGGTCGGCATCGCCGAGGTCTCCGCGCAGCTTGAACAAGCCTTGTTGACGGATGCTTCAGCGGATGAGATCCGGCTGCGGCTGATCGTGCTCGACCGGCTCGACGTCGGTGTCCGCAACACCATTCGCCAGCAGATCGACGCCGGCTGAACCCGCTTGCCATCGATGACACGCTAATCTCTGCGGGCGCAGCGCGAGCTTGCGCCTGACCAGGAGCCTGACCGTGTCACCCCGGATCGCCATCGTCGACGACGACCCGCTGCTGCGTGATCTGCTGATGGATTACCTGAGCGGTCAGGGCTATGCGGCGCTGCCTTGCGATGGGGGCAACAGCCTGCGTGCGCTGTTCGCGAGCAGCCCACCGGATTGCGTGATCCTCGATCTGGTGATGCCCGAAGAAGACGGCCTGAATGTGTTGCGCTGGCTGCGCGCCGGTTCCGACGTACCGGTGATCATGCTGACCGGCACCGACGCGCCAGCCGATCGCATCGTCGGTCTCGAACTCGGTGCCGACGATTACGTCGCCAAGCCTGCCGATCTGCGCGAACTGCTGGCGCGCGTGCGCAGCGTGCTGCGCCGCCGACCAGTTGTGATTCCACCTGCGTCGGCAGCGCCAGCCGCAAAGGCGCAAGACAACGAAAGCTGGTTCGGTCGCTGGCGGCTCGATCGGGCACGGCGTCGCATGGTTGATCCGACCGGCGATATCCTGCTGATCACCGGCGCGGAGTTCGGGTTGCTGTGCGCGTTCGCCGAGCATCCCAACGTGATCCTGTCGCGCGATAAGCTGCTGATGCTGTCCGGCACCGATCCCGGCGAAGTGTTCGATCGCGCGATCGATCTGCGCATCACCCGGCTGCGCAAGAAGATCGAACCCGTTCCCGGCGATCCGGCCGTGATCCGCACCGTGCGCGGCCACGGCGGCGGCTACCAATACCTGCCCTCGAACGGCCCGAATTACGGCCGCTGATACCGACCATGAACCGCCACTCGAACCTGCTCGAAACTCCGGCCAATATCAGCGCGCTGCTGGCGGCCACGCGACGCATCGCAGTGCTCGGCATCAAGCCGGAATCGCATGACGATCAGCCGGCGCATTACGTGCCGGCGGCGCTGGCGGCCGCCGGTTACGAGATCGTGCCGGTGCCGGTCTATTACCGCGACGTCACCGTCATCCTCGGCCAGCCGGTCTATCGGCGCCTGGTCGATGTGCCGGGACGGATCGATCTGGTCGATGTGTTCCGCTTGCCGTCCGCCTTGCCTGGACATCTCGACGATCTGCTCGCCGCCAAGCCGCGTGCGGTGTGGCTGCAGACCGGCATTCGCGACGATGCCTTTGCGATGACCTTGGCCGAGGCCGGCATCCTGGTCGTGCAGGATCGCTGCCTGATGGTCGAGCAGCAGCGGCGCGGTGCGCGGCCGGCGATTTGACGTCCGGGAAGACGCGGGCGGGGTGGCCGGAACCTCGGGCTTATACTGCGCGGCCTGATTCCCGTGCCTGTGCCATGCCTGCCTGCTGTTCGAACCCATCGCCATTCGCTGTGCCCCGGTCACGCCGATGAGCGACAGCAAGCATCCGCACAGCGAAAAGCGCCTGCGCGCGGGACTGGAACGCTTCGGGCTGGACGTGGGCCTGACCGAGCCGCTGATGCGTTATCTCGGCGAGCTGGAGAAATGGAACGCGACCTACAACCTGAGCGGCATCAAGTTCGTCGATGAGATGGTCACCCGCCATGTCTTCGATTCGCTCGCGGTGCTGCAGGCACTGCCGGCTTACACGCCGGGCACGCGGATGCTCGATGCCGGCAGCGGCGCCGGCATTCCGGGCCTGATCCTGGCGATCGTGCGGCCCGATCTGAATGTGACCACGCTCGATTCCGCCGGCAAGAAGGCGCGCTTCATGCGCCACGTGATCCGCACGATGGCGCTGCCGAATGCCGAGGTGTTCGAAGGCCGCGCCGAGGATCATCAGCCGGCCGAACCGTATCCGCTGATCATCAGCCGCGCGTTTGCGAGCCTCGCCGATTACATCGGTGTGACCGAGCATCTGGGTGGCCCGGATACGCGCTGGCTGTCGATGAAGGCGCATGTCGATACGGCCGAGAAAGCCGGCCTGCCGGCGGGCTTCGCGATCGAGTCGACCCATCGCCTGCTGGTGCCCGGCCTCGATGAAATGCGTCAGTTGCTGATCATCCGAGCCGCATAAGCTTTATTCTTTTGAGGCCCCCAGGGGCTGCCGCCCGCCGGATCGGTGCACGGAAGTGCCATCCTAGGCACTTCCGTAAACTCGCACCGATCCAGCCCAATGACCCGCATCATCGCGATCGCCAACCAGAAAGGCGGCGTCGGCAAGACCACGACGACCATCAACCTCGCGGCTTCGCTGGCTGCGACGCGTCGGCGCGTGCTGCTGGTCGATCTCGATGCCCAGGGCAATGCGACGATGGGCTGCGGCGTCGACAAGTACCGCCTGCTCTACAGCGTTCGCGATGTGCTGCTCGAAGCCGTCACGCCGCAGGCCGTCATCATCCATCCCGAAGGTCTCGGCTTCGGCGTCATGCCGGCCAATGCCGACATGACGGAAGCCGAAATCAAGCTGCGCGAGATGCCGGCGGGTGATTTCGCGCTGAAGCTGGCGCTGGAATCGGTGGCGCATGATTACGACTACATCCTGATCGACTGCCCGCCGGCGCTCTCCAAGCTCACCGTCAACGCTTTCGTCGCCGCCGATGGCGTGCTGATCCCGATGCAGTGCGAGTACTACGCGCTGGAAGGGCTCACCGCGCTGGTCGACACGATCAAGAAAATCCAGCGGGTGATCAATCCGCGCCTGGAAATCGAAGGCCTGCTACGCACCATGTTCGATCCGCGCAACAACCTGTCGAACGATGTGTCGGCGCAGTTGCTGCAGCACTTCGGCGACAAGGTCTATCGCACCCTGGTGCCGCGCAACGTGCGCCTGGCCGAAGCGCCGAGTCATGGTCTGCCGGCGATCACCTACGATCCTTCGTCGGCTGGGGCCAAGGCCTATCTGGCGCTGGCCGGGGAATTGCTGCGTCGCCATGATGGCGGGCAGATGAGCTTGGGGAGCGAATAGTGTCGGTGAAGAAGAGGGGTCTGGGCCGCAGTCTCGATGCGCTGCTCGGCAGTTCGCAGCCTCAGGCGGTGGAAACGGCGGGTGATGAGCTGCGCGAACTGGCGCTGGACAGCCTGGTCGCCGGCCGGCATCAGCCGCGGCGCAGCTTCGATCAGAGCCAGCTCGAAGCGCTGGCCGAATCGATCAAGGCGCAGGGTGTGGTCCAGCCGATCATCGTTCGCGAGATCGAAGACGGGCAGCACGAGATCGTTGCCGGTGAACGGCGCTGGCGGGCGGCGAAGCTGGCCGGCCTGTCGGTCATTCCGGCGGTGGTCCGCAAGATGGAAGACCGCGCGGCGATGGCAGTTGCCCTGGTCGAGAACATCCAGCGCGCCGATCTGAACCCGCTCGAAGAAGCCGAAGCGCTGCGGCGGCTGATCGACGATTGCGGTTTGACCCATGAGCAGGCGGCGGAAGCGGTCGGCAAGTCGCGTGCTTCGATCTCGAATCTGCTGCGCCTGATCGATCTCGATCCCGGCGTGCAGATGATGGTCCGCAACGGCCTGATTTCGCTCGGCCACGCCAAGGTGCTGATGGGTGCCACGGCGAGCCGGCAGGCGGAACTGGCGAAGCAGGTAGTCGAACGCGAGCTGACCGTGCGCCAGACCGAAGCGCTGCTGATGGCTTCGTCGCGGCCGGCCTCGCCGCCGTCGGCTTCGCTGCCGAAGTCACCGATCGCCAGTGAAATCGGCGAACGCATCGGCTTGCCGGTCACGCTCACCCAGTCGCCTCGTGGCAAAGGCAAGCTGGTGATCTCGTTCGACAACAACGCGCAATTGCAGCAGGTGTTGAAGCTGCTTCGCTGAAGGCGGCTTCGCGGTAATCCCGGTTTCGGAACCGCACTGCGTACACTGCGGCGGCGCAGCATCCCGCGCTGAACCGATTACGAGTGTGCCCATGTCGCAATACAAGACTGCTCTGATCACCGGAGCCTCCAGCGGCATCGGTGCCGCCTTCGCCGCGGCGCTCGCCCGGTCCGGCTCGGATCTGATCCTCGTCGCCCGTTCCGAGGACAAGCTGCGCGCCCTGGCCGGCGAACTGACTCGCGAGACCGGCCGCAACATTCAGGTGATCGCCGCCGATCTGTCGAAGCCGGAATGCGGCGCCAAGCTCAAGAAGGCGGTCGACGCGCTGGAAATGCACGTCGATCTGCTGATCAACAACGCCGGCTTCGGCACCACCGGTGCGTTCGAGAAGCAGGACGCGGGCCGCGAAGCCGAAGAAATCCGTCTCAACGCGGCTGCGGTTGTCGATCTCGCTCATGCCTTCCTGCCGGCGATGCTGGAAGCCAAGCACGGCGGCATCATCAATATCGCCTCATCGGCCGCGTTCCAGCCGATGCCGTACTTCGCGGTCTACGCCGCGACCAAGGCCTTCGTCTATTCGTTCAGCGATGCGCTGTGGGAAGAAGTGCGCGGCCGCGGCGTGCACGTGATGGCAGTCTGCCCCGGGCCGGTCGATACCGGTTTCTTCGAAGCGACCGGCGCCCACAACCTGCGCAAGAAGGTGCCGGCCGGAACCATGGTGTCGGCGGAAACCGTGGTCGATGCCGCACTCGATGGTCTGGCGGGCCGCAGTCGCCTCGTGGTGCCGGGCGGATTGATGAAAATCAGCGCGGCAGCGAGCGCTCTTGTGCCGCGTGGGCTGATGACCCGCCTTGTCGGTCGTCTGATGAAGCGCTGAAACCTGCTGTCGATTGCCGGTTCCGAGCTGTCGTCTGTCACGAAGTTGGAGCAGTTCGACGGTACCGATCAGGGTGGCTCGATTGCCGCAGCGCACCATTTGTGGGCTTTACGGTTATTTGGCGTCCTCTGGACATGGTTCTGAAGTGCATCAGAAGTCTCACATCGGTGACAGTTTGCATCGGCATGACGGAGCCTATGAAAAACGTAATACGCGACGATTGCAGGGATTTCAGGACGTAATGGTTGAAGATCGGCGTTGTTGCTGCGTATACTCCGCGCGCTTCGACGCCTCCCGGCGCTCATTGCGGAGCTCACAGCTCGCATGAAAACAGCCAGACGAATCGCCCAGCAGCAGCTCTTCATTGCCTTGCTGGGTGCTGCGATCTGGACCTGGATCGGTGGAATCCATTCGGGACTGGCGGCCGCGGTGGGCGGGGGAATAGCAGCAACGTTGACGTTTTATGCAGCGCTCAAGACGTTCGGTAAACATTCCGATGACCCCAATCTGGTGGTCACGAATTTTTTCCGCGCGCAGATGCGCAAATTTGCGCTGGCAGCAGTGTTGTTCGTGATTGCAGTGAAAATATTTGGCAGCAATTTCGCACCGTTGATTACGACGTTTGCGGTTGCGCTTTTGGTTTACTGGTGGGCTCTGACCTGGGATTCGTGATGTCAGCAGAAAGCGGCGCAGCCAAGACTCCAGCGGAATACGTCTCGCATCACTTGATGCATCTGACGTCGAACCACGATGCCGGTTTCGTCTCTATGACGAACTGGCACATCGATACCCTAGTGTTTTCGACGGTGCTCGGTCTGATCTTTCTGACCCTGTTCCGCATTGCCGCCGTGCGGGTCACCAGCGGCGTGCCGGGCAAGCTGCAGAACTTCGTCGAAGTCATCATCGAATTCGTCGACAACTCGGTGAAGGACAGCTTCAAGGGCGATCGTTCCTTCGTCGCGCCGTTCGCGCTGACCATCTTCTGCTGGGTGTTCCTGTGGAACTGCATGGATCTGGTGCCGGTCGATCTGCTGCCGCTGTTCAGCGAGCATGTCCTCGGCCTTGAACACCTGCGCGTGGTGCCGTCTGCCGACATGAGCGCAACCTTCGCGCTGTCGCTGTCGGTGTTCTTCTTCATCTTCTGGTACAGCTTCAAGTCCAAGGGTGTGGTCGGCTTCGCCAAGGAATTCCTGACCCATCCGTTCGGCGCCAAGCTGCTGCCGTTCAACATCATCCTGAACACCGTCGAATATCTCGCCAAGCCGCTGTCTCTGGCGCTGCGACTGTTCGGCAACCTTTACGCAGGCGAGCTGATCTTCATCCTGATCGCGCTGCTGCCCTGGTGGGCGCAGGTCATTCCCGGCATGGGCTGGATGATCTTCCACATTCTCGTCGTGACCCTGCAGGCGTTCATCTTCATGACGCTGACCATCGTGTACCTGAGCATGGCCAACGAGAATCACGACGCTGAGCACCATTAAGCAGTCGCCTTCAAGCAGTAGCTTTCTGTAGCGGCCGCAGCACCCTCCTCAGTACAAACCATCAACGCTTTTCAACGCAGAACCCCAACGGAGCACTTCATGGAACTCGTCGCCCAAATCCAAGCCAACACCGCGCTGACCATCGGTCTGATCTTCGGTCTGGCAGCCCTCGGTACCGCCATCGGCTTCGGCCTGCTGGGCGGCAAGTTCCTGGAAGGCGCCGCTCGCCAGCCGGAACTCGCGAACATGCTGCAGACCAAGATGTTCATCATCGCCGGCCTGCTCGACGCGGTCGCGATCATCGGCGTCGCCATGGGCCTGCTGATGATGTTTGCGAACCCGCTGCTCGCCGTCGTTCAGACCGCCGCGCAGTAAAGCGCTCTGTCTGAAGGCTGTTTGATCCTCTTTTACGGAGCCTAAGCGATGCAGGCCAGTATTCCATCCATCGTCGGCCAGATGATCGTCTTCGCTATCTTCGTCTGGTTCACGATGAAGTTCGTATGGCCGCCGATCACGAAGGCCCTCGACGAGCGCCGCGCGCGCATCGTCGACGGTCTGGCTGCGGCGGAGAAGGGTCAGAAAGCGCTGATCGAAGCCTCTTCGCGCGGTGACGAAGCTCTGAAGGCTGCGCGTACGCAGGCTCAGGACATCGTGGCCGCCGCGAATAAGCAGGCGACCCAGATGGTCGAGCAGGCGCGTGCCGATGCCGAGTCCGAAAAGGCTCGCATCGTCGCCGCCGGCCACTCCGAAGTCGTGCGCGAAGTGACGCAGGCCAAGGATGCGCTGCGCAAGCAGGTCGGTGAACTGGCGGTTGCCGGTGCCTCGAAGATCCTGAAGCGCGAGATCAATGCCGGCGCCCACGCCGAGCTGATTGCTGAGCTGGCGGCGAAAGTCTGATGGCCGAGCTGAGCACACTGGCGCGGCCGTACGCGAAAGCGGTGTTCGAGCTCGCGCGCGATGCATCGCGGTTCGGCGACTGGTCGGCGATTCTTCGCGGACTGGCCGACGCAGTCAGCGATCCGGCGGTGGCTTCGGCCATCGGCCATCCGGCAGTCAGCAAGGGTCAGCTGTCGCAGGCGCTGGTCGAGGCCATCGGCCCGCAGATCGGCGCAGACGGTTCGAACCTGCTGCATCTGCTGATCGACAACGGTCGCCTCAAGCTGGCGCCGGCGATCGCTGCCGAATTCGAAGCGCTGCGCGCTGAGGCCGAAGCGACGATCGACGTCGAGATCACCACCGCATCGGTGGTCGAGCCGGCGCGCCTGGCCGAGCTGATCGACGCGGTGGCCAAGCGCCTCAGCCGCAAGTTGAATGTGACCACCAAGGTCGACGAAAGCCTGCTGGGTGGTGCCGTGATCCGCGCTGGCGATCTGGTCATCGACGGCTCGGCCGTCGGCGAACTGGATCGTTTGCGTCAGCAGCTGATTGCCTGAATCCCCGAACCTCATTCGGCGGATTCGAACTAATTTCCCGGCCTGCCGTGGCCCAAAACGGCGAGCTAGAACCGAGCACATGACATGCAACTGAATCCTTCCGAAATCAGCGACCTGATCAAGAGCCGCATCCAGAATTTCGCGGCCGCGACCGAGGCCCGGAATACCGGCACGATCGTGTCGCTGGCTGACGGCATCGTCCGCATCCACGGTCTTTCCGACGCGCTGCAGGGCGAAATGCTCGAGTTCCCGGGCGTCGGCGGCGAGCCGACCTACGGCCTGGCGCTGAATCTGGAGCGCGACTCGGTCGGCGCCGTCGTGCTCGGTGACTACAAGCACCTCACCGAAGGCGACACGGTGAAGACCACCGGCCGCATTCTCGAAGTGCCGGTTGGCCGTGGCCTGCTCGGCCGCGTGGTCGATGCGCTCGGTCGTCCGATCGACGGCAAGGGTCCGATCGTCAGCGATGGCACCAGCCCGATCGAAAAGATCGCCCCGGGCGTCATCGCCCGTCAGTCGGTCGATGAACCGGTGCAGACCGGCTACAAGGCCGTCGACGCGATGATCCCGATCGGCCGCGGCCAGCGCGAACTGATCATCGGTGACCGTCAGACCGGCAAGACCGCGATGGCGATCGACGCGATCATCAACCAGAAGTCCACCGGCATTAAGTGCGTCTACGTCGCCATCGGCCAGAAGGCTTCGTCGATCGCCAACGTCGTTCGCAAGCTCGAAGAGAACAACGCCCTGGCACACACCATCGTCGTCGCCGCTGCGGCGTCCGATGCGGCCGCGCTGCAGTTCGTCGCGCCGTACTCCGGCTGCACGATGGGCGAATACTTCCGTGACCGTGGCGAAGATGCGCTGATCGTTTATGACGATCTGTCCAAGCAGGCCGTTGCCTACCGTCAGGTGTCGCTGCTGCTGAAGCGCCCGCCGGGTCGCGAAGCCTATCCTGGCGACGTCTTCTATCTGCACTCCCGTCTGCTCGAGCGTGCGGCCCGCGTCAATGCCGACTACGTCGAAAAGTTCACCAACGGCGAAGTGAAGGGCAAGACCGGTTCGTTGACCGCGCTGCCGATCATCGAAACCCAGGCGGGTGACGTCTCGGCCTTCGTGCCGACCAACGTGATCTCGATCACCGACGGCCAGATCTTCCTCGAAACCGATCTGTTCAACGCCGGTATCCGTCCCGCCATGAACGCCGGTATCTCGGTGTCGCGCGTCGGTGGCGCCGCCCAGACCAAGGTCATCAAGAAGCTGTCGGGCGGCATCAAGCTGGCGCTCGCCCAGTACCGTGAACTCGCCGCGTTCGCGCAGTTCGCGTCGGATCTCGACGAAGCGACCCGCAAGCAGCTCGAGCGCGGCCAGCGCGTCACCGAACTGATGAAGCAGAAGCAGTACGCGCCGATGTCGGTCGCCGAAATGGCCGCGTCGCTGTACGCCGCCGAAAAGGGCTTCCTCGATGATGTCGCGGTCGAAAAGATCGGCGCCTTCGAAGTCGCCATGCAGCAGTTCCTGGCGACCAGCCACAAGCCGCTGCTCGACAAGCTGAACGTCAAGGGCGACTGGAACGATGCGCTGGAAGGCGAACTGAAGGCCGCGATCACGGCGTTCAAGAAGCAGTCCGCGATTTAAGTCCTCCAGTCCACCTCTAGGCACGACCGAGAACTACATTGGCAGGCGCAAAGGAAATCCGCACCAAGATCAAAAGCGTGAAGAACACGCAGAAGATCACGCGCGCGATGGAAAAGGTGGCGATCTCGAAGATGCGCCGTGCCCAGGTCCGCATGACTGAAGCGCGTCCGTATGCCGAGAAGATCCGCCGCACCATCGCCCATCTGTCGCAGGCGAACACCGAGATCACTCATCCGTTCATGGCCGAGCGGCCGGTGAAGCGGATCGGCGTGCTGGTGGTATCGACCGATCGCGGCCTGTGCGGCGGTTTGAACACCAATCTGTTCCGCGCGCTGACCCGCTCGATCCGCGAATGGCGCGATCAGGCCATCGACGTCGAATACGCCGTCATCGGCAGCAAGGGCCTCGGCTTCTTCCGCCGGGTCGGTGGCAAGGTGGTCGCACAGAATTCCCAGCTTGGCGACAAGCCGCATCTCGATCAGCTGCTCGGCTCGATCAAGGTATTGACCGACGCTTACCGCGAAGGCCGTATCGATCGCCTGTATCTGGCCTCGACGCAGTTCGTCAACACCATGACCCAGCGTCCGGGTGTGCGTCAGGTGCTGCCTGTCGAAGTCGATCCCAACGCCAGCAAGCTGGCTGACAACTGGGATTACATCTACGAACCGAACGCGACCGAACTGCTCGACACTGTGCTTCAGCGCTATGTCGAATCGCAGGTCTATCAGGCCGTGGTCGAGAACGTGGCCAGCGAACAGAGCGCCCGCATGGTCGCGATGAAAGCGGCCACCGATAACGCCGGCAAGATCATCAACGGCTTGCAGCTCGCTTACAACAAGGCCCGTCAGGCCAGCATCACCAAGGAACTGGCGGAAATTGTCGGCGGCGCCGCAGCAGTCTGAGCAAGCTTTCAGTTTCCCCTTTTAAGCTGCAACCCAAGAATTCTGGATAGAGAAACAACGATGAGCACTGGCTCCAGCAACGGCAAAATCGTACAGATCATCGGCGCCGTCATCGACGTCGAGTTCCCGCGCGACGCGATTCCGAAGATCTATGACGCGCTCAAGGTCACCGGCACCGAGCTGACGCTCGAAGTGCAGCAGCAGCTCGGCGACGGCGTGGTCCGTTGCATCGCGCTGGGCTCTTCGGATGGCTTGAAGCGTGGCCTGGTTGCCACCAACACGCAGGCGCCGATTTCGGTGCCGGTCGGTCGCGCCACGCTCGGCCGCATCATGAACGTGCTCGGCGAGCCGATCGACGAAGTCGGTCCGGTCGAATCCGAGCATCACTGGCCGATCCACCGCGATGCGCCGAGCTACGAAGACCAGTCCGGCTCGACCGAACTGCTCGAAACCGGCATCAAGGTCATCGATCTGCTCTGCCCGTTCGCGAAGGGCGGCAAGGTCGGTCTGTTCGGCGGTGCCGGCGTCGGCAAGACCGTCAACATGCTCGAACTGATCAACAACATCGCCAAGGAACACTCGGGTCTGTCGGTGTTCGCCGGCGTCGGTGAGCGTACCCGCGAAGGCAACGACTTCTATCACGAAATGTCGGATTCCAAGGTCATCGTCCGCGATAACCTTCCGGAATCGAAGGTCGCGATGGTCTACGGCCAGATGAACGAGCCGCCGGGCAACCGTCTGCGCGTCGCCCTGTCGGGCCTGACCATGGCCGAGTACTTCCGCGACGAAGGCCGCGACGTGCTGTTCTTCGTCGACAACATCTATCGCTACACGCTGGCCGGTACCGAAGTGTCGGCACTGCTCGGCCGCATGCCGTCGGCCGTGGGTTACCAGCCGACGCTGGCCGAGGAAATGGGCGCCCTGCAGGAGCGCATCACCTCGACCAAGACCGGCTCGATCACCTCGATCCAGGCCGTCTATGTGCCGGCCGACGATCTTACCGATCCGTCCCCGGCAACGACCTTCGCGCATCTCGATGCCACGGTCGTGCTGTCGCGTGACATCGCGTCGCTCGGCATCTACCCGGCCGTCGATCCGCTCGATTCGACGTCGCGCCAGCTCGATCCGGACGTCGTCGGTTCGGAGCACTACAACACCGCTCGTGACGTGCAGGGCGTGCTGCAGCGCTACAAGGAACTGAAGGACATCATCGCGATCCTCGGCATGGACGAGCTGTCGGAAACCGACAAGCAGGCTGTGTCCCGCGCGCGCAAGATCCAGCGTTTCCTGTCGCAGCCGTTCCACGTTGCCGAAGTGTTCACCGGCTCGCCGGGCAAGTACGTGAGCCTCAAGGAAACGATCCGCGGCTTCCGCGAAATCGTCGACGGCAAGCACGACGCGCTGCCGGAGCAGGCGTTCTACATGGTCGGCACCATCGACGAAGCGGTCGAGAAGTCGAAGAAGCTTTGATTCGTCGCACAAGCGCAGGATCAATCCGACCTTCATCCGCCGACCTAATCTGAGCACGAAATGGCAACCATCGAAATCGACATCGTTTCCGCCGAAGGCCAGATCCACCACGGTCAGGCATCGATGGTGTTCGCTCCGGCAGAAATGGGTGAAGTCGGCATTGCGCCGCGGCATGCGCCACTTCTGACCCGCCTGAAGCCGGGCGCGGTGCGCGTGAAGCAGGCAGATGGCAGTGAGCAGGCGTTCTTCGTCGGCGGCGGCATTCTCGAAGTGCAGCCGCATCTCGTGACCGTGCTTGCCGATACCGCGATCCGCGCCAAGGACTGCGACGAAGCGCTGGCCAATGAAGCGAAGCGTCGCGCCGAGGAAAAGCTGTCGAACGCCAAGAGCGATGTCGATCTGGCGAAAGCCCAGGCCGAGTTGATCCAGGCGGTCGCGCTCGCCGACTTCCTGACCAAGATCAAGAAGTCGACGCACTGATTCCAGGCCGGCTGATCGCGTTGCGAAATCGAACGCCGGCCTTTGAGTCGGCGTTTTTCATGGTGATCCAGCGCGCCTCACAGCCTTCCGATCCCGGCCGCTGGTCGATCCGGCCGAAGGTTTGTCTTGAAAGTGACGCGGCAAGTCCGTAAATATGGATTACCGAGCGCTTCATGAAGCTGGCTGCGCGCGCAGTGGTTGAAGCAGGCGCACTTCTTGCCTTTTCCAATGTCCTAGTTGCGAGTAACCGAATCCAGACCGATGCAACCCTCCTTGTTCACCGCCATCCGACGACTCGTCGCGACCCGCGCCATGCGGATTGCGTCCTTGTTCGTGTTCGCGATGTGCACGGTGACCTGGGTGGCGCAATCGGTATCGGCGATTCGCGATAACCCGCGCGTGCCTGGATCCGACGCAGCGGTAATCGTGGCCTCGGCGAAATCCGTGGATCTGGGCGCGGCGAAAGCGCTTGCCGTGCAGGTCGACGACGAAGCTGTCGACTGCTCTGCCGGCAGCGAAGGCGATGAATGCGAAGCGGACGTCATGGCCCTGGTGGCCCTCGACGAAACGCATGACATCAAGCTGTTCTTCCTGCGTGAGTTCACGCATCAGATGCAACCTGCGGTTGGCCGCGTTCCCCGCAACAGGGACTTTGGCGCCATCACGCGCATGTCGTCGGAAACCTTCCGCCCACCCGACAGCCTTGTCGGCGTGCAAGGGCGTTTGCTCCAAGCCTGAGTTCATTTCGGCAGCCGTATTGAGCGGTTGCCAGAAGTCTTCAGGGCCTATCCGGACAGCGGCGTCATGCCGAACAGGGATCGAGCAAGTAGTGCAATCCGATATTCCAAGGTGACGAGCGAACTGTGTCCGCATCGAAGATGCGCGCCGCAGTCTCGTCCGACGACATACAAGGTGACGAGATGGAAAAGCTGATCAAGGGTTTCGAACTGTTTCGCAAGGTCACGTATCCGACCAAGCAGCGCCTGTTCAAGAAGCTGGCGTCGGCCCAGGCGCCGCACACGCTGGTGATCACCTGCGCGGATTCGCGCGTGGTGCCGGAATACTTCACCTCGAGCGATCCGGGCCAGCTGTTCGTGGTCCGCAATGTCGGCAACATCGTGCCGCCGTATGCCCAGTTCACGGGTGGCGTGTCAGCCGCGATCGAATACGCCGTGGTAGCGCTCGGCGTGAAGGACATCGTCATCTGCGGCCATTCCGATTGCGGCGCGATGAAGGCGACGCTGAATCCGGCCAGCGTCGGCGAGATGCATGCGGTCGCCGCCTGGCTGCGTCATGCCGAAGTGGCCAAGCACGTGCTGGACGAGAACTACCAGTTCGAAGACAAGGGCGATCGCCTTTATGCGCTGACCGAAGAAAACGTCATCGCCCAGCTGGACCATCTGCGGACCCATCCGTCGGTTGCGGCCCGCATCGCCTCCGGCAAGCTCGGCATTCATGGCTGGATCTACGACATCGAAACGGCCGATATCCGGGTGTTCGATCCGGATGAGCGCAAGTTCGTGACCTTGGAAATCCCGGGTGACGCCGCCGCCGAGAAGATTCCGGCCGCGGCAGCCGATGCCGGCAGCAAGCCGCGCGCATCGACGGCAGCTTCGCGCGCCAATGGTATTCGCGCGGTGGCGTACGCTGGCACAGATCTGTGAGCGCGGTTCCGAACACTGCTGCTGGCAGCACCGCCCGCAGCAGTAACGTCTTTGCCGATTTCCTGGCGTCGATCGTCGTGTTCCTGGTCGCCGTGCCGCTGTGCATGGGCATTGCGATCGCGTCCGGCGTGCCGGCTGCGGCCGGTCTGATCACCGGCATCATCGGCGGCCTCCTGGTCGGCGCGATTGCCGGTTCGCCACTGCTGGTCAGCGGGCCGGCGGCGGGTCTGGCGGTGCTGGTGTTCGAACTGGTACAGACCCACGGCATCGTCGCACTCGGTCCGGTGGTGCTGCTGGCCGGGCTGATCCAGGTGGTGGCCGGCGTCACCGGCCTCGGCATGTGGTTCCGGATGGTGTCGCCGGCGGTGGTCAACGGCATGCTGGCCGGCATCGGCGTGCTGATCATCGCTTCGCAGTTCCACGTGATGTTCGATGCCAAGCCGCTGCCGACCGGCTTTCAGAACTTCTTCGCGGCACCGAAGCTGATCTTCAACTCGATCACCAACGGCGCTGGCGCCCAGGCGGCACTGCTGGGCCTGGCGACGATCGCGATGATCCTGGCCTGGGACAAGCTGCGGCCGAAGCAGCTGAAGCTGTTCCCGGGCGTGCTGTTCGCCATCGTTGCCGCCACGGCGATCGCCGAGCTGATGCAGTTGCCGATCAACCGGGTCGAGCTGCCGGACAATCTGGTCGCCGGCATCGACTGGGTGCTGCCGAAGGATGCGATGTTGCTGTTCTCGAAGCCGACCTTGCTGGTCTCGGCATTCGCGTTCGCGTTCATCGCCAGTGCCGAAACCTTGCTCTCCGCCGCTGCGGTCGATCGCATGCACAACGGCCCGCGGACCAAGTTCAGCCGCGAGCTGGCCGCGCAGGGCATCGGCAACACACTGTGCGGCCTGATGGGCGCGCTGCCGATGACCGGCGTGATCGTGCGCAGCGCAGCGAACGTGCAGGCCGGTGCTACCTCGCGGCTGTCGACGATCCTGCACGGCACCTGGATTCTGGCCTTCGTGCTGCTGCTGCCCTGGCTGCTGCGCATGGCGCCGGTTGCGGCGCTGGCCGGCATCCTGGTCTATACCGGCTTCAAGATGGTCAAGCCTTCGCAGGTCAGGGAACTGGCCGAATTCGGTCGCGGCAATGTCGCGGTGTTCGCGGTGACGGCGCTGGTGATCGTCGCCACCGATTTGTTGATGGGTGTGATGGTCGGCATCGGCTTCGCGCTGCTGCGTCTGGCACTGCGTTCGGCACGTCTGCACCTGAATCTCAAGGCCGGCGACCAGCCGAACCAGAAGACGCTGCGCATGGTCGGCTTCGCGACGTTCCTGAACATTCCCTGGATCGTGAAAATTCTCGACGACATCGAACCGGGCACCGAGCTGACCCTGGACATCGACCGTCTGCGCCACGTCGATTACGCGGTGCTGGTGTTGCTGCAGGACTGGGCACGCATGGCGCCGGTCAACGGCTCCGCGCTGCTGGTCGACTGGGAGCTGCTGAAGAGCCGTTCCGAAGGTGGCGACGAGCGCCGCGAACTGGTCCAGGTCACGGCTTGAGAATCCGCTGATCGACCGGTCTTTTCGAGACCTGCCGATCAAGCTTGGCCCGCCGCGTGATTCGCGCGGCGGGCTTTTTTATGGCCATTGCATTGGCCTTATCATCGCCGCTGAATTCCAGCACCCGTGCCATGACAGACAGAGTCCACGCCATCGTTCTCGCCGCCGGCCAGGGCACGCGCATGAAAAGCGCGCTGCCCAAGGTGCTGCACCCGATCGGCGGCCAGCCGATGCTCGGCCATGTGCTCGATGCCGCGGCGTCGGCCGGCATCGCGTCATCGCATGTCGTGCTCGGTCATGGCGCCGAAAAAGTGGGTGACTGGCTCAAGTCGCGCTCAGCAGAACAGCCGCGCTCCGTGTTGCAACTGAAGCAGCTCGGCACCGCGCATGCGGTTTCGCAGGCAATGCCGGAGGTGCCGGATACCGCGCTGGTCGTCGTGCTCTATGGCGACGTACCGCTGATCACGCCGGAGACGGTAGCGGCGTTGATCGCAGCGGCGAAGGATGGCTTCGCGCTGGTCACCGTCACGCTCGATCAGCCGCGCGGTTACGGCCGCATCCTGCGCGACGCTGCGGGTCGCGTGACCGGCATCGTCGAGGAAAAGGACGCCACACCGGAGCAACGCCAGATTCGCGAGGTCAACACCGGTCTGATGGCAGCGCCGGCGCGCCGGCTGCGCCGCTGGCTGAGCCATGTCGGCAACGACAACGCCAACGGCGAGTACTACCTGACCGATGTCGTCGGCCTTGCCGCGAGGGACGGCATCACCGTGCGGACGGTCAGTGCGGCTGCCAGCGAAGAAGTCGAAGGCGTCAACGATCCGCTGCAGCTGGCGCGTGCCGAGCGGGCCTTCCAGCGCCGCAACGTCGAGCGCCTGCAGCGCGACGGCCTGTATCTGGCTGATCCGGCGCGCTTCGATCTGCGCGGCAGCTTGCGTATCGGCCGCGATGTACGCATCGATGTCGGCTGCGTGCTGGAAGGCCAGGTCGAACTCGGTGACGACGTGCAGATCGGCCCGTACTGCTTGCTGCGCGATGTCCGCGTCGCGGCCGGCACCAAGATCGATGCCTTCTCGGTGCTCCATGAAGCGGCGGTCGGTCGCGCCTGCATCATCGGTCCGTACGCGCGGCTCCGGCCCGGCACCGTGCTTGGTGACGGCGTGCACATCGGCAACTTCGTCGAGCTGAAGAAGACCACGGTCGGCGATGGTTCCAAGGCCAACCATCTGGCCTATCTCGGTGATGCGGTGGTCGGCGCGCGGGTCAACATCGGCGCCGGCGTCATCACCTGCAATTACGACGGCGCCAACAAGTTCACCACGGTGATCGGCGATGAAGCCTTCATCGGCACCGACAGCCAGCTGGTCGCGCCAGTGACCATCGGCCGTGGCGCCTACATCGCCGCCGGTTCGACGATCGCCAAGGACGCGCCCGCCGATCAGCTGACCATCAACCGCGCGCGAGAGCAGCGTTCGTTGCCGAGCTGGAAGCGGCCGACCAAGGGTTGAGCTGCACGCGGTCACAGTCGTCGATCAAGCGACTGGCGAGCAACCAGCGCCGTGCGTCGTCGACATCGCCTGCAAACCAGGCCGCTGCCGAGCCGAGGATGAAGCTGTAGCCCCAGGCATCCATGTCGGCGAATACCTGGGCGCGCGAGTAGCCACGCAGCTGCTCGGCCAGCAGGCACTGCAGATAGCAGACCGCGTTTTCCTCGGTGTCGGTGCCGCCGGCATCGGTGTGCAGCCCGGCGCGGCGGGCGTCGTCCATGCAGATCCAGTGACAGGCTTCGTGCAGCGCCGAATGCACCGGCGTGTCCAGCCGCAGATAGAGCTGCGCGCCGACCAGTCCGGCTTCCGGCTCGCCCCAGTAGCTGCCGGGAATTGCGGCGTCGGCCGGCAGCCAGACGATGCCCAGGCCCCAGGAGCCGAGCAGGTCGGCGAGGGCGTGATCGGGCAGGGCGGAGCAGGGCGTGACCATCCGCGAATTAGAACAAATACGCGCGGCGCAGGCGTATTACCAGCAGGCGCTTGTGGCTGCACCGCTGCTGTCGACGGCGCTGCGTTCGGCCAGCTGATTCAGGCTGAAGCTGCGGCAGATCAGGTCATCGGCCTGCACACCTTGAGCGGTCGCGCTCAGCGTATAGCTGCTGGCGTCACGGACCACGGTGACGCTGTAGCGATGATCGGCGCTGTCCTGCGGGCTGACGATCACGCAGGCGGAATCGTCATAGCGACCGAACTGGGTCTGGCAGCGTTCCAGGGTCTGGGCCAGTTCGATCAGCGCGATCCGCGCATCGGTGCGGCGGCTCTTGCGCACGCTGTTCTGGTAGCTGGGCAGGGCAATCATCGCGAGCAGCGCGATCACCGTGACCACCACCATCAGCTCGATCAGGGTAAAGCCTCTTTGTCTGCGCCTCATCGCATCTGTCTCCAGGACAGACGGCCACCAGGCTCGACGCCGGGCGGCGGTTCGATGGTCGTATCGATGCCGCCGGTGGTGCCACTGGCCAGCTTCACCTCGAAGGCGCCGGTGGCGATGATCGCCGGCGTCTTGATGATGCCTTCCTTCGATTGCCGGCCACTGACCGACATCCGCACACCGCCGACCACGATCTGGTCCTCGCTGTTGAAGGCGGTGTCGCGGTTGAGATCGAACGGTGTGGTGACGCGACGTGAGCCGCTGACTGCGTCGATCTCCATCAGGTAGCTGTCGCCACCGAAGCCGCAGGCCGCGGTGTTCGGGATCAGCGTGGTGAAGATCACTGCGCCACCTCTGAGGATCGGCGTCGATACCTGGCGCTCGCCGGCGTCCGGCAGGTTCAGATACCAGCCGAGCTGGCTGGCGGTCGGCGTGTTGTTGGTGGTGGCGCGGACTTTCTCGGTCTGGCTGCCGAAAGCCTGAGTCACGGTGGTGATTACCTGCTGGCCGAGCAGCGAAGCCCGGCTGTTCGGCGGCGCACTGCCGTTGTCGGCATCGCGGATCGCATAGAACGTGTTGCCGACCGTGCCGACGGTGTTGTCGTCGCTACGGAAGTACGAACCGGTGCCGAAGTAGACGAGATAGCCGCCGTCCGGATGGATGCCCACTTCGGCCCGCGCGGTGATCGGCTGGCGATTGCTGGTGGTGCAGGGGTCGGCGCTGCAGGCACGATATAGCGGCACTGGCGTGGTGCCGCTCTTGAAGGCGAAATCCCAGGTCGCCGGATTGCTGCCGCGGACGTCGATCTTCCACATATTGCCTTTCAGATCGCCGGCGTAGATCAGATCGGTGACCCGGTCGCCGTCGACATCGACCGGGATCGGCGCCGACATGCCGTTGTCGCTGCCGACACCGGTGTCGAACTTGCGGATCACGCTGCCGTCGTCGAGCTTGACCAGATACAGCACGGCCTTGCCGTTGGTGCTGTTGTAGCCGTTGGCGATCAGTGCCGCCCACTGGCCGTTGGCCAGCCGCACGATCGCCGCCTGCGGATACGAGTAGCCCATGTCGACATCGCTGGTCGGCGTGAACTCCCACAGGACGTTGCTGGTGCCGAAGCTGGCGGGATCGGTCACGTCCAGCGCGAACACCGATTTGCCGCCGCCGCCGAGCGTGCCGAGCAACACCGTTTTCCAGTTGCCGTTGACCCGGGCATCGAGCAGGCGCACCGCGCCGTCGACCAGATAGCGATGGTTCTGGTTCCAGGTCTGGCCACTGATGGCGCTCAGGCCGCTGTAGACAGCATCCGGCACGTAGGCCAGTTGCTCGACGCCGTCAGTGGCGCGGAAGCCGTGCAGCATGCCGTCGTTGGCGCCGACATAGACCATCGCCGGGCGGGCCTTGTAGGCGGCGCTATCGCGGAACGCCGTGTAGCTGGTGCCCTCGGTGCCCGGCAGGCGGGCATAGCCGTAGTCCTGCTGGCCGGCGAAGGCGGGATCGGAATTGACGACGTCGCCAAGCACGGTGGTGGCACTGCGACGGCGCAGCGCGGGCGCGGTGTCGCCTTCGTTGGTTCGATCGCCGCGCAGCCAGCCGAGGCGGTTCTGACCGTTGCTGTCGGTAGTGCCGGCGCTGTCCTTGTTCAGCGCCGCGATCTGGGTGCTGTTCAGCTGAGCCCAGAGGAAGCTGCGGCCGCGGCTGCCCAGCGCCCGCGTCGGATCGTAGGTCAGGATGTTGCGGCTCGCGGCGGCCGGCAAGCGCAGGGCGGCGTCCCAGATCGGCGTGCCGACGGTGCCGTCGAGCCGCACCGGCAGTGCCAGCAGTTGGCCGCTCCAGTCGCCGGTGGCGAAGCGCGCCTGGTAGATCGCGGTATCGGCGGTCAGGCGTGTGGAATTGGTCGCGATCGATGCCGCGGCGCTGGTCCGCGCGGCGATGTCGTTGAGCGCGTTCTGCAGGGCGATCTGCAGCTGCGAAGCATTGTTCGCGGTGTACGACTTGCCCTGCCCGTATTCGGCGGCGTCCTGCAGCATCTGGTTGTTGATCGCCAGGCCGATCGAATAGGTCTGGATGCGCTGCATCTTGAACGTCGCATCTTCGTAGCTGACGCCGGTCAGGTCGTTGCCGGATTTCTTCAGGTCGGTGTCGTAGCCGAACTTGGCCAGATCGTCGAGATACAGCGTCCAGGCTTCCTGGCTTTCGCTGGTGCCGCTCTGGCCGCGGAAGCCGTCCGAGTAGCGCGGGAAGAACGGATAGGTCGCCGAGGTCGTCGACGGCGCCTTGGCATCCCAGTTCGGCAGGCTCAGGAAGCTGTTGGCGAGATCGTCCGGATCGTTGGTCGGAAAGCTGCTGTCGTAGGTCGGGAAGCCGTCGGTGACGACGATGACGAAGTTCTTCTGGCAGCGGTACTGCACCGGACTCGTGTAGGTGCCGGTGTTGTAGTACGAACTCAAGCCGCGGAAGTAGCGGGTGATTTCGTAGAAGGTTTCGGCCAGCGGCGTGTTGCTGTCGGCGGCCAGCGCATTGATCGCGCTGGTAACGGTCGCTGGTGCACTGCCGCAGTTCGCGACCACCTTGCCGCCCGGTCCCTGGTCGCCGCCGCTGATGGGCGGATTGAAGCGCGCCAGGCCCCAGCGCAGGGTCGGATTGGCGTTGACGATGCTGGTCGCGACATTTTTCGCCGCGCTCAGCCGGGACTCGTTGGGGATGGTGCCGGTGGTGAGATTGCTGTTGCTCGCATACGTTGCGAACAGATAGTTCAGGTAGTTGCCGGTGTAGCGGGTATCGGTGCCGGAAGGTGTCGGCAAGCTCAGGCATTTGCGCGTGCCGGACCCATTCTGGCGCCCTTCGCGGCGGCTGTTGGAACAACCGCCGACATTGATGTCGCCAATTCCGACGTTGCCATCGGTCGCGGTCCAGCACTGCGTATTGTTGTTGTTGCCGCAGGTGCGCGGGCTCCAGTCGGCGTAGGTCGTCGACGGGTTGTAACTATCGGCCCAGGTGACGTTCTCCATGCTGCCGGAGTTGTCGAACAGCAGCATCACGTTCGGCGACACGGCGGTGGACAGGAACAGCGGCGCGTTCGACAGCGGGATGACCGCCTGCGCGGAACTGCTGATGACGAGCAGTGCGACGGCAATACAAGAGGCGATGGGTGCGCGCATGGTCATGATCTATCGGCCTGGCCGCTCAGCGCTTGAACGTCGACTGCAGCAACACCACCGGCGCCGGTTCCGCAGCCGCGTTCGCGCCCCAGGCGCGGGCGCTGATCCGGTAGATGATCCGTTCGCGGCGATCCTCGGCAGCATCGGCCTGCAGGCTTTCGCCGGGCGCGGTTTCCTCGATCACTTCGAGTTGCTCGATCAGGTACTCGCCGCGCGCGAGATCGATCGGCGCCGGTGGCGCATCGCTGGTCACCGAGGCTGGCCGCCACGAGGGGTACGCCGCATCGGCGGCAGTGCGCTGCCACACCGGCTTGTAGGCAACGCTCGGCGTATCCGGGTTCGGCGGATCGGGCAGATAGAAACCATCGGCGGCCGGGCTGTTGATGGCGACGAAGGTCGGCAGCATCGGCTGGGTCAGCACCAGTTCGGCTTCACGCAGCGCCGCTTCGGCCACCTGGAATGCGATCTGGCGATCCTGACTGTTGTGGCTCATCCGCTCTTCGAGCGTCGTGGCGCGCATCGAGCCGATCGCCAGCAAGGACAGCACCATCAGCACCACCAGGCCAACCATCAGCACCACGCCCTGTTCGCGACGCGGTTTCATGACCGCGCTCATGGCAGACGATTCCGTAGCGCCAACGTCAGGGTCACGACCCGGCGCAGACGGCCATCATTGAACGGGCCGACGCTGACGCCGAGCAGATCGAAGGTATGCGGATCATTGCTGCCGGCGCGACGAGTGCTGCCGGCCACCAGCAATGCCACGCGCACGCTGACCACGCGGCGCCAAGCGTCGCTGGTGGTGAAGGCGCTGGCCGGGCGATAGACATCGGGGACGCGGTCGCCGTCGCTGTCGTCGCCGTACAGCACCTGCAGATTCTCGACGCCTTCAGCGACTTCCTGCGCCTGGTCGTCGACCACCCGCCAGAGCGCCGGGCCGCTGCCGCGGGCGCTGTTGCGAATCAGGTAGCTGACCGTGCCGATGCGGATCAGCTGGGCGCCGGCGCTGAACTTGCGGCCGAGGTCCTGGGTCCAGTTGCCGGGCGTGGGCGAGCTGACCGCGTTGTGCACGACGTTGCCATAGCTCACCGGCACGCCCAGCGAATTGTTGCTGCTGGCCACCGTGTAGCCGCTGGCCTGGAAGATCGCAGCGCCCGAGCAGTCGCTGACCATGACGATATTGCCGGCCGCCAGTGGCGCCGGGCTCAGCGGGTTGATGCGCAGATCGGCCGAGGTGGTGGCCATGTCCTGGATCACGAAGACATCGGCCGCGAGACTGGCACGGACGGTCAGCACATCGGTGCCAGCCACGACGTTGGTCAGGCTGCTCGGCAGCGCCGGCGACCAGCCGCTGGCGGTGGCATCGAAGCCTTCGGCGTAGCGGTCATAGCGGTAGCGGAAATCGCTGTGGGTGAACTCGGTGCGGCCGCTGCCGGCAGTGGCCGGGTTCGGGTTCAGCGCGTTGCGGATCTCGCCGGTATCGCTCAGGCAGCCGCGATAGCCAGCCATGCGCACGTCCTGGCCGATGCGTTCGCTGATGTAGCGGATCGCTTCCTGGCGCGCCGCCAGCGATTCGGTGGTGACCGAGGTCCGCGCCGTGGTCAGGTAGACGCGGTAGATGCCGGCGAGCAGCACCAGGCCGATGACCATCGCGATCATCACTTCGATCAGCCCCAGGCCGGCCAGCTTCCGCATCGGGCGCGGCCCAATCACGGCGCGTTCACAGCTGGGTGCGGAGATTGACCACGCCGCTGCCGTCATTGCCGGCGCCAGAGCCCGATCGTCCCGGTTCCTGCCAGCGCACGGTGATCGTCACCACCTGCGCTTCGACGAACACCTGGCCGTCGCCATCGGGCAGCGCGGCATCGAGCGCCGCCTTCCAGCTGGCCAGATCGGTAGCCGCCAGATCGGCCGCGCTGGGGGCGTCGCCAAAGGCGAGGTTGTAGCGACCGCCGATCGCCTGGGCGCGGTTCGCGCGCATGCGATCGAGCAGATCGTAGGACTGGCCGACCGCTTCGGTCCGCAGCGCTGCGCTGCTGCTGTGCTGCAGGCTCAGCACCTGCAGCGAAGCCAGACCGAGCAGGCCGATCGACAGCAGGACGACGGCGATCAGGATCTCGATCAGCCCCGCGCCGCGCTGACCTCGCGCGGCTGAAACCGTCGGCGATTCAGGCCGTGCAGGACGAGATCGCGACATTGGGGCGTCCCTGCAGACTGAGCGTGATGTTGCGCTGCTGGTCTTCGGTGCAAGCCGACGGCCGCAGGCGGAAGCTCGGTTCGCTGGCATCGGCGAGGAAGCCGGTCGGCAGGTAGCTGATGCGGCTGGCGCTGCCGGTCAGCGCATCTCCGGGCCCCAGCGAGCCGAACAGCTTCAGCACCTGCTGACCGCCGCTGGCCGTGCCCGCTTCATCGACCGTCGCCCGCACCACCATCCAGCCACCGGACCAGTTCAGGCTGTCGGAGCACTGGTAGCGGGCGTTGACATCGGTGGCGCCGACGACGACCCGATACGGACACAGCGATACCACCCGGGCGGCGCCAACGGCTTCGCTGCGGGCGAAGTTCAGTGCGCTGATCAGCGTGTTGGCCTCGGTCGCCATGCGGTTGCCGAGCATCAGATCGCCCACCGCCGGTGCCGCCAGAGTGCCGGTGATCGCGACGATCGCCAGCGTCGTCATCACCTCCGGCAGCGAGAAACCGCAAGCAGATCGGCGAACAATTCGGCTCTGAATTCGGGGCATGGCGGCGTCCTCGCAAATGGCGGCGCCCGGCAATCGGTGCGTCGGCCATAGGCAATAACGGCAGCTTGTGCTTGATCTTTAGACGTGATTTTCGTCAGCCGACGAGCGGAAGCGCGGTACGGCGGAATGAATTGCTGAACGCCACGGCCACCGCGCCGGCTCGCCGGGATGGCTAGGGGGCGTCGCGGAGCATCGGATCGGCCGCGAAGGCGGCAGCGAGCAGATCCATGAACACCCGGGCCCGGCGTGGCAACAGGCGCTTTTCGGGGTAGAGCGCGTGGATCGGCAGCGACGGAACCGGCCAATCCGGCATCAGCACGCGAATTTTGCCGGCGGCAATCTCGTCGGCGAACAGCCAGCAGGGCATCAGGCCGATGCCGAGGCCGTCGAGCACGGCGGCGCGGACGCCTTCCGGGCTGTTGACGCGAAAGCGGCCGCTGACCTGGATCGGTGCCCGTTCGAACGGCCAGACCTGGCCGGTCGCCAGCAATGAGAACAGCACGCAGTTGTGGCGTGGCAGGTCGAGCGGTGTCTGCGGCGTACCGTGCGCGGCGAGGTAGTCGATGCTGGCGACGCAGATTCGCCGCGCCGTGCCGATGCGCCGCGCCCGCAGACTCGAATCGCGCAGATCGCCGACGCGGATTGCAACATCGACGCCATCTTCGACCAGATCGACCATGCGGTCGCCAATCTGCAGATCCAGTTCGATCTCGGGAAATTGCTCGAGGAAAGGTTTTACCAACGGCAGGATCTTGTAGCGCGCAAGCGCGACCGGACAACTCACTCTCAACAGCCCGGACGGCCGATCTTCACCGCGCGCATTCGATTCGGCTTCACCGAGCGCGTCGAGCGCAGGCCGCACCTCGGCGTAGTAGCGCTCGCCTTCCGGAGTCAGCGTCAGTTTGCGGGTCGAGCGGTGCATCAGCCGCATGCCGAGCTGCGCCTCCAGGGAAGCCAGATGGCGGCTGACGTTAGGCTGTCCGATGCCTAGTTCGCGGGCCACGGCCGACAGGCTGCCGGTTTCCACAGCTCGGGCGAAGCAGGTCATCGACAGCAATCGGTCCACGGGCCTCCATTGATGCTGAATTCATGCGGATCGAACATGAGCACTATGCAATTTTCCTAGCTTATCGCTGAATCTGCATGAGTAGATAGTTCTCTCACCGCCGAGACTGCATCGGCTTCCAACGAGAACGACCATGCTCCACTTCCCGCTGCCCACTGCTGAAACCGCTCCCGAAGCCAGCCGCGCCACTTTGGTCGCGATCGAAAAAGCCTGGGGCTTCGCACCCAATCTGATGCGTACCTTCGCCAACAGTCCGGCCGTCGTGCAGGGCGCCTGGGGCTTGCTTGGCGCTTTCCAGCAGACTAGCTTCACGCCAGCCGAACGCGAACTGGTGATGATCGCCGCCAGTGTCGAGAACGCCTGCGGCTACTGCACCGCTGGTCACAGCTTGATGGGCAAGGGCGCGGGCTTGAGCGATACGCAGATTGCCGCGCTCCGGGCCGGTGAAGCGCTGGACGACGCCAGACTCGAAGCGCTGCGCAGGTTCACGACGGCCGTCGTTGCCAGACGTGGTCACGTCGGCGAGGTCGAGTTGCAGGCCTTTCTCGCCAGTGGCTACGCGCCGCCGCAGGTGCTCGAAGTGGTGCTTGGCGTCGCCGCAAAGACGCTGACCAATTACACCGATCACCTCGCTTCGGTGCCGCTGGACGACGCGTTCCAATCTGCAGCCTGGACGCCCGCCAGCCGCAAGGCGGCCTGATCCCCTAACCCGACGAGCACAAGAATGAACAAGAATCCGCAGGTAGTACTGATCACGGGTGCACTGACCGGCATCGGCCGCGCCACCGCATTCGCCTTCGCGGCGACCGGCGCGAAGCTGGTGGTTTCCGGCCGCCGTGACGCTGAAGGTGAAGCCCTGGCCGCCGAACTCAAAGCCACCGGCAGCGAGGCGATCTTCGTCCGCGCCGACGTCCGCATCGAAGCGGAGGTGCGTGAGCTGGTCGCCACCGCGGTCGCGGTGTTCGGCCGGCTTGATGTCGCCGTCAACAATGCCGGTACCGAGGGTGGGGGGGGGCCGATCACCGAGGCCTCGGAAGAGGTCTACAACGCGACCTTCGATACCAATGTCAAAGGCGTGCTGCTTGCCATGAAGTACCAGTTGCCGCCAATGCTCGCGCAGGGCACGGGGAGCATCATCAATCTGTCATCGCTGGCCGGCCACGTCGGCTTTCCAGGGGCTGCGATCTACGCGGCCAGCAAGCATGCAGTGGAAGGCTTGACGCGCTGCGCCGCACTGGAAGCGGCGCCGATGGGGGTTCGTGTCAATGCCGTGGCACCGGGGCCGATCCAGACCGACATGCTCGACCGTTTCACCGGCCGCAATGCCGAGATGAAAGCCGGCTTCATCGCCAGCGTGCCGGCGCGCCGTTCCGGCACCGTCGACGAGGTGGCGTCGACCATCGTCTATCTCGCAAGTCCTGGCGCGGCATTCATCACTGGCCAGATCGTGACCATGGATGGTGGTCTGTCAGCCCAATAACGATCGGAAGCCGTAATGAAAAACCCGGCACGAGGCCGGGTTTTTCGTGCAGCGGGCCGTGCTTCAGATACGCGGCTCGATGCCGAAGGCGGCGAAGCCCTTGGTCTCGAAGTTCTTGCGGAACATGTCGCGCAGCTTGGTCGCCGTGGCGTCGTAGCCTTCCTTGTCGGTCCAGGTGTTGCGCGGATTGAGGATCGCGGCATCAACGCCCGGGCAGGATTTTGGCATCTTCAGATTGAGGATCGGCTGGGTCTCGGTTTCCACACCGTCCAGTTCACCGTTGAGGGCGGCGTTGAGCAGCGCGCGGGTCACCTTCAGGCTCATGCGCTTGCCGGTGCCGTACTGGCCACCGCTCCAGCCGGTGTTCAGCAGGATGCAGCGCGCCTTGTGCTTGGTCATCTTTTCGGCGAGCAGTTTGGCGTAGACGTTCGGCTTGTGGGCCATGAACGGGCCGCCGAAGCAGGCCGAGAACGTCGGCTGCGGTTCGGTGACGCCGACTTCGGTGCCGGCGACGCGCGCCGTGAAACCCGAGACGAAGTGATACATCACGTCTTCCGGCTCCAGGATCGAGATCGGCGGCAGCACGCCGAAGGCATCGGCGGTCAGCAGCACGATGGTTTCCGGATGCGGGCCCTGGCCGTTCGGCATGACGTTCGGCACCACGCTCAGCGGGTAGCTGAAGCGGGTGTTTTCGGCCAGCGAGCCGTCGTTCAGATCGAGCTCGTCCGGATGGCATTCGGCCATCGTCTTGCCCGGCAACGGCGGCACGTTCTCGATGATGGTACCCGGCTTCGACAGCGCTTCGGCGATCACCGGCTCGGCGGACTTGTCGAGGTTAATCAGCTTGGCGTAGCAGCCGCCTTCGAGGTTGCACAGGCCGTTGTCGGACCAGATGGTTTCGTCGTCGCCGATCAGGCGGCGCGAGGCATCGGCCGACAAGGTCGTCTTGCCGGTGCCGGACAGGCCGAACAGGATGGCGCCGTCGCCCTTGGCGCCGACGTTCGCCGAGCAATGCATGCTCAGACGGCCCTGCTTCGGCAGCAGGTAGTTGCCGACGGTGAAGATGGTCTTCTTGTTGACGCCGCAATAGTCGGCGCGGCCGGCGACGATGCAGATCTGGTTCTTGGTGTCGATGATCACCGCCGCTTCCGAGCGGCTGCCGTCACGCTCCGGCTCGCAGACGTAGCTCGGCACGTTGAGCATGGTCCAGCGGCGGGCATCGACGTCCTTCACGCCTGGCAGGTTCTTCGGGAACATGTTGTCGCAGAAGAACGCGTGGGTGGCGTACTCGCCAACGAAGCGGTACGGCACTGCGAAATCGGCGTCCGAACCCATGAACAGGTCCTTGACGTACAGCGTCGCCTTCTTGTCGTTCAGATGGGCGACGACGCGCTTCAGCAAGCCTTCGTACTTGGTCGGGTCGTACGGCGTGAGATCGGCCTTGAACCATATCTCGTCCGCCACTTCCGGCCACTTCACGGCGAAGGTGTCCTTGGTGCGGCGGCCGGTGCAATCCGGATCAGTGTAGAAAACCAGCGGGCCGGCAACGCCGAGCTTGGTCGCAAACGCCTTCTGGGCATCCGAGGGGCCGTCGCGCGAGACGCGGCCACGATCGTTGGCGATCGCCTCGTGGAACAGCTGTTCCTTGCTCAGTTCGTACTTGTAGGTGACGGACTTGAGACCGAACAGCTTCTCGAGGTCAGCCTGGAAGCTCGTCGCGGCGCTTTTCTGATCATCCATTGGTTTTCGTTACCACTTTTTCGCAGGGGAAGGGTCACCGGCAGCGCAGAAGGCTGGAGCGGAATCGCTACATTTTACGGAAACCGGAACCATTCCGTATCAGACGGGTGATTTTGACCGGGGGTAACCCCTGGGGCGGCATTCACCCCCGCCAGACGCGTGCTGCACGGCCTGTAAATGTCTCGCCCATGAACGGTGTATTGCGGCCGGCACTAAGCATGTTGCGGCCATCCAGACGCCATTCTTCGGTGGGATCAACCAGGCAGAGATCGGCGCGTGCGCCGAGTGCGAAACCGCCCTGCGAAAGACCCAGAATCCGTGCCGGGCCGCCAGCCAGACGCTCGGCCAGCGCCAGAGGCGTCAGCAGTCCGGCTTCGACCAAGCGCAGGCTCAGCGGCAGCAGGGTTTCCAACGCGGAGATGCCCGGCTCGGTCTGCGGCAGCGGATTGGTCTTGGCATCCAGCTCGTGCGGCTGGTGATCGGAGCAGATCGCATCGATCAGACCGCTGCCGACGGCGGCCCGCAGCGCATCGCGATCGCTCGCCGCGCGCAGCGGTGGAATGACGTGCGCCATCGCATTGAAGCCTTCGAGATCGGCATCGGTCATGAACAGCTGGTGCGCAGCGACATCGGCAGTCACCGGCAGGCCGAGACGCTTCGCCGAGGCCAGCAGATCCACGGCGCGAGCGCTCGACAGGCGCCCGAAATGCACCCGAGCGCCGGTGTCCTCGATCAACGAGATCCACTGCCGCATCGCCAGCGCTTCGGCGGCCACCGGAATCGCCGCCAGGCCGAGGCGCGTCGCGATCGCACCTTCATGGGCGCAGCCGTGATTGGCCAGCGCGTCATCGAGCGGCACCACGTGCACGGTCATGCCGAGGCTGGCCGCGTATTCGAGTGCGCGGCGCGCGACCAGCGGACTGGCAACCGGGTTCAAGCCATTCGATACGCCGACGCAGCCGGCCGCCTTCAGCGCGCTGATCTCGGCCAGCGCTTCGCCGCCGAGACCTTTGGTCAAGGCGCCGAGCATGTGCACATAGGCGCCGGCCGCCTTCTTGGCGATGCGGTTGACCCGGTTGACCATCGCCGTGTTGTCGATCACCGGCGCGGTGTCCGGCGGCAGGCAGACGGCGGTGATGCCCGACGCCAGCGCGGCATGGGTTTCCGAGCGCATCGTGCCTTTCTGCGTCGCGCCCGGTTCGCGCATGCGCGCGCAGAGATCGACGATGCCCGGGATCAGCCAACGGCCGGCGGCGTCGAAGGTTTCCTCGAACGGGCCGCTGTCGGTCGCCACGATCAAACCGTCGCGGATTGCCAGATCAGCGACCTTGTCAGTGCCGGCGCGTGGATCGAGCAGGCGGGCGTTGCGGATCAGCACATTGTTCAGGAAGGCGCTCATGAGTCGGCTCCTTCATCACCGAGAATCATGCCCATGACGGCCATGCGCACCGCGATGCCGTGCTCGACCTGCTCCAGAATCAGCGAACGCTCGCCATAGGCGACATCGCCCTCGATCTCGACGCCACGATTGATCGGCCCCGGATGCATCACCAGCACCTCGGGCTTGAGCTTGGCGAGGCGGGCCTTGGTCAGGCCGAAATCGCGATGGAATTCGCCGGTCGACGGCAGGAAGGCGCCGACCATGCGCTCCTTCTGCAGGCGCAGCAGGATTACCACGTCGGCATCTGCCAGACCGCTGTCGATGTCGTTGTGCACGGTCACGCCCATCGCTTCGATGCCGGCGGGAATCAGGGTGCGCGGGCCGACGACGCGGATTTCCTTCGCACCGAGTATGCGCAGTGCGTGGATGTCCGAGCGGGCAACGCGTGAGTGCAGGATGTCGCCGACGATGGCGACGGTCAGGTTCTCGAAATCCGGTCGGTGGCGGCGGATCGTGAACATGTCGAGCAGCGCCTGCGTCGGATGCGCATGGCGGCCGTCGCCGGCGTTCAGGATCGCGACTTCGGGCGCTGCGTGCTGAGCGAAGAAATGCGCAGCACCCGAGGCTTCGTGGCGGATCACGAACATGTCCACCTGCATCGCTTCCATGGTCTTCAAGGTGTCGAGCAGCGTTTCGCCCTTGGAGGTGCTGCTGGCCGCGATCTGCAGATTCAGCACGTCGGCCGACAGCCGCTTGGCGGCCAGCTCGAAGGTCATCCGGGTGCGCGTCGAAGCTTCGAAGAACAGATTGACCACGGTCTTGCCGTGCAGCAGTGGCACCTTGAGCCCGCGGCTACCGCGATTGCTGCTCGGTTGGCCGGCGTAGCGCTCGGCCTGGTCGAGAATGTCGGTCAGCAACGGCCGTGACAGGCCTTCCACGGTCAGCAGGTGGCGCAGACGCCCATCGGGCGTCAGTTGCAGCGGATGCGTCATGAGGCCTCGGCCTTGGGAATTTCGGACGGTGCCGATGCGGCTGGCGTCGAGCGGCCGCAGTCGGACAGATATTGCTCCAAGATCAGCCGCGCGGCCACGCCATCGCGCTCGCCTTTCTGCACGCGATGCTTCTTGCGGCCGTCGGCGCGGGCGGTGCGGATCTCGTCATCGGCCGCCCGTGACGACAGGCGCTCGTCGACCAGGAACATCGGCAGGCCGTAGCGGCTGCCGAGTTCCTGAGCGAAGTTGCGCGCCGGCCCGGTGATCGCCTGATCGGCGCCCTCCATGTCGACCGGCAGACCGACGATCACCGCATCCGGCCGCCATTCCTTGATCAGCTTGCCGATCGCGATCCAGTCCGGCTCGCGGCCGTTGGTGACCACCGGCAGCGGCCGGGCAAGGCGGGTGAGATCGTCGCCGACGGCCATGCCGATGCGCTTCAGGCCGTAGTCGAAGCCCAGATAGACGCGGGTCTTGGTCGATGTGCCGCCGCTCGGCTCATGCATGTCCGGCGCGGCTCGCGAGATGGCTGATGTCGACGCCGATCAACCGGGTCGCGGCGATCCAGCGTTCGGCCGCTGGCGTCGCGAACAGCACCCGCTGTTCGACCGGAGCATTGAGCCAGGAATTGGCCAGCACCTCGGTTTCCAGCTGGCCTTCGCCCCAGCCGGCGTAACCGAGCAGCACCAGATAATCGCTAGGGCCTTCGCCACGGCCGATCGCGCCGAGTACATCGCGCGAAGTGGTGATGTAGAGGTTCTCGTCGACTTTCAGGGTCGAATCCCAGCCGCCCGGTGCGGTGTGCACGACGAATCCGCGCTCTGGCTGCACCGGCCCGCCCCAGAACACGATCGGATCGCCCGGCATCGCTTCATGATCGACGCCGATCTGATCGAGCATGTCGGACAGCCGCAGGTCGGTCGGCCGATTGACGACCAGGCCCAGCGCGCCCTTTTCCGAGTGCTCGCAGAGCAGGGTCACCGAATGCCGGAAGTTGTCGTCATCGAGGCCGGGCATCGCCACGAGAAACTGGTTGCTGAAGTAGCTTTCGTCGGCCATGTGGGCAGTATCGGGTTCGATGGTCGGGGCTGACAAGCACTCGAAGCGTAAAGCTTTTCTGACGCGGAGACTGTCGTTCAAAGCGAGGGCGGCCCTTGGCCGCCGACGCGGTGGATGGGCGAAAGCGGCGGCGGGCGTGGCCCGCCCTACGGAAGTTTCAGCCGGCGCTCGATGGCGTCGATCAGCAGACCACCGATGTCGGTGCCGAACGCGGCGTCGATCTCGCGCGCGCAGGTCGGGCTGGTGACGTTGATCTCGGTCAGGCTTTCGCCGATCACGTCGAGGCCGACGAACAGCAGGCCGCGGCGCACCAGTTCCGGGCCGACCGTCTCCGCGATCCGTTTCTGCGCTGCGGTCAGCGGTCGCGGCTCGCCCTTGCCGCCAGCGGCCAGATTGCCGCGCGTTTCACTGCCCTGCGGAATGCGCGCCAGACCGAAAGGCACCGGCACGCCGTCGACCACCAGCACGCGAGTATCGCCATCGACGATCGCCGGCAGATAGCGCTGGGCGACGATCGTCCGCCGGCCGTTGTCGCTGAGCTGCTCGATGACGCTGCCGAGGTTCATGGCATCGGCGCCGATGCGGAAGATGCCGCTGCCGCCCATGCCGTCGAGCGGCTTGTAGATGACGTCGTGATGCTCGGCGTGGAAGGCGCGCAAGGTCTTGTCGTCACGCGAGAACAGGGTCGGCGGGCACAGTTCCGGGAACCAGGCGGTGAAGGCTTTCTCGTTGCAGTCGCGCAACGAGGCCGGGCGATTGACCACCAGCGAGCCCTGGGCTTCGGCGCGCTCGAGCATGTAGGTCGTCGCGACGAATTCCATGTCGAACGGCGGGTCCTTTCGCATCAGCATTGCGGTCAGATCGCCGAGCCGCACGACTTCCGGCTCGGAAGTGAAGTCGAACCAGTGCTTCTTGTCGTCGAACACGGTCACCGCGCGCGTGCGACCCCAGGCGATGCCATCACGCAGCCAGAGATCGCCCTGCTCGAAATAGCGCAGCGCCCAGCCGCGCGCCTGCGCCGCCAGCATCAATGCCAGCGTGGTGTCCTTGTACGGTTTGATCGACCCGATCGGGTCCATGACGATGCCGAGGGTTTTCATCGGGGTGTTCATGCGCGATTCGAGTTCGTGGGGCGCCATGCGGCGGCCGGCGGCAGATGGTAACGGAAGGCCCCGCCCTGAAGATTGCGGCGGCCCGTCGCAGCTGCCGCGATAATCCGGCGATGAGCGCGAGCGCCGATTCCCTTGTCCTGCCACCCGGCCAGGCCCTGACCGACAAGTTCCCGCTGGTCGGCGAGCAGACGGCCGCGCCCGGCTGGACTCCGGAAACCTGCCGGGTCGTCATCTCCGGCTGTGTCGCGCGGCCGCTGACATTGTCGTTCGCCGACCTGCTGGCGCGGCCGTCGCAGCAGCGTGTTGCCGATATCCATTGCGTCACCGGCTGGTCGCGGCGCAGCCTGGCGTTTTGCGGCTGGCCGCTGGTCGAAGTGCTGGCCGCTGCCGGTGTCACCGACGACGCCCGCTATGTGCGCTTCATCGCTCACAGCCATCGCGCGCACGACACCTCGTTGCCGCTGGCGCTCGCACTCGAAGACACCTGGCTGGTGCACGAGATCGACGGCGAGCCGCTGTCGCCCGAGCACGGCGGGCCGCTACGCACGATCACGCCCGGCCGCTACTTCTACAAGAGCCTGAAATGGCTGGCCGCGATCGAACTGCTGGCCGAGGACCGGCCCGGCTACTGGGAGCGGGTCAGCGCCTATCACAACGAGGCCGATTTCCGGTTGGAGCAGCGCTTCGACGAAGCGCGCATCTCATCAGTGGAAACTGTCGCCCAGTTCCGCGAGGCGGCCGACTTTGCAGGCTGGCGCGACACGGTGCTGCTGAAAGCCCGGCTCGGCGGCTGGCAGCCGCGGACGCTCGATCTGTCCGGCATCCAGGCCAAGGCTTGCTCGTTTCGCAATGCGAAGCTGGTCGGCGTGAATCTGCGCGGCGCGAATCTGAGCCTGTCGAATCTCGAGGGCGCGGATCTGCGTGACGCCGATTTCACCGGCGCCGATCTCGAAGGCGCTAGCTTCGCAGGCGCCGATCTCCGAGGTGCTCGAATGATCGATGTCGCGCTGTCGGCAACCCGCTTCTTCCGCGACTTCGCCAACGGCAAGCGGCTGGCGGCGCAGGTCGATGGCCTGGCGATCGAGAACCCGCATGGCCTGCTGGAAACACAGGCGGCGTATCTGATCGAGCAGGGCGTGCGTCTGGTTTGAGGTCGGTGCCGCCAGCGTGGCCGTTACAATGCGCACCGGCCAATCCGCCGCGCTGCCCGTGATGTCGCTGCCATGACCGCTGCCGTTTCCTCCGCTGCACTTCCCGCACTGCTCGGCCCGCATTGCACGGTCGATCCTGATCGCCTGCGCCGCTACGAGATTCCCGAGCGCGGCGAACCGGGCAAGGCCAGCGGTCTGGTCGTGCCGCAGACCGAGGCCGAAGTCGCCAGCCTGCTGGCCACCTGCAGCAAGAATGGCGTGAAGCTGGTGATCAGCGCCGGCCGCACGGGCCTGGTCGAAGCGCAGCGTCCGGATGGCGAAGTGGTGCTGAGTCTGGAAAAGCTCGACCAGCCGCTGAGCTTCACGACGCCGGATGGCGACGTCTTCCGCTTCGGCGAACGCGCCGCACCAGCCGTGCATGCCGATGCGCTGGCCGCCTGGTGGCGCGGCATCGGCACACCGCCTTGCGCCGATGCCGTGCTCGAAGTGCAGGCCGGCATGGCGGTCGACGCGGTCAATCTGCTGCTGGCGCCGTTGAACCTGATGTGGCCGATGGAGATGGGCTCGTCGAGCGCGGCCAGCGTCGGCGGCTGCATCGCCAATGCTTCGGCCGGCGCCAACGCGGTCTGCTATGGCACCGCCGCGCATCTGGCGATCCAGGCCTTCGGCTACTCGGGCGATGGCCGCGAAGTGCTCAGTGATGCGCCGGCCTGGAAAGCAGTGCCCGAAGATCTGCTGGCGATCAACTCGGCGCAGCCGCGCCCGGAGTGGGGCCTGATCGGCACCCAGGGTGTGCTCGGCGTGATCACCCGCGCGAAGATCCGCGCCTACGCCATTCCAGGTCAGCGCGAAGCCGCACTCATTCCGGTCGCCGACATGCCGGCGGCGATGCGCATTCACGCCGCCGCGCGCGCGCTGTTTGGTGACGATGTCGAGGAATTCGAGTTCATCGGCAAGCCGGCGTTGGAGCTGGTGCGCGAGCTGAAAGGCGAAGCCTTCCGTTCGCCCCTGGCCCGCCATGACGCGCCTTACTACCTGCTGCTGCAGGTGAAATCGCACAAGGCGCACATCGATCTCGCCGGCATGCTTTACGAGTTCCTGGCCGACGATGTCTCGCTGCCCGAGGAGCAGATCGGCTACGCGCCGCTGAAGGCGCTGAAGGAAATCCGCCACTCGATCACCGAAGCCAGCAACGCCCGCATGCGCGCGCTCGGCGGCGGCCGCTTGAGCTTCGACACGGCGACACCGGTCGCCGTGTTCGGCGATTACCTCAAGGTGCTGGAAGCTGAGCTGAAAGCCGAGTATCCGGACATGGCGCTGATCGCCTTTGGTCATGCCGGCGTCGGCGGCGCGCACCTGCACATCCTCGGTTCCAAGGAAGTGCCGGTCGCGCAGCACGCCAAGGCGCTGGTCAAGATCGTCTTCGACGTGACCCAGGATTTCGGCGGCACCTTCAGCGCCGAGCACGGCGTCGGCACCAAATGGGGCGACGATTTCATCGCCCGCGCGCCGGCCGAAGTACGCGCCGCGCTGATCGCCGCCAAGCGCCGGCACGATCCGACCGGCACTCTGAGCCCGCGCAGCTTCGCACTGGATAGGCAGCTGGCTGGCTAAGCATTCCCAACTGCTTTCCGTTCATATTTGGTTTGTTGCAGCAGCCGGCTAGACTCCGGCGATGAACGCGCCGATTCGCGACCTTCCGATTGATTCCGCCGCGCTGTTCGCAGCGCTGGTGGCTGTGTTGCCGAAAGGCGCATTGCTGACCACGACCGAGCAGATGCGGCCTTACGAATGCGATGGCCTGTCGATGTACCGGCGGCTGCCCTTGTGCGTGGCGCTGCCGATCGATGAAGCTCAGGTCACCGCCGTGCTGCGCATCTGTCATTCGCGCAGCGTGCCGGTCGTCGCGCGTGGTCATGGCACCGGGCTGGCCGGTGGTGCGTTGCCGGAAGAAGGCGGTGTGCTGCTGTCGCTTGCGCGCTTGAATCGCATCGTCGAACTGGACCCGCTGGCGCGCATCGCGCGAGTACAGCCCGGCGTCCGCAACCTCGCGATCAGCGAAGCCGCGGCGCCGCACGGTTTGTACTACGCGCCCGATCCGTCGAGCCAGATCGCCTGCTCGATTGGCGGCAACGTCGCCGAGAACTCCGGTGGCGTGCATTGCCTGAAGTACGGCCTGACCGTGCACAACGTCGTCGCCGCGCGCTTGGCTATGGCCGATGGCGAACTGCTGGAACTCGGCGGCGAAGCACCGGATGCGCCGGGCTATGACCTGATGGCGCTGCTGGTCGGCTCCGAAGGTCTGCTCGGCGTGGTCACCGAAGTCACCGTCAAGCTGCTGCCGCGTCCGCAACTGGCGCGCGTGGTGATGGCCTGCTTCGCCAGCGTCGAGCAGGCCGGGCAGGGCGTCGCCGCGATCATCGCCGCCGGCATCATTCCGGCCGGGCTGGAGATGATGGACAAGCTCGCGATCGCCGCGGTCGAGGATTTCGTCCATGCCGGCTATCCGCTCGACGCCGAAGCGATCCTGCTTGCTGAAAGCGACGGCACGCCGGAAGAAGTGGCGCACGAGATCGAGCAGATCGAAGCGGTGCTCTTGGCGAGCGGCGCAACCGCGATGCGCACCTCGAAGGACGAGACCGAACGTCTCAAGCTCTGGGCCGGACGCAAGGCCGCGTTCCCGGCCGTGGGCCGGATCACGCCGGACTACTACTGCATGGATGGCACCATTCCGCGCCGCTATCTCGGCGAGGTGCTGCGCAAGATCGCCGATCACTCCGCCGAGTTCGGGCTGCTGTGCGCCAACGTGTTTCACGCTGGCGACGGCAATCTGCATCCGCTGATCTTCTACGACGCCAACAAGCCCGGCGATATCGAGAAGGCCGAAGCCTTCGGCAATCGCATCCTCGATCTGAGTGTGGCCGTTGGCGGCACGATCACCGGCGAACATGGCGTCGGTGTCGAGAAGATCGACGCAATGTGCACGCAGTTCCGCTCGGTCGAACTCGAAGCCTTTCACGCGGTGAAAGCAGCCTTCGATCCGCGCGGTTTGCTCAATCCGGGCAAGGCCGTGCCGACGCTGCATCGTTGTGCGGAGATGGGCCGCATGCACGTGCATGCCGGCCAGACGCCGCATCCCGAACTGCCGCGCTTCTGACGAATGTCGGATTTCATCGAACAGGCGCAGGCACGTATCCGGGAAGCGCAGGCCGCCAACACGCCGCTGCGCATTCGCGGTGGCGGCACCAAGGATTTCTACGGCTCTTCCAGTGACGGCGAACTGCTGGACACCCGCGCGCACAGCGGCGTGATCGCTTACGACCCGAGCGAACTGGTGCTGACCGTGAAGGCGGGAACGCGGCTCGCCGAAGTCGAAGCGACGCTGGCCGCGTCCGGCCAGTGCCTGCCGTTCGAGCCGCCGCATTTCGGTGCCGGTGCGACGGTCGGCGGCTGCGTCGCCAGCGGCCTGTCCGGGCCGCGTCGGCCGTATGCCGGTGCGGTGCGCGACTACCTGCTCGGCGTTACCTTGATCGATGGTCGCGGCGAATGCCTGCGCTTCGGTGGCCAGGTGATGAAGAACGTCGCCGGCTTCGACACCTTCCGCCTGCAGGCCGGCGCGATGGGCACCCTGGGTCTGATCACCGAGGTCAGTTTCAAGGTGCTGCCGACGCCGGAAGCCGACGAGACGCGAGTGTTCGAGTGCGACGCACAGTCGGCGATCGCGACGATGAATCGCCTGGCCGGCCAGCCGTTGCCGCTGGCAGGCGCGATCCATCACCAGGGTCGTCTGAAGCTGCGACTGGCCGGCAATCCGGCTGCCGTGCGGGCCGCGGTCGCCAAGCTCGGTGGCGAACCGCTGCCGGATGCGACGGCCTTCTGGACCGTGCTGCGCGAGCAGAAGCATCCGTTCTTCGCCGGCGATGCGCCGCTGTGGCGCCTTGCGGTCAAGCCGACGAGCCTGCCCCTGGCGAGTGACGACATCGACGAGCTGATCGACTGGGGCGGCGGCCAGCGCTGGCTGCGCACGGCGCGTTCTGCAGACGATCTGCGAACGCTGGCCACTGCCTGCGGTGGCCATGCAACGGCATTCAGACTCGCGGCATCTGTCGATGCCTTCCAGCTGCCGGCTCCTGCCGTGATGGCGCTGCATCGCCGACTGAAGGCGACCTTCGACCCGGCCGGCATCCTCAACCGCGGCCGGCTCTATCCGGACTTCTGATGCAGACCCCAGATGCAAACTAACCTGGCTGACTTCATCCGCGACACCCCGCAAGGCCAGGAAGCCGACAGCATCCTGCGCGCCTGCGTGCACTGCGGTTTCTGCAACGCGACCTGCCCGACCTACCAGTTGCTCGGTGACGAACTGGACGGCCCGCGCGGCCGCATCTACCAGATCAAGTCAGTGCTTGAAGGCGCGCCGGTCACCGAGGAAACCCGCGATCACCTCGATCGTTGCCTGACTTGCCGATCCTGCGAATCGACCTGCCCGAGCGGCGTGCAGTACGGGCGGCTGGTCGACATCGGCCGCGAAGTCGTCGAAGCCAAGGTGCCACGCAGCCTGCCGGCGCGGGCGCTGCGCTGGCTGCTGCGCCAGGTGCTGTCGCATCCGGCGCGCTTCGCTTTCCTGCTCGGCCTGGGCCGCTTGTTCCGGCCGTTGCTGCCGCGCGTCTTGAAGGACGTCGTGCCGCTCGCGCGTCCGGCCGGAACCTGGCCTGCGCCGCGTCATCCACGCCGCATTGTCATCGCCGGGGGCTGCGTGCAGCCCTCGCTGGCGCCGGACATCGACAGCGCTGCCGCGCGCGTGCTCGATGCCATCGGCATCAGCGCCGAATCTGTTTCGATCGGCTGCTGCGGCGCCGTTTCCTATCACTTGAACGCGCAGGCCGAAGGGCTGGATACGGCGCGCCTCGCCATCGACCGGCTTTGCGCCGCGCTTGATGCCGGCGCCGAGGGCATCGTCGTCAGCGCCAGCGGCTGTGCGAGTTTCGTCGTCGAGTACGCGCATCACCTGTCAGGCGATCCGGCCTATGCGGTGAAAGCCACGCAAGTCACCTCCGCACTGATCGACCTGACCAGCCTGCTGAGCCGCGAAGCCGCCGCCTTTGATCGGGCCCTGGCCCATTCACTGGCGCGTTCACCGGCGAAGCCGGAGGCGATCGCCTTCCACTCGCCCTGCACCCTGCAGCACGGCATGAAGAACAAGGGCAATGTCGAGCGCCTGCTGACCGTCGCCGGCTTCCGCACCACGGTGGTTGCCGATTCGCATCTCTGTTGCGGCTCGGCGGGTACGTATTCGATGCTGCAGCCAGCGCTGTCGGCAACGCTCAAGGCCAACAAGCTGGCGGCACTCGAAGCCGGTGGTCCAAGCCGCATCGCGACCGCGAACATCGGCTGCCTGACGCATCTGGCGGGCGGGGCGAAGCGGCCTGTGGAGCATTGGATCGAGCTGATCGCCGAGCGCCTCGGCGTCTGAAACTCAGGCGACGCCGGGCAGCTTGGTCCGCGGTGGCAGATGCCCCGCCTTGAACCAGATCCTGCAGCCTGCGCGCGAAAACGGCGTGTGCGCGGAACCGGGTGGCACGCGATACCAGGTACCGGCCGGATAGTCGCCGAGCTCGTCCGACAGCACGCCCTGCAGTACCAGCACTTCCTCGCCGCCGCCATGGGCGTGGAACAGCGAGGCGCAGCCGGGCGCGAAGTCGATCAGCTTGACCACCTCGTCACCAAACTGATGAAGCAGGATTTCCTGCTGGCAGGGCACGCGGCCCGGCTTCCATTCAACCGTGCTGGTGTCGATTGCGAACTGCGCCGTGTCGCCGTTCTCGAACTGCCAGAGCTTGACCAGGATCGTGCAGCCCTGCGAAGAGCGCGGGATGTGTCGCGAACCTTTCGGATTGCGCACATAGGTGCCGGCCGGATAGGCCGCGTGCTCGTCCTCGAACACGCCTTCGAGCACGTAGAACTCTTCGCCGCCGCCGTGGGTGTGCGCCGCGAAGCGGGAGCCTGGCGCGTAGCGGACCAGGCTGGTTGCCCGCGCCACTTCGTCACCATCGCGATCGAGCCGCTTGCGCTCCACGCCGGCTTCCGGCGATGGCGTCCAGTCCATCGCCGTGGTGTCGATGACGACGCGCTGCGTGTAATCGGTATTGAGCTTCATCGAGACGACCTCGATCAGGGCTGGGCGAGAGCCTTGGCGATGATGCCGAACACCTTGCGGTCGACGACCATGCCGAGGTGCGAGCACTGCACTTCGATGTGCTTGACGTGGCGGTTGTGGCGGTCGATACAGGCGCCCCAGTTGACGATGCCGTCGTGGCGGTCGTACAGCGCGGTGACCGGCACCGAGATCAGCTTGCCGGTTTCGCGGGCATCGGCGGCCAGCGCCGAGCGGTCAAGGTCCAGGCCCTTTTTCTGGTAGCTGCGACCCACCGCGGTGAACTTGGCGCCGCCGATCACCGGCGAGCCGAGCGTTACCACCTGATCGACCCATTGCGGATATTCGCGGGCGATCTCGCGGGCCATTGCGCCGCCGAGGCTCCAGCCGACCAGCTTGACCTTGGCGCCCCGGCTGTCGGCGAAGCGCTGCAGGCGCTCGACCAGCAGCGGCTGCAGTCGTTTCAGGTTGCCGGTGTTGCGGCCCAGGCCCCAGCTGATCGCGTGATAGCCGAGCGCTCTCAGGCGCCGGGTCAGCAGTGAAACGGCCAGATCATCGGCGGCGAAGCCCGGCAGCACCATCACCGGCTCGCCATGGCCGCGCGGCAGCTCGGCGGCGAACGGGCGCGGCAGTAAGCTGCCGACCAGTTCCGGCACCACGCGCAGTTCCCAGAGCATCAGCTTGCGCGCCGGCATCATCAGCTTGCGATCGGGTGTGTTCATCGTCAGCGTTCCTTGTGCTGGGATCGTGCTTACAGCCGGCGCCAGCGCTGGCCGTCCTTCGAGTCTTCTACCAGTACCCCGCGCGCTTTCAGATCGTCGCGGATGCGGTCGGCTTCCTTGTAGTCCTTCGCGGCTTTCGCGGCGACGCGGGCCGCAAGCGCCGCTTCGATCTCGGTTTCGCTCGGGCCTGTCGATTCGCTGCCGGACGACTGGCTGAACCATTCGCCCGGGTTCTGCTGCAGCAGGCCGAGCAGCGCGCCGGCATCCTTGATCTGGGCGACCAGCGTCGCTTTCTCCGCCGCATCGCTCGCCTTGTTCAGCGCCCGTGCCAGTTCGAACAGTTCGGCCAGCGCGGCCGGCGTGTTGATGTCGTCTTCCAGTGCTGCGATGAACGCCTCCGGCGCCTTGGCCTCGGATGCTGGGACATCGCCGGCATCGCGCAGCGCGCCGTACAGGCGATCGAGCTTGCGGCGGGCATCGGCGAGGGCTTCGTCGTTCCAGTCCAGCGGCTGGCGGTAATGGCCGGTCAGCAGCGCGAGGCGCACGGCTTCGCCCGGCGCGGCTTTGAGGATTTCGCGGATCAGCAGCACGTTGCCGACCGACTTGGACATCTTCTCGCTGTCCATGGTCAGGAAACCGTTGTGCAGCCAGTAGCGTGCGAAGGTCTTGCCGTCGTGCGCGGCGGTGCTCTGGGCGCGCTCGTTCTCGTGATGCGGGAAGACCAGATCGTGGCCGCCGCCGTGGATGTCAATGGTGTCGCCGAGCAGCGCTTCGGCCATCGCCGAGCACTCGATATGCCAGCCCGGACGGCCGCGGCCCCACGGTGATTCCCAGCCCGGTTGATCCTGTGTCGACGGCTTCCACAACACGAAATCGCCCGGGTCCTTCTTGTAAGGTGCCACTTCCACGCGGGCACCGGCGATCATTTCGCGGCGGTCGCGCTTCGACAGTTCGCCGTAGCCGGCATAGCGGGTGACGTTGAACAGCACGTGACCTTCGGCGGCGTAGGCCGAGCCATTGGCGATCAGGCGCTCGACCATCGAGATGATGTGCGCGAGGTGTTCGGTGACCTTCGGTTCGTAGGTCGGCCGGGCGACGCCGAGCGCGTCGAGATCCTCGTGATAGATGTCGGTGTAGCGCTCGGTGATGACCTTGATCGCCACGCCCTCCTTCGCTGCCGCCGCGTTGATCTTGTCGTCGATGTCGGTGATGTTGCGGGTGTAGTCCACGCGCGGATAACGGCGGCGCAGCACCCGCGCCAGCACGTCGAAGACCACTGCCGGACGGGCGTTGCCGATGTGCGCGAACGAATACACCGTGGGCCCGCAGACGTACATCGTCACCCGCTCGGGGTTCAGCGGCGCGAAATCTTCCTTGCGGCCGGACAGCGTGTTGTGCAGTTGCATGAGGGCTCGATTGGCGAAGGCGGCGGCGCGATAGCGGCGCGAAAACCGCGCAAGGATAGCTTCGCGACGGGGCGGTTGCAGGCGAGTCCTCCCGGCCCATTCCATGCGAGCGACAATGACGCCATTCCGCTCCAGACGCTCATGACCCTCGATACCTGGCTGGCCTTCTTCGTTGCTGCCTGGCTGATCTGCCTGTCACCCGGACCGGGCGTGCTGTCCTGCGTCACGGCCGGGCTGAATCACGGCTTCCGTGCCGCGCTGTGGAACATCGTCGGGCTGCAGGCGGGTGCGACGGTGACTCTGATCGTGGTCGGTGTCGGGCTGGGTGCGGTGCTGGCCACCTCGCCGATCCTGTTCACCGCGATCAAGTGGTTCGGCGCCGGCTATCTGGTTTATCTGGGCATCAAGCAGTGGCGCTCGGCGAGCGCGCCGCTGCGACTGCCAGCTGCCGAGTTGTCGCGGGTTACCCGGACCAACGTGCCGCGGGCCCTGTTCCTGCGCGGCCTGATCGTCAATTCGACGAATCCCAAAGGCATCCTGTTCACGGCGTCGGTGCTGCCACAGTTCATCGACCCGGCGGCACCTCAGCTGATCCAGTTCGTGATCGTCTGGTGCACGCTGCTGTTCACCGATGTCTGCTGCATGTGCGGCTACACCGCGCTGGGCGTGCAGGCGCTCGGCTTCCTGCAGAACCCGGTTGCCGCTCGCTGGACCAACCGCGTGTTCGGCGCCTTGTTCATCGCCGCCGGCATCGGCCTGGCGGTGTTCAAGCACGGAGCTTGATCGCGGACAAAAAAAAGACCGCCGTGGCGGTCTCCTTTCGCAGCTCAGACGAGCTTAGTTCTTGCGATCTTCGCGACGTTCCTGGCGATTTTCCTGCCGCTCTTTGCGGTTGTCCTGGCGCTTTTCCTGACGGTCGCCACGATTTTCCTGGCGCTTGTCGGTGCGCTCGGCACGGTTTTCTTGACGATCCTTGGTGCGGTCTTCGCGGTTGTCCTGACGCTTTTCCTGACGGTCAGCGCGATTGTCCTGGCGCTTCTCCTGACGTTCCGAAGCCTTCTCGGCTGGCGTTTCGTCGGCACTGACGTGAACAGTGGTCAGCGCAAAGGCGGCAGCGGCGAGGATCGTGGCAATCGATTTATGGTTCATGGTCTCTTCTCCTGAGGGCGGTAATGCGATAGCGCTGCGGCACTTTTATTAGGCTGATGAATGTGCCGCTGCGACCAAACCTACTCTAGCCTTCCCGCATGAACGCCCGCTGACCGGTCGTCAGCCGCCGGATATCTAGTCTTTCGAGCCGGTAGTCACTTCCGGGCGCCGCCCGTAGCGGGTCATCAGGTCCAGCGTGTGGATGTCCTGCACGCCCTTGGCTCGGTTTTCGAAGAAGAACTTCAGGCCGTGCCAGATGGTCGGGAAGGCGATGTCGTCCCAGGGAATTTCCTCTTCGCTCATCAGTCGCGTTTCCGAGCTTTCCGGCGTCACGCCGTGATGCGGGGAGCGCATGGTGCCGTGATAGATCATGTAGATCTGCGATACGTACGGCACGTTGATAACCGCCAGCAGGCCGGTGATGTCGACCTCGGCTTGTGATTCCTCCAGCGTTTCGCGCGCCGCGCCCTGGGCCGAGGTTTCGTCCATTTCCAGGAAGCCGGCCGGGAACGTCCACAGGCCCAGGCGCGGTTCGATGTTGCGGCGGCACATCAGCACCTTGCCTTCCCAGATCGGCACGCAGCCGGAGACGACCTTGGGATTGCGGTAGTGCACCGTGCCGCAAGACGGGCAGACGGCGCGCGGCAGATGGTCGCCAGGCGGAATCAGCTGGTCCACGGCATGGCCGCAGTCGGAACAGAATTTCATGCGGAAGGGCAGGGTGCGCGACGCGAAACGGCGTCTGAGGAGAGCGTAGCAGAGGAGTCCTGGCTCTGGCCCTGCAAAGATGGACTTTGAACGGGGCGCCGCTCGGCGGGGTCACTGCTGCATCACCCACACAAGGATTTTCCGATGAATCGTCTTGTCCTGCCCTTGCTGGCCAGTCTGGGTCTTGTCGCCAGTTCTGCGGTATTCGCGGCCGAGCAGCCCGTGGAAAAGCCGAACTACAAGCTGGTGACCGTAGCCGAAGGTCTCGAATTCCCGTGGAGCCTCGCCTTCCTCCCGGATGGCCGGATGCTGGTCACCGAGCGGCCGGGGCGGTTGCGCATCGTGACCGCCGAGGGTCGCCTGTCGCCGCCGGTGACCGGTGTGCCGGCCGTGTTCGCGGAACGCCAGGGCGGCTTGCTCGACGTGGTGCTCGATCCGCAGTTCGCCAGCAATGCGCGCGTCTACCTGTCCTACGCGGAAGCGGATGCGGCCGGTCTGGCTGGCACGGCTGTGGCGCGCGGCAAGCTGGTGGGCAATGCGCTGACCGAGGTCGAAGTGATCTACCGGCAGACGCCGAAATCCGAAGGCGGCCTGCACTTCGGCTCGCGGCTGGCGTTTGCGCCGGACGGCAAGCTGTTCATCACCCAGGGCGATCGCTACCTGATGAAGGACATGGCGCAGACGCTCGACAACGATTTCGGCAAGGTCGTCCGCATCAATCCGGATGGCTCGATCCCGACCGATAACCCATTCGTCCGCACCGCCGGCGCGCGTCCGGAAATCTGGTCCTACGGCCATCGCAACATGCAGGGCGCGGCGATCCATCCGCAGACCGGCAAGCTGTGGACGCACGAACACGGCGCGATGGGCGGCGACGAGATCAACCTCGACGAAGCCGGCAAGAACTACGGCTGGCCGGTAATCACCTGGGGCGTCAACTACGACGGCAAGCCGATCGGCATCGGCACCACGAAGGAAGGCATGGAGCAGCCGCTGCTGTACTGGAAGCCATCGATCGCACCGAGCGGCATGGCCTTCTATACCGGCGACAAGTTCGCAGACTGGCGCGGCAACCTGTTCGTCGGCTCGATGAAGTTCGCCTACCTGAACCGCATCGAGCTCGACGGCACCACGGTCAAGGCCGAGCACAAGCTGCTCACCGAAGTGAACGAGCGCATCCGCAGCGTCCGCCAGGGGCCGGACGGCTACCTCTACGTCACCACGGACACGCCGAAGGGACGAGTGCTACGCCTGGAACCCGGCTGAGGTAGGGTGGGCAGGCTTCATCTGCCCACGCGGGCACTGCGGTCTGGCGGCTGCTAATCGGTGGGCAGGTACAGCTTGCCCACCCTACAGCCCGAGATCGCTCAACGACGGGTGATCGTCGGGCCGCCTGCCGGACGGCCAGCGGAACAGGCGGTCAGCGTCGCCGATCTCCAGGTCGTTGATGCTGGCATGGCGCAGTGCCATCAGACCGTTGGCGTCGAACTTCCAGTTCTCGTTGCCATAGCTGCGATGCCAGTGGCCGACGTGGTCATGCCATTCGTAAGCGAAGCGCACAGCGATGCGGTTATCGCCGAAAGCCCACAGTTCCTTGATCAGCCGGTAGTCCCGTTCCTTCACCCATTTGCGTTCCAGGAACTCGACGATCTGCCCGCGGCCGACCAGAAACTCGTTGCGATTACGCCAGCGGCTGTCCGGCGTATAGGCCAGCGATACGCGTACCGGATCCTTCGAATTCCAGGCGTCTTCGGCCAGGCGCACTTTTTTCGTCGCGTCCTCCAGCGAGAACGGTGGCAGTGGCGGGCGGGGTTCGATTGCAGTCATCGGGTCGGGTCTCCTCAGTGGATTAGTGCTGCACGACTGGCTGGCCTTCGAAGGACGCCAGTTTCGCTTTCAATTGCTCGATCTCGTCGAGCAGCGGCTGGACCTGTTCAGCAGTGAAACGCGGCGTGATGTGCTGCGGGCAGTTCCAGTCCACGGCTTCGACGTCGAAGATCACCGCACGTTCGATCTGGGCGGGATAGCCCGGGGTCTCGATGCTGGCGATCAGCGCCGGGTCGTCGGCCGCTTCGACGATACGCGCACGCGCCCAGATCTTCAGCCGCCGGCGCTTGGCGTAATCCATCAGGAAGAGTGACACGCGAGGGTCGGCGACGATATTGCCGGCGCTCAGGTACTGAACATTGCCGCGAAAGTCCGCGAAGCCCAGCGTCTTCTCGTCGATCACCCGAAGAAAGCCCTTCGGCCCGCCGCGATGCTGCACGTACGGCCAGCCGGCCCGGCCCTCGGCTTCGGTGCCGTGGCTGGCGAGATAGAAGCTGTCGCGTTCGGCGATGAACTGCGCTTCGCGCACCGTGATCCGGTCGCGATGATCGTCGCTGGTCTCGAAGCCCTGGTTCTGCTCGCGGCTGCCATAGCGGCGCTGCGCATCGCGCACGCTGTCGGTGAAGGTCAGTTCTGAAAATCGGCGGGCCATGGAAGTCTCCGGTGTGGATGAGCGAGCCACTGCAGGCTAATCCGTTACTCGTGCGACTAGAATCCATGCCATCCAAACAAGTTTGTTTCAGAAATCGAAACAATGGACCCCATCCATGAACCGCCTCCACGAGATGACCGTGTTCCAGGCCGTGGCCGATGCCGGCGGCTTCTCGGCGGCTGCGCGGCGGCTGGCCTTGTCGACGCCAGCCGTCACCCGCGCGATCGCATCGCTGGAAGAACGGCTCGGCGCGCGCCTGCTGCACCGGACCACGCGGCAGATGCAGCTGACCGAAGCCGGCGAGCGCTATCTCGGCGATTGCCGGCGCCTGCTCGCTGAAATCGACGAGGCCGATCGTGCCGCCGCCGGCCTGCACGCCGAGCCGCGCGGCCAGCTGCTGGTCACCGCATCGGCGCTGTTCGGGCGGCTGCACGTCGCGCCAGCGCTGTTCGGCCTGCTGGCGCTGCACCGGCAGCTGACGGTGCGCACGCTGTTCGTCGATCGTGTCGTCAATCTGTCCGAAGAAGGTGTGGACCTCGCGGTGCGCATCGGCGAGTTGCCGGACTCCTCGCTGCGCGCGGTGGGCGTCGGCCATGTGCGGCGAGTGCTGGTCGCGGCACCGGCTTATCTCGCCCAATACGGCCGGCCCGTTGCGCTCGCGGATCTGGCCAACCACGCCACGATCGGCTTCACCGGGCTGTCGGTGCCGAACGACTGGCGCTTTCAGGTCGATGGTCAGCAACGGCAGGTGCCAATCAGCCCGCAGTTGATCACCCAGTCCGCCGAGGTCGCGCTCGATGCCGCCATCGCCGGTCTCGGCCTGGTTCGTCTGCTGAGCTATCAGGCCGATGCCGCGGTGCATGACGGCCGGCTGGAAATCCTGCTGCCGGCGTTCGAGCCGCCGCCGCTGCCGGTGCACGTGCTGCATCACGAAGGCCAGCGGGTATCGGCCAAGGTGCGTGCCGGCTTCGATCATCTGGTCGCAGCACTCCGCGCCAACCCGGTGCTGCAGCTGCTAGTCCACCGAACCGGTGAGTTCGCCCCCTGATGGGCGTACGAATTGGGATGCGATGCAAGGAAGAAAGCACAGCAATAGTTGTTCTATTGCGAGCATTTCTGACGCTGCAGCGCGCCCAAGGCGTGCGTCCAGCAGGGGGTGGAATCTCATGGGTGCGGTGGACTAACCCGATCAGGTTGCCGAGCGGCGGCCGTTGTCCATCACCAGCTCGCGCTCCGGCCAGCGCATTGCCGACAGCCTGCCGCTGAAGCCGGTAGTCACGCCCTCGGCACGCTCAGCGAAGCGCAGGCCCACGCAGTGATCCACGCAGAACGCATTGCCGCTCCGCCCCAGCCAGACATCGTCCGGCACGTCCTTGAACAGGCCGTGGATGCCGCCCTTGTGCGCAGGCTGGGCGACGCCGCTCGGCGTGCGCCAGTAGTGGCCGAAGATCACCGCGACCGGATCGTCGTACTGCTGCCACCAGCGCGTGCGCCCCAGCAGACGCCACTTGCTGGTCGACCAGAACGGTTCGGCCGCCGGCAGCTCGATGCCCGAGGTCAGTACCCGTACCGGATTGCCGTTCTGCTGCCGCGCCTCGCGTTGCGCGAACAGCGGCAACAGTTCCGGCTGGACCTCGCGCTGCGACATCAGGGCGTGATAACGCCGGCCCTGCTCGGCACAGAGCGGATCGGCATCCAGCGCCTGCAGCTCGGCACGCAGCACCGCTTCAGCCTCGATGTACAGCGCCACCGCGTTGCCCGCCTTCGAAGTGCGCACCGCCTGCAGCGCCGCCGCGTCCGGACAAGCGTGAACGATGCGCAGATCCGCACGCTCCAGCACCAGCGGCAGGCTCAGCAGGAAATGGATGATGTCCGCGCGTGTCTCGACATCCGCCGGCCGGCAACCGGCAAAGCGCGGATCGGCGTGGTCCTGATGCCAGTCCTCATCGAAGAACCAGCCATTGCCCTCGCGCGGCTCATCGCGCAGCAGATTCATCTCGTGATTGCCGAGCACGCACTGCGCGCGCCCCGCTGCGATCCAAGCCTGCACCCGCCGAATCACCTCGATGCTGTCCGGCCCGCGATCGCAAAGATCACCCACGAAAACCAGCCGCCGCCCCTCCGGATGCCGCGCCTTGGCGTCGTAACCGAGTTCGTGCAGCAACGCATCGAGCGCTTCCACTTCGCCATGGACATCGCCGATGACGTCGAGCGGGCCGGTGGCCAGCGGTTGGATCAATCCTCGTTGTTTCAAGACTGGTTCTTTCTTGTAAGTACTAGCGTCCAAGCGGAACCACTGGTCATAGCTCTGGCTACCCTGGGTCCAAGCAACCAGACATACGTGACTGCGACCACGACGCATGCTCCAAGCAGTGGATGAACGTGGCCAGCCGAGACTTGGACCCAAGCAGCAAAAGCACCCGCTGCTGAAACGCCGACGAGCAACAGCAGTACGGCCAAAGCGTTCAGTCGGACCAAGGTAAAGGCAAACAAGATCGTCGCGAGCGCCAACGGCATCCCGATGCCGCGGTGATGGCCTCGATAGTCAGTGACGGCAAATACATAAAGCCAGCCCGCGCCAAGACAAGCTATGCCGAAAGCTGCCAACCAGATCGCGCTCTTCTGAAGTGATGTCCACATGATGAATCTTCACGCTCAGATTCAGACGACACCGTGCGGTAGCGCAGTGTATGAAACCGCTGCTTGCCTTCAGCTATCGCCGAAGACGGTCGGCTGGAAGGGAAAGGTCAGGTTGACTCACCGAACCGCCGAGACTTTGAAGTGCGGGTTCTCGATGATGCCCAGCCGATTGCCGAACGGGTCCTTGACCGCAGCCACCTTGATGCCTTCTCCAACTTCCGTGACAGGCTCAAGCTCCGTTGCACCAAGCACAACGAGGCGTTGGAACTCCTCACTGACGTTTTGGACGCCCCACAAAGCTTGTGGGCCGCTGGTACCTGGCACGCCGTCCGGGATCAGGCCAAGTTCAAAGCCGCCTACAGAAAAGCCCACATAGAAGGGCTGATCGAAGTACGGCTTGATTCCCAGTACCTGCTCGTACCAGTTCTTGGCCTTGGTGAGCTCGGCGACTGGGTAGATCGTTGTGCGCAAACCGAGAAGCATGTTGATCTCCGCGTGATGCTGGATTTGATCGTGGGCATTACGAGATGCTGCGGCACAACCCAAGCAACCTAACGACCTAGCTAACGCGCAGGCCGGCTTTATGGCCCCGTCGCGTTGAGCGCCCGTTACGCCTCGCTGCATATCGGGGCAATTGGATCACGGTACCTCAGCAACTTTGTAGCCGCAGGCCTTAAGTTCTCTGAGCACCTCAAGCTTCCACGCTCCGGCCCCGTCTAAGGAGACATAGACAACTCCACTGATATCGTTTGGAGTTTCAATATCGCCCTGAACTAGTGCGCAGACGTTCTCCCGCCCGAGCTTTGCCATTAGGTATCCGTGCTCGAATACGACGTTCTGTCGGGCCCGGTTCTTCGGAGGAATCTTAGTCTCATAGACGCCGCGACCATGATCGCAAGCTGTGTACAGAACTAGAGCAAAATCTGCATCATTCGCGTAGTGCTCGATCTTCTCGATGATTGTCATTCCAGCGCTCGCCTGCTCGTGCAGGACGATGGTTTCGATTCCTTGGCGCTCGATGAAGCGACTGACTTCTTGCTTGACTTCGTTGTTGCGGCCGTGAACGATAAAAACCTTACGCTTATTTCGCGTAACCGAAGATTCTTTCTGCCGCTTCCGTACGTTCGTTGAGTTCTGAAGCAATTTCAGGTCATTAAATTCGAGGGCGTCAAGCAGGGGTGTGAACTGCTCGGATAAATAAGTTCGACGTTCCGCATACGATTTGAATTTCGGTTGGATGAAGCCCCAGAACGAGTCCAGGTTTCGATGCGTCTTCACCCAGGCCGGAAGTCCGTCTGCGACTGCCTGGTTCGAAAGTAGCTGATGTCTGAGGGTCTCGTACTCGCTTGATTCAGCAGGATTTCCTGTTGCATGCGCAACAAGCATGTTGAGCAGGTAGCTCACCTTCTCGAAGTCAGTCTTCAGGAATTCGATGCTCATATGCTGGCGGCGGTTGTTTGACGCTCAATCGTCGCATGGAGCTGAAGATTGGACGTCATCTTACCCATTGAACGCCTCGCTCAACTGAGGCCGAAGTTGAAGGACTGCGATCAGGATGGCGGTGGAAGACCCAATTAGCTGTGAGCTTTGCTCCGGATCAGCTAAATACCGGCCCTGAAATTTTCCACCGTGAAATAAATTGCTCCTAACGCGACAGATGTAGACAAACAAGTCTTTTGCATCGCTACCCCGGCTCGCTGGCGCGGCGGACCAGACTAATTTGTCTCCCTCCAAATCTTGTCTGTTGGGCGGCTGCTGAAGCAGATAGGCGCGCGCCTCTTTGATGTTCTTTTCTGACATTGCCATTAGATCGGAGGCCACGTCATCTGCGAGCTGATTCCAGTCAGCCTCCACCGCACCAGATTTTCGGGCTTGCCGAATGCCAGCGGCTTTCATTGCGTATTCAAAGCGAGCAAACAAGGTGAAGAATGCTCGGCACTCTTCGATATCAAAGCGTCTTGGAGGCTGCATGACCATCTCCATGTGACGTCCAACGCCAATTAGCTACAAAATGTCGCATAGCCCGGCCGAAGCAGTATTAGGCATCGTCCTGTCGATTGATCCGAGACCGTCGCCGCGTCGAGTCCCAATGGGTTTCGATAGGGAATACAGACTCACCGACGCTTCTCGAGAATGACTGTACGGCAGAGCCATCAAAGACGACATGCGTTCCCCTCGGCCATCGCAACTGCTGACCAGATAGGCCGGTAGATCGGGTCCTACAGGCACTATAGTTTTTGAATGCTCCGCGCCGGGAACGGGTTCAAGCGATTCTTCGGAGCGCGCGCCGGCTAGCGGCATGGATAACTTCCCGTCGTTTTGAAAGTTGCCCAGCCTGCTGCCCACGAATATCCAGAGATACAGGCAACCGGAGCGGGAAAACGCCGGAGGCGCTTTTTCAAGTCCTTGATTCCGGGAGCCGAGGGGCTTGGTGCAAGCCCCGCACAAAAACCGGTGTAAGGAGGGCATCAAACTAGGCTCCGAATCGCCCTATCCGTCGCGTTTTCTCTGTTTAATATTGTCAGCATACCCCCAAAAGTACCCCCAACAATAACCAGTACTCCTTGATCGGCGTACGATCCGATACTGTGCGCCGATCTAGCCATGTAGCAGTGAAGCCGGGCAATGATGCGCTTCGTCCTGTCATTGGCTCAGTTCAGGAACTCCTGGGGCTTCTCGCTTAGTTGATCAAGTATTACCGCGCTAGACGTCCGGAGAACGGCACGTGAGGCGATCGGCTAAGAACTCGCGGCTTGATAACGTGAGGGCCGGTCTGTACCAATAACGGTCGTTCGCAGAATCAAATATGCGGAGCTGCCACCGACCCATAACCAACATCGATCTCTGCAAATCTTCGGCCCGTATCAGCCACTCGCTGAATGACTGCTTCGGCTTCTCTATCGGCTTCCATCCCAGTAATAACGGTGTCGAGCGAAGTCGAGAAGTCCGTAAAGTTCAGGGACGTCTTTCACGGAGGCAAGCAGTTCGTCATCTAGTAGGCGCTTGCCCCAAGTCTTCGCGATACGCATCCGTTGAGTTGCGAGCGCTGTAGCGAACTCAGTCGCGGCTTCGCCGCGCTCTAACCGATGATGCTGAAAGACTCTCCGCAAGATACGGCTCATATCGGCGCTCAGTTCCGGCGAGGATTCAAAGTCCAATTCCGAAGGGTAGGCCGCTCTAAGCAGCGAGGCTTGGATTACACCGTCGTTGTAGCGGGTAAAACATTCGGGGGAAAGAACGACGTGCCCATAGGCACTCGATCGCAACTGAAGATCCTCGGCAATAAAGCTGTTCTCACGAGCATTTTGTAACGTAGCAGAAATCAGCGCGTAGACGAGAGCTTGGTCGGTTAATTCGTGGGGGTTGTCGAGGAATACGAAGTCGCGTCTGAGAACCAGAGGCGCACCTGATGTAGTGCTATGTAATCGAGGGGTTGAGCCAGCCGTCCCGGTATCGCTAATAGCCTTGAACCTCGCCTCCGCCCATGTGGCAAATGGCCGGTCGACCTGCTCTTCCAAAAGGTGGAGCAACAGCGCCCGTTCCTCGTCCCAAGAAGACATACCGTCAGAATGGCCAGCGGCCATCGAAAACCAAGTCTCCACGGCATAGTCCCATGACTTTGGACCCTTTCGCAGATTTGCTTCGGTCGTTTTGTAGGCGGAGCTACTGATCGGAAGCGCGACGCCGATTAGGAATGTACGTGGAGATTTTGGCGCGAACAATCGAAGGTCGCGGCTTATCGATGCGAGTTGTGTCCCTGACCGTACCACAGCGGACACGATGAGCACACCATGATCGGTCGACATCGGTGTCTTGCCGCCAAGATCCGATGCATTGATAAGACCATCGGGCTTCGGCAGGCCCATTTGCTCAATCTGTCTTTCGCAGAAGGACGCCATGTCTGCGGACACTGGATCATCGGCATGAACAATCCACTTGGTCGTTCCGGGAACGCTCCAGCGCAGACGTTGATTGACCCACTCCTTGAACGAGTCCACCAACATCAACGCAGCGCCGTCGATGGCAAGTGCACGCGGTTGATCCGCGCCCGGAGCCGCAAAGTCCAATGCGAACATTTTCTGGACTCCGAACAGCCCAACTTTGCGCTTTAGATCCGCGACAGCGTGTTTTAGGGATAAGACTACGGCTCGGGGTGGGCTTGCAGTCGAACCAAAGAACTCGCCAGCCAACTGAACACGAGCTGCGCCAGGTCTCCCCTTGTCTCTGCCACGTACATTTACGTTGAAAAGGGTCTGTACATTGATGAGAACATGGCTGTCGTCACGATGATCTTCTACATCCAGGCACGTAACGATGCGATTTCCGGGACAACGTGCGTGCGTTGCGAATCGTTTGGCAAGCGCTCCGCTTGTTGAGGCCGATATTAGGCAAAGAATCTTTTCAGGCATCTCGGGCCTGAGTGCTTCTATGCCGGTGTATGAATGAAAGCTCTGAACGGAAGGAGCAACGTACCGACCCGCACTCTGCGCAAATGCAACAACCGCTCGTGCCAATGGTTGCATCGACATCGTATCTATATAGATAGTCCGGACCCCATCGAGCTGCTTCCCAATCTTCTGAAGGACCGCAATTCCGACGAACACGATCTCAGCCTCAGATTGAAGAAGATCGGCTGCGAGAAGAAAGATATCGAGGACATCACCGGACGGTTTCACAAACACACATCCGGCAGGTGCATGCTTCAGAACATTGTGATTTACGGCGATGTGATGGAGGCCCTCCTGAATAGCTCGCTTAAATGCCTCTTCTATCTGTGATTCTGTGAGAGGCTGGATTCCACCCAAGGATTCGGCCTTCCCGACAAGGCCGTACCCATTAATACCGACCAAAACTCGTGCCCAGATGGTCGGCCCACGTTGCAGGGCAGTTTTAAGTGACGCGTCGGAGTGGCACTGCTTCATTACCTCGTCAAAGCTTGCTAATGGCACTAGAATGAAAATGTCGTCGGGGAGGACTTCGCTCTCTAATGTTGACTCTAGCGTTGCGGTCAAGTCATCCGCTTCAAATCGCTGGAAGCCCTGAGATACAACCAGCACCTCGCGATTGTGCGTGTCGCCAGCAAGCGCAAATGACGCGCGGAAGTTAAAGAATCGGGACACGCTATGCCCTGATCGGAAGAATGATGCTTATCAGTAGTCCTTCGACTGGCGCCAACACGGGATGTTGTTCATCCCAGTGCCAAAGTTCGAAATCACTGTCGGACTCGTTCCCGGAAAAATGGCGATACAGGCAATAGCGCCCGGTTCTGATTCTGATCATGCCGCGAAGCGAGCGCAGCATGCGCCAGGTGAACGTTAGACCAGCACCAGACGATCTAGAATCCTTGGTAGTTATACCGAAGCGGAAGCATTGAGTGGTCGCGGCCAACTCCTCTTCGGGTGTCATCTCTGAGAACTCTCTTCCGAGTTGGCGACGTGCCAGTCCGGGTCCCGCGTCGAAAATAGAAAGCTCAAATGCCCGTAGGCTCTTTCTAGAGTCGGTCGTCCTGACTCGTTGCTGAAGATACTGCGTTAGCGAAGGGCGCCCTGCCGTAAAGTGGGAAATGAAATCGAAGTCAACGTCTGAGTATCGGGCAAGCATGCCGCGAACATTGCGCTTGTACTGATTTTTCTTGGCATCCGTTGTTGCATGAGCATCAGTATTCTTCATCAACTCGTAACAAAGTTCACCCATGACTGCGGGGTCGCGTGGCCCGAAGAAATCGCGATCTGCCGTCGGAACGACAGTCTGAAAGATAAGACGGAGGAGCGAAGAAAACTCTGAACGGCTCCTAATCGAAGCAGCCGTACGATTGCTATATAGAGGAAATAGATACTCACGCTTTGCAGCCTTCACACAGATCAAGCTGATGGAACGGCCTTTCGCCGAGTCTGTCAGTCGATCTCCGCCAGCATCCATTGCCTCAATGAAAGGTATTGCCGCGGCGAGTGCTACTTGGCGAGAAAATGCAGTTCCGTGCTTGTCTAGTATTTGGGCCGCCATGATAAGGCCGACAAGCCCGTGGGCCTCAGCGCATACGTTACCCAGCGTTTCATCTAGCAGTTCGGGGTCAACGTATGTTCGTAGCGCCCCTTCAGGGTGCGCACGTGCCCACGATAGGACCAGCTGAACGAGAGCCGCTTCGGCTCCGAGCGCACCTCTGTACTTAGGCGGATTGCTTGGAACCTGCAGGACGTCGGCGCCGTCCTTCGAGTTTGCAAGCGCCAACACCTCGAATTCGTCAAGCGAGAAATCTTTTGTAACGCTCAGCATGGATTGCTCGTCGTAACCCGTTCTTGGCGGACTGAGCCTACCACTAAAGAGCGCCGCATTTGGGTCACGCTGCGAGTTCGTGGACGGATATGTGCTCGCGGGCCGGCTTGGTTCTCCGGGGAATCCAGGTGCCGGAAGCTGACGCCTGTCAGCGCTTCCTCTGGCCGGCCGGATACGCGAAGCGAGTCGAACGCGAACATCCGTTTGGGGCTGAGGCTGTGTGAAAACGCGTCGGAATAGATTATGTCGGTGAGCTGGCGCGATCGAAAGTTCGAGATTGTCCTGTCCTTTCGTCAATTTGGTGCGACGGCAAAGGTTGAAAAATCGGGCGCAACCTCACGCCCTGATCATTCCGATCAGTTGCTTCGTTCCGAAGATGTTCAGTGCCCGTGTCAGGTTGTAGGCCAGCACATGCAGGCTCATCTCGGTACTGACGCGAGGCAGGGTTCTGGTCAGGAAGTGTGTCGCGCCCATCCGGGCTTTCAGCGTGGCAAAAGGATGCTCCACCGTCTGCCGTCGTATCCG